>JAZUIS010000001.1:0-38347 GCA_045642345.1 Lachnospiraceae bacterium
CGGATACTGTACCATCAATGATAACAATACTGTGCATATCAACCATTGCACCCTTTACATTATCTGTTCCTTCTACTGTTAAATTCCCTTTTATGTATGCCTTTGACGTAGAAATACCGGATAACATATTAATGCCAACTACTTCGTTTTGGCCGCTTACACTCACATCACCGTCAACTATAACCGTACTTCCCGGTATTCCTCTTGCTTCATTTCCGATAGTAGCAAGACCCAACGCAGCGCCGTCACTTGCAGTTACTGTAACATTACCATGAACATCGGTGTCCGTAGCAATCAGGTAAGCACCTGCAATCCCTTTATCACCTGAAGAAGTAACATCCCCATTTACATGAATCGTTGCCAATTCTCCTGTAACTGCTGCAATAACATCATCTTCAGTTTGACCCGGATTCACAACATTACTAAGACTAACACTATCTACTGTGACCTCAGAGCTATTTGATGCACTTACACTGGTTGCCTGACCATTATTTGAGTAGTCATAGCTTGCGCCATCTGTAATATCTACTATGCCATTATCAGGCAGTTCTTCTGCATATGCAGTCATTATCGTTCCCATAGCTAATATCAATGCAAGGGCCATTGCTAATACTTTTCTCTTCATACTCTCTCCTTTATATTGTATGTTTGCTCTCCCTCATATTACACATAACGTTTTCTGTATAGTATCACGTATTTCTGTACTTGTCATCTGTACCAAAGTACAGGTTTTTGCATATTTTTCATTCACAGTCGACAATATATTAAAGTGCGTCTATTTGTCAAAAGTGTATCTATGCGTCAAACGCCGATAGCGTGACTATGGTAAGTGGCAAAAAAATATACAAAATAAAAAACAGCATGCTAAGGATTAATTCCTTGTCATGCCGTTTCCACAACCAAAGTCTAAATTCAAGCCAAAGTACACATCCTTGTGGAAAAAGGACCGTCCCTATAGCAATTCCATATAGAGCTGGCGATAATTTTCATAGCGAATTCTGCTCACTTTGCCCTTCATAACTGCGGCCTTCACTCCGCAAATATTTTCCTTCTCGGATATATGGGAGCAGTCTGCGAATTTACACGAAGTTTCATACTCTGCAAATTCCGGATAATATTTCCACAAATCTTCTTTTTCCATATCCTTTATATACAGTGAGGTAAAGCCAGGTGTATCCATAATGAATGTATCATCATCAAGCGTAAAAAGTTCCGCATGCCTTGTCGTATGCTTCCCGCGTTCTATCTTACGTGATATTTCACCTGTTTGCATATTGGCTTCGGGATATAATGCATTCACTATCGTAGACTTGCCCACTCCCGATGGTCCCGCAACAACTGTGGTTTTTCCGCGAAGGGTTAAAAAGATATCATCCATACCCTCCTCCAGCGTTCCGCTTACGAACAAAACCTTGCAGCCGCATCCTTCATACGCCTCACGAAGTTCCTCAATTTCTTCCTTTGAAGCAATATCCTTTTTGTTAAAACAAATTACTGTCGGAATGTTTTGCTGTTGCATAGAAACCAAGAAGCGATCCAATAAATTATAATTTGGATCAGGCTTAACTATAGCGAAAATAATCATTGCCTGATCGATATTGGCAGATGAAGGGCGAATAAGACTGTTATTTCGCGGAAGTATTTTATCAATGTTACCCTTACAATTTTCTTCATCGATTATACTTACTTCCACGTTATCTCCCACAAGCGGTTTAATCCCGTCTTTACGAAAAACACCCTTAGCCTTACATTCAATAAGGCCAAGGGTTGTATGTACATAATAAAATCCTGCAATTCCTTTAATTATTTTTCCTGTCATCAGTTCTTAATAATTACTCTGCTATAAATGTTACTGAGCGCTTAATCTCTTTGGTTTCTGTAGTACCTGCAACCGTAGTTACGGTTCCGTCTTCATTGGTAACAAGGGATGCTTCACCCTGATTAATGTAACTAAGTATCACAGTTCCTTCCTCGGATTGAATTCCCGAAATATTCATCTGAATCGGGAATGAAGCTTCCTGTGTTGAATACAGTGATGTACCGTCACTTGCAACTACCGATACGTTTACTATTGTTCCCAATTTAAAATTGGGGTCTTCCATAGGCGACGGTGCCTGAATTGTATCTATATATTTATAAGTTGATTGTATCGGTCCTATGCTTATTGAAATATCAACCTTTGAACCTGCATCAAGGAAAGTACCCGGTGCATATGACTGGTTACATACCAATCCTTCATATGCAGCATCCTCATAATTGACCTCGGTTACGGTACCGAGTTCAAGACCGTTTTCAGTAAGTAACGACATAGCTGTCATCTCATCCTGAGCTATAAGATTCGGAACGGAAACCTTAGTTGTCTCCGGGCCCTTACTTATATAAATCGATACAGTTGTTCCTGCAGGCGCTTTGGTCGAACCTTCAGGAGTCTGCTTATATATATTTCCTGCTGCAATAAAGTTATCATAACCTTCGGTTTTGCTCGGAACGAATCCCTTATTTACAAGTGTTGATACGGCTTCGGCCTCCGTCATTCCCACAACATCCGGGATTTCGACGCCTGTTTCTCCTGCGCTTACTGTCAGAATTACATTGGTACCTTCTTCAACCACTTCTCCGGGGGCAACCGAACATTTCATTACAACGCCCTGGGCGAATTCGGCACTTTCTTCATACTCTATTTCCGGAGTAAGTCCCACATCTATAAGGGCTTTCTTAACCGCATCGGCATTCTGTCCCACAACATCAATCATTGATACCATCGTCTTTGTGGCAGTAGTATCCGTATCCGTATCTTCTGCGTCAAAAACGCCAAGAGTCTTTGCCACAAGGAAAATAACGATAAGACCTATAAGAACTGCGGCCACAACCGCAAGAATCGTAGTGATTTTTTCGATCTTGGGATCTTTACCGTTAATGCTCTGATAATCATCATAATCATCGTAATCATCATAGTTATCGTAATTATCATAATTATCGTAATTATCATATTCTGTGTACTCATCATACTCATCATATGGTACGTACTCATCTTCATAGGGCTTATAGTCATCGTAGAACTTCTTGGCAACGGAAGGCTGCTTCTTAACCGGCTTCTTTGTATTATGCACAGGTTTTTTGCTCTGATTTCCCTTACCCGAATTTTTACCTGAATTCTTACCCTGATTCTTTGCATTCTTTGCCGAATTGTTTTTGCTCTTAGCGGCAACTTCTTTTTTAACCTCACGCTCGGTGCGCAAAGATATAGCTTCTTCTATAGGTTCATAATTTCTGTTTTGCTTCTTAATTCTGCTAAGATCTGCTTCGTCTACGGCCTTTGTTGCTCCTGCCTCATCGAACTCATCCAGTTTAACGAAATCTTCATCCGGATTCATAAGGGCATACTTTAAGTCCTTAATGAGTTCTTCCATAGACTGATATCTTCTGTCCGGGGATTTCTGGCAACATTTAAATATAATCTGCTCCACGCTTACGGGAATCTCTGCCACAAAATCTCGGGGTGAAGGAAGCTGTTCCTGAATATGCTTTATGGCAATGGCAACAGTAGTTTCACCGTTAAAAGGTACACGTCCCGTCAGCATTTCAAAGAACGTAACACCAAGTGAATAAATATCCGATTTCTCGTCGGAGTAACCGCCACGTGCCTGTTCCGGTGATGTATAGTGCACAGAACCCATAACGTTTGATGTAATAGTATTTGAAGTAGCAGCCTTTGCAATACCGAAGTCTGTTACCTTAACTTTACCTTCTTTGGAGATAATAATATTCTGAGGCTTAATATCTCTATGAATAATGTGATTGTTATGTGCTGCCTCAATACCCATACTAACCTGAATGGCAATACTTATCGCCTCTTTTACGGATAGTCTGGCCTTCTTTTCGATGTACTTTTTAAGGGTAATGCCCTCAACAAGTTCCATTACGATATAATGAATATCATCTTCGTGACCTACATCGTAAACATTAACAATATTGGGGTGCATAAGTCCTGCAGCAGCCTGAGCCTCTACCCTGAATTTAGATACAAAGTTAGCGTTCTCCGAGAACTCCTGCTTAAGTACTTTAACAGCAACGAATCTATTTAGTTTATGGTCCTTTGCCTTATAAACATCAGACATGCCACCGGTACCGATTTTTTCGAGAATCTCGTATCGATCACCTATTAACATTCCAATTTTAATCATATACTCACCAAAATCTATTTAAGCGTAGTCATCAATCAAAACGACTGCAATATTATCCTTACCACCGTTTTCGTTAGCTTTTAATATGAGTGCCTTGGCTCGTTCCTCCAAAGTGCCCTCACCGTTAACGATTTGTTTTATCTCTTCATCCCTTAGCATGTTCGTCAATCCGTCCGAACACATAAGTACTATGTCTCCGCGATTTAGGTCTTCCGTAAAGAAATCCACTTCCACGGAATCCCTTGCTCCGACAGCTCTTGTAATTATATTTTTGTCCGGATGATTTCTGGCAGTTTCGGGAGTCATTCCTCCCATTCTTACCATTTCTTCAACCAGCGAATGATCTCTGGTTATTTGCCGGATCTCATCATTAATAACATAAAGACGGCTATCGCCTACATTAGCAATCTGGAGCTGATGATTCTCGATTGAAGCTATTACGATTGTTGTTCCCATTCCGTAAAGGTTAATATCTTCCTTTGCTCTTTCGCGAATCAGTTCGTTTGCTATTCTTACTGCCTTGCCGATAATCCTGAAAGGCTTGGCTTCAACAGAGCCTTTAATCTCACGTACTACTGTTTCAACAGCATATTTTGATGCAAAATCGCCGGCATTGTGACCGCCCATTCCGTCCGCAACTATGAAAAGGTTATTGAGTTTACCTACCCCTTCATCGGATGCAAAAACATAGTCCTGATTAAGTTGTCTCTTTCGACCGATATCGGTCATGGAAAAAGATTGCAAAATTATCTCCTTAACAAATCAGATATCTTTACGCACAAAATTTGCGCCTTCGGACTTGTATCTTCTACGTAATTGTCCGCAAGCGCCATCGATATCTGACCCCAATTCTCTTCTAATAGTAACATTAATACCATTTTTTTCAAGTTTATTTTTGAATGCAATAATGTTCTCCTTTGAAGAACGCTTGTAATCACGCTCTTTAATCGGATTTACCGGAATCAGATTTACATGTGCCGAAACCTGCCTTGCAATATCCGATAATTCACCTGCATCTTCTTTTGTATCGTTAACGCCTTCTACCAGAGCATACTCAAAACTTATTCGTCTGCCTGTTGTTTCAAAGTAATTTCTGCAGGCTGTAATAAGTTCATCGATTGAATACTTATTTGCTATCGGCATAAGTTCTCTTCGCTTATCATCCGTAGTTGCATGCAAAGATAGAGCAAGCGTAATTTGTAGTTTTTCCTTTGACAGTTTATCTATCATTGGCACAAGGCCGCAGGTTGAAACAGTTATATTACGTTGCGAAATATTAAGTCCCTTATCATTTGAGATAAGATCCACAAATCTGACAACCGTGTCATAATTATCAAGCGGTTCGCCTGTTCCCATTACAACAATATTTGATACTCTTTCTTTCGTATCGGCACTTATTGCATATATTTGGTCAAGCATTTCGGAGGGCTTTAAATTTCTTTCAAGTCCGTCCAGAGTTGATGCGCAAAACTTACATCCCATACGACATCCCACCTGACTTGAAATACACACACTGTTTCCGTGCTTATATCGCATAAATACCGACTCAACGAAATTACCGTCCGATAATTCAAAAAGATACTTTCTTGTTCCGTCAATTGCCGACTCCTGCATCCTTGCTACGGACAGTGATGTATATTCACACTTATCAACGAGTTTACTCTTTAATGATGCTGGGATATTTTTCATGTCATCATAGTTTCGTGCCAGATGAACATGCATCCATTCATATAATTGTTTTGCCCTGAATTTAGGTTCGCCCAAAGATATAACAAACTCCTCAAGCTCGTCATATGTAAGGGATTTAATATCAACCATATGTCTGTCTTTCTACTTTCCCGTCTTTTTATCCGGTATAAAGAATATAAATACCAGTGAACTTAACAACAGCATGTAAGGATAGCATAATCTCGGCAAAATATCAAAAGCACTTATGGGTGCACCAAGTTCCGTTGCAATAGACAACGCAACAAGTACCTGAGCACCGTATGGGATAATTCCCTGGAATATACAAGAAAATGTATCAAGTAAAGATGCTGTCTTTTTAGAGGAAATTCCGTACTCATCAGCCATTTCCTTTGCAATTGGATTTGCCATAACAATAGCGACCGTATTATTGGCTGTAGCTATATCCATGGCGCCTACCAAAATTCCGATACCAAGCTGACCTGCCTTCTTACCTTTAAATAATTTCTTGTTAAGATTAAGAAGTGCCGTAAAGCCGCCGTATTCGGAAATAAGCGCACATATGGCAGCTACCAGAATAGCAACAAATGAAGTTTCGAACATTCCGCTTACGCCCGAACCCATACTGCCTAACATGTCAAAAAATGTAGTACTGCCTGTAGCAAGCATAATAATCATTCCGCAGATTATTCCTATAAGCAGAACAACAAAAACATTTATTCCCGCAATACCGCCGATAAGCACCAGCAAATAAGGGATGATTTTGATAAGATCATACTCTCCTATTTGTGCTCCGCCCTGATACTTACCAAGAGAAAGCACCGCAATTATAACCATTGAAACAATTGCTGCCGGAAGGGCAATGAAGAAATTTTCCTTGAATTTATCCTTCATCTGACATCCCTGCCCGTTACATGCAGCAATCGTAGTATCGGAAATAAATGAAAGGTTATCACCGAACATTGATCCGCCTACAACAGTACCGACACAAAGCGCCATATCAAATCCCGAGCCCTTTGAAATAGCTACAGCTATGGGGGTAATAAGAGTAATTGTTCCTACCGATGTTCCCATCGCAAGTGAAACAAATGCACTTACTATAAAAAGTACAAGTACCGAATACTCCGGCGGAATAACCGAAAGTAAAAAGTATGCCACGCTTTCGGCAGAATCTCTTCCCACAACCCCTACAAATACTCCGGCTGCCAAAAATATAAGTAACATGGTAAGGATGTTCTTATCGCCCACACCCTTTGCCATAATTTCAAGTTTGTCGTCAAACTTAAGATCCTTATTCTGCAGGCAGGCAACCACCAGCGCAACAAGGAAAATAACAACAACGGGAACCGAATAAAATCCCATCGGAATTTTTAACACATATTCAAACAAAATTCCCAATCCCAAATAAAGAATTACAAAAACCCCAATCGGCAAAAGTGCCTTAAAATTACCCTCTTTCATCTACATTCTCCTTAATCTTGCTATATAAAATCCGTCTGTTTTATCAATTCCGGGAAGGAACTGCTTCTCATATTCAACCTTAAACGGATATTTATCAATAATATATTTAACCTGTTCCTCATTCTCCGCCGGATTCATCGTACAGGTGCTGTACATAAGTACTCCGCCCTTTTTGACATAACCTGTAATTACATCTATTATCTGTTTTTGCAAAACAGGCAGCGTTTCCAAATCTTCCTTCCGGGTCTTATACTTAATGTCCGATTTTCGTCCCATTACCCCAAGGCCGGAACAGGGCAGGTCAGCTATAAGAACATCCACTTTATCAGTTAGTGATTCATCTTTTATTGTTGCATCATAAACCTGAGTAACAATATACGAATCATTCCGGGTTGAGGTATCAACCTTGCATCTTCTAATATTTTCGTCTATCAGCGAAACCTTATAATCCGAAATATCTCTTGATATTACCTTTGCTCCCAAATCATACGCAAGAATCGACTTCCCGCCGGGGGCGGCGCAAACATCAAGTACTAGGTCTCCCTTTTTTATTTCCGCCTTTTTGACCGCTTCAATACTGGCAACATCCTGAACCGTAAATCGGCCCTCGTCATATCCTCTTATATCGGCGGGACTTATTCCCTTCGGCAAAAGATATACATCATCGTATCCTTCCGCGGCCGTAAGGCCATCGTCTTCGGTTACCGAGGAATTATCCCTTATTCTTATCGTAACCGGATGCTCCTTATTGATATCTTCAATAATAGTCCGGGCTCTTTCTTCACCGTAAGAATCAATAAGGTGATTTTTAATCCATTCCGGCATGTTATCCGAATCGGTATCTATCTTATCCTTATCCCGGCTTATATTTCTAAGCACTCCGTTAACAAATCCCCCAAGGGATTTAAAACCGCGTTTTCCCGCAAGTTTGACCGCCTCATTACAAACCGCGCTGTCAGGCACCTTATCCATAAAAAGGATTTGATAAACACTTAATCTCAAAATCCCCCTTATCACAGGTTTTTGCTTGTTTACTTTGACCTTGGAATATGAATTAATAACATCATCTATAAGAATAAGTTTCTCAATAGTCCCTTCACACATTCGTTTTATGAATGCCTTCTGTTTAGAATCAAGGTAATCGTATTTATCCAATACCGCCTTTTCAACCACATGGGAAAACTGATTCTTATCAAGAATTTCTATTAAACTGTCAAGTACGATTTCTCTTTCGTTAACCGCCACTTTATTACCTCATGCTATGAAAGCACTGTTCCTTCTTCTATCTTAAATCCCAGCAAAAAGTCATGAACACTCATACGCTTTTTACCCTCAAGCTGTATTTCATAAACGCAAAGACATCCCATTCCGGTTGCAACTTCAAAACTGTCCTTTGTAACCGCAGTTATAGTTCCGGGCGCTGCAGACTGTTTTTCTGACATATGTGTCACTTTTGACTTCCATATTTTAAGTGTCTTCCCGTTTAGCATAGTATATGCAGATGGCCACGAATTAAGTCCGCGCACATATCTTTCGATTTTAGCCGCATCGTCCTGCCAACTGATATGTCCCAATTCTTTAGATATCTTGCCCACATGTGTAGCTTCACTCTCATCCTGGGGTTTGGGAATAATCTTACCGCTTTCCAGCAGGGGCATAAATTCAACAATCATTTCGGCTCCAAGATACATAAGTTTATCAAACATGCTCTCGCCTGTATCTTCTTGCGTAATCGGAATCTCCTTTTGATAAAGTATATCACCGGTATCTATACCCTTTGCCATCTGCTGGATGGTAACGCCCGTAACCTTTTCACCGTTAAGAATTGCCCATTGAATCGGTGCCGCACCTCTGTATTTGGGAAGTAATGAAGCATGAATATTCACACATCCGTATTTGGGCATATTAAGAATTTCTTCCGAAACTATCTGACCGAAAGCCGCAACAACGCATATATCAGCATCATACCTGCGAAGATAATTAACAGATTCTTCTTCGCGTATCTTAAGCGGCTGAAATACCTCTATTCCATGCTTAAGTGCGCATTCTTTAACAGGGCTCATTGCAAGTTCCTTGCCTCTGCCCTTTTCTCTGTCGGGCTGTGTTACAACAAGCACAATCTGATGGCCTTTATCTATTAATGCTTCCAGGGGAGCAACCGCAAAATCAGGTGTTCCCATATAGATTATTTTCATTCTTCTTCCTCTGCTTCTTTCATAAGTTCAGCCAGTTCTTCATTTGAAATCAGACCGCCCTCAACCTTTTCAACATACAAATGTCCGTCAAGATGATCGTTTTCGTGCATAATAGCCCTTGCCAGGAATTCTTCGGCTTCGATTGTAAACTCGTTCATTTCTTCATCGTATGCCTTTACCTTAACGAAATTTGGTCGTGTCACTTTGCCCGATTTGCCGGGCACCGACAAACATCCTTCGTATCCTGTCTGTTCCCCGCTTGTTTCAAGAATTTGAGGATTAATAAACACAAGGGGATCTTCTCCCGTAACATCCACCACAAAAATTCTCTTTAATATTCCCACCTGAGGAGCTGCAAGTCCCACTCCGTCAGCCTCGTACATTGTTTCAAACATATCATCAATAAGTTCCAATGTGCGGTCGGTTATTTCACTAACTTCTTTACATACTTTACCGAGTACTCTGTCGCCCTCTTCGCGAATTGTTCTAAGTGCCATTTTCTTTCTCCATTCACTCTAATTATTTGATGTCAAAGGATACTGTCTCCGACTCCAAGGGAGCTGTTCTTAAATAATCTTCCATGACATCCCGTGCCTTATTTATAAGTTCTTTATTTTTAGCCTTCAGATACAGATTATACCTAAAGAAATCATTTACCTTTGATACAGTTGCCGGGGATGGGCCGATAACCTTAATACTCTCCGGAATTTTCTTCTTAAGAGCCGTTGCAAGCCCTAAGGCTCTTCGTTCATCAAGTGAACTTACAAGTACCTCCATCATGCATCCCACAGGGGGATAATCGCACACCGCACGATATGAAAGTTCTTCTTCATAAAATGCTTCATAATCCTGCTTGGCTGCCAAAGATATACTATAATGTTCCGGCCTGTATGTCTGAATTATACTAAGTCCTTCTTTTGTTCCTCGACCGGCCCTTCCGCAGGCCTGAGTCAATAGTTGGAAGGTTCTTTCCGAACTTTTAAAATCGGACTCGTTAAGTGACAAATCCGCAGCAATAATACCTACCAGTGTCACATTGGGAAAATCGTGTCCCTTAACTATCATCTGAGTACCGATTAATATATCGGCTTCTCCTTCTTTGAACTGACTTAATATTTTTTCGTAACTGTCCTTCGTCCTTGTTGTATCCGCATCCATTCTAAGGACCCGGGAGGCAGGATACATTTTGTTAATTGTTTCTTCAATCTGTTGAGTTCCTGCCTTAAAGGAAGATATATATTTAGAGCCGCATTCCGGACATTGCTTTATATCATAAGTCTCATATCCGCAATAATGACATATTAATTTGCCGCCCTTATGCTTTGCCAAAGACACATCACAATGTGGACATTTAACAACATATCCGCAGGCTCTGCAACTGATAAACCCCGAATAACCTCTTCTGTTAAGAAACAGCATAATCTGCTCTTTCTTTTCCAGTCTGTCTTTGATGGCATCCTGCAATGTCCGGGAAAAAATAGACTTGTTTCCATCCCGCAGTTCTTCTCTTAAATCCACTATCTGCGTCTTTGAAAGGGTTCCACCCGTAAGACGGCATTTAAGTCTGTGAAGTGTATAATAATCCTTCGTTGCCAGGTAATAGGCATCTATTGAAGGCGTTGCAGATCCAAGTACAAGTGTGGCGCCTTTAATCTCACATAACTTCTCGGCAGTCTCCCTTGCATGATACTTCGGTGTCTGCTCCGATATATAGCTGTTTTCGTGTTCTTCATCAATTATTACCATGCCAAGATTCGGGAATGGAACAAATAATGCGGAACGAGGGCCTATAATTACATCAATTTCACCCTTTTGAGCCCTTTGACACTGATCATATCTTTCTCCCGGAGACAATGTTGAATTAATTACCGAAACTCTGTCACCGAACCTTTTATAAAAACGCATTAACGTCTGATATGTAAGTGCGATTTCGGGAATCAGCATAATACACTGTTTTCCTTCTTTAACCGCCCTTTCTATCAATTCGATATATACCTGAGTTTTACCGGAACCCGTAATACCGTAAATAAGATGTCGTCCCGGATTATCCGAAATATTATTTACTATTTCCTGCTGTTGCAAAGACAGTTTAATTCTTTCATCCTCAGGCTGATAAGCTCTTACGGGATTTCTGTAATAAAGTTCTTTTTCGATTGAAATAATTCCGGCATTCTCAAGGGAATTTAATGTACTGCCCGAAACATTTAATTTGCCCGTAACCAAGTCATAGGGAAGAATATCTTCCTGCATAAGTTCCTTAAGAACACGGGCTTTGGCCACCTGATTTTTACGAACACATTCCCCGTACAAAGACATAATCTCTTCCGGGCCAAGTTTCCGGACAAGTTTCTTTTTCTCTTTCATCTTCACGACCTTTTTGGCCGGAAGCACCGTACGAAGCGCGGCAATCATTGTGGAACCGTAATTTTCTTTAATCCAGCAGGCAAGTTTTACCGCATCCGCTTCAATTCCCGTCTCATTCTTGGAAATCTCAAGAATCTTCTTCATTTTATCAACAGGGAATTCGTTTTGATTCGTAAGCAAAACAACATAACCTAAACGAACCCTGTCACCGCGACCAAAAGGAACATTAACGCAGTCTCCCACTTTAATGTTCTCTTCAAATTGTTCGGGAACAATATATTGAAATGTTTTATCGACTTTTTCGTGTGATATATCAATTATCACATTCGCATAAAGCATATATTCTTTACTCTTCCAAAATTTCTTTAATAATTACACGTTCATCCATGGGGTATTTAACGCCCTTTATTTCCTGATAGTCTTCATGGCCTTTACCGGCAAGGACAATAATATCGTGTTTTTTACCGTGTTCGATAGCATATCTTATGGCATCTTTTCTATCAATTATTTCAACGAATTTGCCATTTGTTCTGCCGATGCCTTCTTTTATATCATTAATAATTGCCTGTGGGTCTTCATCACGGGGATTATCCGATGTAATAATCGTAAGGTCTGCAAGTTTGCCCGATACTTCACCCATTCCGTATCTTCTATCCTTAGCCCTGTTACCGCCGCATCCGAAAAGACATATTAGTCTGTTGGGTTCATACTGTTTTAACGTACTTAATATGCTTTCAAGTGCCATGGCATTATGGGCATAGTCAATCAGTAATGTAAAAGGATAAGGTGTTGGCACCATTTCTATACGGCCTTTAACCTTTGCCTTAAGAAGGGCCGCCTTTATGGTGTTTACATCAACATCAAAATGTTTACAAATTGCAATTGCCGTAAGGGCATTATATACACTGAAGGTTCCGGGAGTAGGCACAGCCACATGGAAATTCAAATCGCCGCATACATCAAATTCTATTCCCAGTTCGCCCACCTTATGCACCAGCTTAAGATTTTTGGCGCTAAGGTCTGCATTTTCATGGAATCCGTATGTTTCGAGATTACAGGTATGACCTGCAATAACCTTAAGTAAATTTTCGTCATCGGCATTTACAATGCCGAGTTTACACTGTTTAAACAATCTTCCCTTACATTCAATATATTCTTCAAATGTTGCATGTTCATTAGGCCCGATATGATCAGGTTCAAGATTGGTAAATATTCCGAGTTCAAATGTAAATCCCTGGGTTCTGTGCAATTTAAGTCCCTGGGACGCCACTTCCATTACAACAATCTGAATGCCTTCATCCAGCATCTGTTTAAAATATCCCTGCAATACAAATGATTCCGGCGTAGTATTGCTTGCGGGTATATGTTTATCCCCTATAATCGTTTCTATTGTTCCTATAAGTCCGACCTTGTACCCGGCATTTTCCAATATGGATTTAACAAGATACGTAGTTGTTGTCTTTCCCTTTGTTCCGGTAATTCCGATTACCTTAAGTTTATCTGCCGGATTACCGTAAAAAGCTGCCGAAACAAAAGCCATGGCATATCTTGAATCATCAACTTTAATAAGGGTTACGCCCTTCTTCCTTGCTTCATCCATGGCATCATCATCAAGATTTTTCTCGATAATTAATGCCGAAGCACCTTTATCAATTACGTCTTTGGCAAAAGAATGACCGTCAACCTTGTATCCGCTTATGCATATAAACATTGCCCCCGGAGTCACTTTGCGGGAATCTATTACAACATCCGATACTTCACACTTAAGTGAACCGAGGATTATTTCATAATCAATCTTTGAAAGTAAATCAGTTATTTTAATCATATTGTCTCCATTCCGAGCGCAAAACCGCAATATATATTTTATCATATTTTATGACTTATTTATCCATATTTAAGAAAAAGAACACATATTGGACACATTTATACTTTATATTGATTATAGTGATAGTTGAAACGCTATCTCCCCCCTCATAAGAAGTTCAAGAAAAGCACCGGCATTCGCCGGTGCTTTTCAATTTATCACTGTTAATTAAGAGTGCTTACATTTAACTGTGCTTCTATTTCTTTAACTTTATCAAGGTCTATTACACCATTTTCAATCGTAAGGGTATTGGCAACAGATACCGCAACACAGCGTTTTAACGTATCCTCCGGACTAAGCCCTTCTGTCATGGATAATGCAAAAGCCGCAACCGCGCTGTCCCCCGAGCCTACCGTATTAACCGGATTAACGCTTGGTGCAGGGCAATAATAAACCTTAATCTTATCATCACTGTCAAGAGCATAAAGTATACCCTTTGCCCCCATAGAAACAAGGACATTTGGCACTCCCCACTCTACTATCATGGAAGCTGCCTCGGCCACTTCCTGCATTCCCTGAATTCTTCGTCCAAGAAGCGCTTCAAGTTCTTTAAGATTGGGTTTCATCATATACGGGCGGGCATACATACCCTTTTTTAAATAATCCCCGGAGGAATCAAGCAGCACCTTCTTATCAAGGGCATTGGCATAGCTGATTAAATCCGCATATATTGAAGAAGGCACACCGATTGGTACCGAGCCCGAAAGAACAATCACATCACATTCTTTAATACCTTCCTTAAAGGTATCTGTAAATGAATCAAGTTCATCCTGTGTAATATTAGGTCCCGGCTCAAGCAGTTCCGTAACATATCCGTCTTCGCCTATAACATTTATTGATGTACGTGTTTCACCCATAACCTGCGTAAACTTATCACGGGCTCCCATTTTCCAAACGGCCTCCTTAATAAAGTTTCCGGAATAACCTCCAAGGAACCCGAAAGTTGCCACTTCCGCGCCATATTTACGCAGCACCTTAGTTACGTTTATACCTTTGCCGCCTGCTATATTACTGACTTCATCCATTCGATTAACCGCACCAAGCACAACTCCCGATGTTTTAAGTGTCTTATCTACGGCCGGATTTAGCGTTACTGTTGCAATCATAATTACCTCCCACGCATGAAATCCTTTAGGCTTTCATGCATTCCCATTTACACATCATAATAATTCATAATAATCTGAATGTTTTCGTTACCCCTGAATTCATTTATTTCAGGATAATATACTATACTGATTGTCATTTCGGATGTACTAAGTCTTCCCGCAGACAATCTTTCGAATGCTTCATTTCCGAATTTATCCGTAATAAAGCTTTCAAAGTCATCAAGATCCCCAAAATGAATCATTTCAAACTCCCGGCCGTTTTCGTCACGTACGCGGAGTTTTCCCACATTCTTATTCTTTCCCATTTTGATGTAAGAAATCAACGATATGTTCTTCGTGGCAAAAACAGGTTTGGGATTGCCCGTTCCGAAGGGTTCAAGCACATCAAGTTCCCTTATAAAGCTGTTAGTTATATACGAAAGCGGCATAGGCACATCAATATGTATCTTTTTTGTTAAATCATCTTCCGTTAATGTACAGCCGCCGTTAAGCCTAATTCTCAATTCTTCAATTTGGGCCTCATCTTTAAGGGATATACCTGCCGCCATCTTATGTCCGCCGAATTTGGTAAACAGTTCTTTAACTTTACTTAATTCTTCGAACATATCGTATGCTTCTATGGATCTTCCGGAACCCTTTACACCGTCCTCGGCTTTAGTAAGTACAAGGGTGGGTTTATTAAACTTTTCTTTAACCCTTCCTGCTATAATACCTGCCAAAGATTCATGTGTATCAGGCAAATAAATCACCAAAACCCTGTCGTTTTCCATAGATGATCCGTTAACCTTTTCCAGGGCTTCCTTAACCCCGTCTTCCGTCATCTTCTTACGGGATTCATTAAGTTCTTTAAGTTCCGATGCTATAAGGGATGCTTCCCGGAATGTGGGGGCATCGAACAATTCCAGCGCTCTTTTTGCCGTATCCAGTCTTCCCGTAGCATTAAGGCATGGTCCTATAACAAACCCCAGGTGATAATTTGTTAATTTCTTATCTTCAAGACCGTTTACAATAAGGAGGGCCTTAAGTCCGTAATTTGAACACTCTGCCATTTTTTTAAGACCGTTTTTGACAAGTATTCTGTTTTCGTCCTTAAGTTCCATCACATCGCATACCGTAGCCAGCGTCGCAAAAGATATAAGTTCTTCCATAACCTGCGGGTACTTATCATCAAGAAGTACCGTAATAAGTTTATATGCTACAAAGCCTCCGCATATGGATTTAAAAGGATAGGGACAGTCATTCTGTTTAGGGTCAACAACAGCCAGCGCCTCCGGCAAAGTGTATACTTTTTTGCCCTCAACAATATCATAAGGTACCTCATGGTGATCGGTTATGATAACATCAATTCCTTTTTCTCCGGCAAGTTTAATTTGTGACGATGCCGCTATACCGTTATCGCAGGTCAAAATTGTGTCAACACCGTCATCAAACGCTTCCTCAATGAGATTGTCATTAAGTCCGTAACCGTCTTTAATTCTATGGGGAATTACAGTGTCCACATTAGCTCCCAGGGTTCTTAAGCCTTTAAGCAGAATATACGTAGAACAAATACCGTCCACATCATAATCCCCTATTACCCGAATTTTTTTACCTTCCGAAATTTTATTCTTAAGAATATCAACAGCTTTATCAAGATCTTTTAGCAAATGCGGGTCATGAAGATATTTCATATCATCAGACAGGAATAATTCTATCTCGTCATCACCGATAACATCCCTGTTTCGAATAATTCTGGCAACTACCTTATCGATATTAAATTTAGTCGAAATTGCTTCGAAATCCGCTTTTTTGGAAGCAACCATCCATTTGGCTAAACCCATTACCCGTACTCTTTCTAAAAAAGGCCTGATGCAGATGCATCAGGCCTTAAATACTTAACTAAATTACTTATCAGCCTTCTTACCAATCTTACGAAGGATCATGTAGAAAGCAGATGCAAGGCAGATTGATGAATATGTACCGCAAAGAATACCTACCATAAGAGGAAGGGCAAATTCCTTAATTGATGAAACACCAAGTACATACAAAGCAGCTACCATGATAAATGTTGTTAATGATGTAAATACAGATCTTGAAAGTGTCTGTGCAATTGAATCATTTATAACATCTTCAAGTGAATCCTTACGGCTCATAAATGCCTTATTCACACGAATTCTGACGAAGATAACGATTGTGGCATTGATTGAGTAACCTACTATCGTAAGCATACATGCAATGAATGTACTACCAACCGATACTCTTGCGATTGCGTAGAATGCAAGTACAACAAGAACGTCATGTACAAGTGCAAGTACTGAAGAACAACCGAATCTTACATCCTTAAATCTGAACCAGATATAGATAAGCATAAATACTGAAGCAACTACCACTGCAAGTATCGCATCTGTCTTCATCTCGGAAGAAATTGTTGAACTGATTGTCTCCGAACTCTTAATTGTAGCTCCGAACTGTGAAGATAAGTCTGCCGACAACTTTTCGGATTCTTCATTTGTTAAAGATCTTGTCTTAAATACTACATCTGTAGTTCCGTCAATCTTCTGTGACATAACATTTCCGTCACCTGTAACGGCTTCAATAACAGGAACGATGGTAGCATCAATATCCTGAATTGACATATCCGATGTAAGAGTAACTTCCGTAGAAGTACCGCCTACAAAATCAAGGCTGTAGTTTAATGCATTCTCACCCTTACCTGCATGAATTCCCATAAATACGAATCCTGCTATTATAACTGCAAGGGAGCAGGCAATAAATACTGTCTTCTTGCCAAGGAAATTAACTTTCTTGGGAGTCTTGGCAACGCCGTATAACTTTTCGCTCTTAGCACCAAGTGCAAGGAACGCCTTCATAATAAGCTTTGTGATAACCAAAGCCGTGAACATTGAAAGGATAATACCAAGTGCAAGTGTTGAAGCAAATCCTTTGATTGTTCCCGAACCTAAAACGCCCAATACAGCGGCTGCGATAAGTGTTGTAATATTACCGTCCACAATAGCTGAAAGAGCTTTCTTAAAGCCTATGTCAACAGCGGATGTAACTGTCTTACCCACTGCAATTTCTTCTCTGATACGAGCGAAAATGATAACATTCGCATCAACCGCCATACCGATTGAAAGGATGATACCTGCAATACCTGGAAGCGTTAACGTAATCTCGAATGCATCAAGTAAAATAACAATAAGTTCTACATATAAAGCCAATGCAAGGCTCGCTGCAAAACCTGCCAATCTGTATACAATAATCATGAAAAGTACTATCACAATAAATCCGATGATAGCGGCCTTAATTGAAGTTGAAATGGCTTCGGAACCAAGCTGAGCTCCGACTACCTTAGAGTGTAACTGTTCAAGTTCTACCTTAAGTCCACCGATACGGATTGTAGATGCAAGCTCATTAGCATCATCTGCAGTGAAGTTTCCGCTAATCTGTGCCTGACCGTCAGAAATAACTGCCTTAACGTTAGGAGCAGAAACAATCTGTCCGTCATAATAAATGGCAATTGTCTCGCCTGCCGCATAAGCCTTTGCAGTAGCATCAGCGAACTTCTTTGTTCCTTCTTCGGTCATTTCCAAAGAAACGATAAACTCGTTATTCTTGGTCATCTGATCCTGAATTGTAGCAGCTCTTGCCGACTTAACATCAGTACCGTTCAATACTGTTTCGCCTGTGGCAATAAGCTCGTCAATATCCTTTGCAAGAACATATCCGAAACTGCCGTCATCCAAAATTGTGTACGCATAGTTTATATTACCGGATGCATCGGTTTCTCTAATGAAATATAAAGAACCGGGCTTTCCTAAATCATTAAGAATAGCTGTAGCATCAGATACACCGGGGATTTCGATGTTAATTCTGTCATCGCCTTCTTTATAAACAACAGATTCCGTACTGTAATTTTCTACTCTCTGCTGAAGCTTGTAGATAGTATCGGACATATCTTCTGCGCTGGGTGATTCCTCACCGACTACCTGATATGTAATAGATACACCGCCTTCAAGGTCAAGACCCAAAGGGATGTCCTTGGCTGCACCACCGTTTCCGGTAAATCCGGTAGTAGCAGTAATTCCGAATACTGCAAGCAGAGCCACCAAAACTATCAGAGTGATAATGGAAGTACTCTTTTTCATAATTAATTAATCTCCTTTAGACATAGCAAAAGTGCCTTATGGCACTTTTACAGTAATGCACGGGTGCAATTATACCACAACAAACCTACAAATAAAAGACTTATTGCTCCTTTTCTTCTTCAGATTCCTCAGGTTTAATTTCCATAATAACCTTCTGAATTCTGTTTTGCGAAACACCTGAAACCTTAAGCACTACGTTTCCTACCGTTACCACTGTTCCGTCCTCCGGCAACGTATCCTCAAGTTGCTCGATTACCAGTCCTCCGATTGAATCGTAATCCTCCGAAAACAGTTCTGTTCCCAGCTCATCATTTATATCGTCGAGCTTCATACTGCCTTCGATAAGGTATGTGTTTTCTTCCATCTTCTGGATATTCTCTTCTTCGGCATCATCATACTCATCACGAATCTCACCGACGATTTCCTCAAGAAGATCTTCCAATGTAACCATTCCGACGCAGGAACCGTACTCATTTAATACAAAGGACATATTATCGTGTGAACGTCTCATCTCCTGAAGCAAATCGGAAGTCATCTTATGTTCCAAAGTGTAGAAGGGCTTTCTTAAAAGCTTTTCTACCGAAAAATCATGGGGATTATCAAAATCAAGTTTTATAAAATCCTTTATATTGATAAGACCTATAATGTTATCCTTTTCTTCCTCATATACGGGAAGTCTGGTATACATATGCTCCTTGAATACGGCCGATACATCTTCAAAGGTAGCATCCTTTGAAATAGTCACCATATCAACACGGGGAATCATGATATCTTTGGCCTCGGCATCACCGAAATCAAACACATTGATAATCATCTGCTTTTCTTCGGTTTCGATGGCTCCGCCTTCATGTGAAACATCCACATATGTACGAAGTTCGTTTTCAGAAATAAGAGTAGATGCATTAGGATCAACGCCCAGAAGCATCATAAGACCTTTTGAGATACTGTCTACTATGAAAATAACGGGAGTAAGCACAATCATAATTGCATTGATAACCCCCGAAAAAGCAAGAGCTATTTTCTCGGACTTAACGGCCGATATGTTTTTAGGTACAATCTCCGAAAAAATCAAAATCACTACCGTTAAAACTCCCGTTGCGATTCCAACCGGTACGCTTATTTTAAGTGCGAAGGTCGTGGCAAGGGATGAAGCCGCAATATTAACAATATTGTTTCCTATAAGAATTGCGCTTAACATCTTGCCGTACTTTTCCAATACGTTAAGAGTTCTTCCCGCGCGCTTATCGCCTTCATCGGCAAGGGTTTTTAAAGTTACTTTATTAACTGTGGTAAGTGCCGTTTCTGCTGACGAAAAGAATGCCGAAAGCACTACTAATCCTAAAATAATAATTAACTGGGTTATACTATCCGAGTCCAAAAATTCCTCTTCCTTTCTGTTGTTACAACGTTACATGATAATTATATGTTTCTAAATTAAAGATATTGTATTTTTGTATCCTAAAAATGTCAAGTTTACGGCTCACCCTTTGAGTTAAGAAGCAATGAGTTTTAGTTGATGAATGTCTCTTAATCGGGTATAAAATATTATTATGATAAAAGCATCTTCAAACATAACCAACTTAATTAAATCCGAGCCTGTGGAAATAATAAAGTCAGACGGTACTTCCTGCATAACGAAAGTATCGCTGATAGAAGAATCTGTTCTGAACATATATCTTAACAATAAATTTATTGTAAAAGTAAATTGTCTTCCCGAAATGCTTTGTGAACTTGTTGTCGGCTTACTTTACAATATGAACCAAATAAATGACTATGCCGATATCGTTTCCGTTACGGTTGATGAAAAAAAAGGTGATATTTTTGTCGTTTCATCCGATTATTCAGACAATATCAAAGAGGATACTTCCCTTCATCCCATAAATCCGATCACTTATGATTACACAAAAATATACGAGCTTATTAATATTTTTTCTGAGGATATGCCTTTTCATAAAGCCACCTCATGTACCCACAGCTGTTTTCTTGCAAACAAAAATAAACTGTTAATTGCCCTTGAGGATATGGGACGTCACAACGCGGTTGATAAGGCAATCGGCTATGCTCTGATAAACAACATCAATCTTTCGGATTGCATGCTTTTTACAAGCGGACGCGTTCCCTATGATCTTGTTACCAAAATAATCAATGCCGGCATACCGATTCTAATAAGTAAATCAATGCCTACGCAAAAAGCTGTTGCCCTGGCGCAGAAATACAAGCTTACGCTTCTTTGTCATGCCCGAGATGACAGCTTCTATAAATTCTCTTAATAATAATTGATGCCACCGCTCCAAATATACAGCCTGATGTAAATGCCACAAGCAGGTATATCAGCAACGGAATTCCCGAAATTCTAAAGGTAATGCAGTTGGCGCACACCGCGGCCGACACTCCCGACAATGCATTCGTTAAAGCAACGGCTTTAGCAGTTCTTTTTTTCACAAAAGGCTTTAGACAAAGCATCAGCAGGTCAATCACAATTCCCGGAACTACATAGGAAACAATTACCATCATTCCCATACTGCCGGTGTGACCGCTTATAATTGCTATCATACTTTGTACGAAACACATCAAGGTAGCGCATCCTACGAATTCACACAAATTAGCACCGATAATAATAAACATAAGTGCAAATGTAGTGGAAATCCCTCCCGGAATATGCAAAAATTCCGTAACCATATTGGCCAAAGGTGATATCAGTTTCTTTGACATGATGGCAAGGTCACAGCAAATTGCCATAAAAATCAAAGAAGTCAAACTTATTTTCTTTTTATCCAATTTAAGATCTCCTTCAGCAGGAAGGTTCCCCCATAAACTTTTTATAATCATCTACCGTATTGATATTTATTAAGCACTCTTCATACTCCGACATATCAACAAGCTTAGAATTCACGCACTCCATTAAGAGTATCGGTTTATAGCTTTTGCCATCGATAAGTTCCTTTATTTTGGGAATACACGTTTTACCATATATTCCAAAAAGCGGATGCCTCCCGGTCTTTGTGAATGCAATACACATATCCTCACCGTTCCAGCTGTTAACAAGATGCATTATTGCTTCCTTTGAAAGTTTTGGCATATCGCAGGCTGCAAAAAGCACATAATCCTTTTTACTTTGGGACAAAACTGCGTATATCCCGCCCAAAGGGCCGATATCCTGCACTATATCCGGAATGCTGATAAAATTCTCAAGCCGGCACCGGGATGAACTGTTAATCGACAGATATTTTTCATCAAATTCTTCCATCTCATCGGCAAGTTTCCGGGCAAAAGTAATTTCACCTGATTTTGAGAGAATTTTAAGCGTAGCCTTATCTACTCCCATTCTGGTGGACTTACCGCCTACAAGTATAGCCGCAGCCAGTTTATCAATCTTAGAATTCATTAATGCTCCGTTTATCTATTTGTATTTTTTCCTGCGCTTTTTGATTTAACATTGGATTTAACGGCATTTTTTCGTCTATCCGCGAGCCCTGTCGAAAGTTCTTCGTCCGTTACCAGTTTAAGTGCATCCGTAGGACAATGTGATACACAGGCGGGACCACCGGGAACATTAATGCATAAATCACATTTATTCGCCACTAATCTTTCGGCACCATCTTTCTGGATACAATCTCTGTCTATAACCATGTCTATTGCTCCATAGGGGCAGGCCGCCATACAAGCCTTACAGCCGATACAATCGGTTGTATCAAGATATACAATATCATCCTTAAAAGATATACAACCGTTAGGGCAGGCCGCCATACAGGCGGGGTCCTCACAATGCTTACATTGTATCGGTATTGATACTTCTTTGGTTTTTACCATATGAAGTTTGGGATTAAAAGAATATGCATCCGGGTCCATATGAAATATACCGTTGCCTTCATGCGCTACCACGCAGCTTATCATGCAGGTTCTGCAGCCTATACATTTGTCCGGATTGCCTTTTATATATTTATTCATATCTACTTTATCTCCTTGTGATAATGTACGTTAAGCTGCTCTTTTGTATAATTCTTAAGACCCATCTGTGCTCTTATTGACTCATACATCTGACCGATTTGAGCCTCTGCCCTTTCCTGATTGGCAATTCTTTCAATACGACAGGCACAATACTTATACTCCGGTGTTCGACTCTGCATATCAAGTTTTCCGATAGTCAGCTCATTGCAGGCACCTACCCACCACTGATAAGTCATGTACGAAGCTCCCGGCTCTACTCGTTCCGTAGGATTACATCTGCTCATGCAGTCTCCGCGTTTTGAAATAATATGAACGAGTTCGCCTCTTTTAATTCCAAGACGTTTGCAATCCTCCGGATTCATTTCAACCCATCCGGGCTCATCTTCTAAGTTTCTTAAGGTTCTGCAATTTCCCGTCATGGTTCTTGAAGAATAATGGCCAACCTCTCTTACCGTACATAATGAGAAGGGATAATCATCATCTTCTTTCTCGTATACCTCTTCGTATTCAACACCTATAAACACACCCTTACCGTCCGGATGTGCGAATATACCGTCCTTGTGAAGGAAGGGTGTACCCTTATCAGACATATCCTTATCATAACAAGGCCACTGAACTCCTCCGAGTTTTTCCATCTTCTCATAGGTTGCACCGGCAAATTTAGGACACAGTCCAATCATTTCGTCCCATACGTCCTTAGGTGAAGCATAATTCATAGGATAGCCCATTTTGTTCGAAAGTGCCTGAATAATTTCAATGTCTGTTTTTTCCTCGCCAACAGGCTCGAGCACCTTCCTGACACGTTGGAAAGCTCTGTCGCATGAGGTATATACACCTTCGGCCTCTCCCCATGTGGTAGCCGGGAAAATTGCATCCGCAAAGGTCGCCGTCTTGTTAAAAAAGCAATCCTGAACCACAACAAAATCAATGTTGCTAAGCGTTTCTCTCATCTCGGCAAGATTTGAATCCGACTGAGCAGGATCTTCTCCCATTACATAATAGGCATGTATTCTCTCATCCTTATGCTCGTCAAGAAGTACATATTCCGGAACCCTGGTCATCTGAATTCCGACCTTATTCGAAAGTTTCACACCCCAGGCATTTTCAAATTTCTTTTGAATCTCAGGATCGGTTACGCTCTGATATCCCGGATACATGTTGGGAAGGTCCCCCATATCACAGGTTCCCTGAACATTATTCTGACCTCTGACAGGGCCGACGCCCGTTGATTCACGTCCGAAATTACCGGTCATCATAGCTATATTGCAGCAGCTTTCAACAACCGATACACCTTGCTTAAACTGAGTAATGCCCATACCCCAGAGAATAACTGAATGATCTGATTTGGCATAAAGTATAGCCGCTTCCTTAATAAGTTTGGCAGGAACTCCTGTGATTTTTTCCGCATATTCGGGAGTATACTTATCAATTACCTTAATATATTCGTCAAAGCCCTTGGTATGAAGTCTTATAAACTCCCTATCAATGAGATTCTCCTTTACAATCACATTTGCAATTGCATTCATAAGAGCAAGGTTTGTTCCGCCCTTAAGTTGAAGATGGATATCTGATATTCTGGCAGTTTCCGTTACTCTTGGATCTATACAGATTATCTTACATCCCTTTTCTTTAGCTTTTACAATTCGTCTTGCCACTATAGGATGTGATACTGCCGCATTATATCCGATATTGAATATCACCTTTGCATTCTCTATTTCGGGAACACCAAGGCTCATGGCACCTTCACCTATTGAAGCCTGACATCCGCTTACCGAAGCAGCATGACAGACTCTTGCACAATGATCTATATTGTTCGTTCCTATGCAGGCACGGGTGAACTTCTGCATAAGATACCCGGCCTCGTTTCCGGGGCCTCTTGCGGAAGCCGTACACATGATGGAATCAGGTCCGTACTCTTCCTTTATCTTATTTAAATTATCTGCTACGAATTCAATGGCTTCATCCCAGGATACCGGAACAAGGGGACTGTTCTTTCCGAACTTACGAATCATAGGCTTATGAATTCGCTTTGTTATTATCTGCGGATCGTTAAGATAATCCCAACCATAGAATCCCTTAAGACACAACTTACCTTCGTTTGTTCTTCCGTCAAGTGCTTTAGCTTCAATAATTTTATTATTATCTGTATCGACAACAAAGCCTATCTGGCATCCGCTTGCACAGTACGCACAGGTTGTCTGAATCTCTTTTATTGCCATTAATCATTCTCCCCCTTTCCGTAAGTAGAAGCTCCGCGATAGGTTGTATGAAGGAGCTCATGGGATTTTTCCATAAGAGGTTTTTCAAGGAATTCATCATATATTTTTTTGATTGCCGGATTCTCATGGGATTTTCTGATTGGCAATTCACTATCGTATTTAAATATAGCTTCACGCCTGTTGCTATATGCTTTATCCAGCATTGTGTCTACCAGAACTTTAGGCTGACCGCCTCCTGAAACACATCCTGTTGGGCAGGTCATTACTTCGATAAAATCAAGGTCCGAAAATCCTCCTTCAACCGCATCAAGCAACAAGTCAATATCCTTTAATCCCGTTACTACTCCTACCTTAAGCTTAATATCACCGCACTGAAGTTCTGCTTTGCGAATTCCGTTATCACTTCGGACTGCAGTAATATCAATATCATCAACCGGATTGCCGGTAATTAATTCATATCCTGTTCTGATTGCAGCCTCCATAACGCCGCCGGTTGCTCCGAATATTACTCCTGCACCCGTAAAGTTGCCTAAAGGAGCATCATATTTATCTTCTGTCAAACCGTCAAAATCAACACCCATTGTTTTAATCAAATATGCCAATTCTCTTGTGGTAAGAACACAGTCAACATCCTTATACCCCGAAGAATACATCTCTTCCCTGTCGCTTTCAAAAGCCTTTGCCGTACATGGCATAATTGATACCGTATATATTTTTTCCGGATCAAGACCGTCAATCTGAGCTCCGTATGTTTTCATAACTGCGCCCATCATCTGTTGAGGGCTCTTGCAGGATGATAAATGATCTGTAAGATTGGGACGGTTCTTCTCGATATACTGAACCCATGCCGGACAACAGGATGTAAACATAGGAAGTACGCCGCCTTGCGTAACACGCTTAATCAGTTCGGAGCCTTCCTCCATAATAGTTAAATCAGCTGTAAAGTCCGTGTCATATACCCTATCAAAGTTAAGAGCCTTCAATACAGCAGCAAGTTTACCGTCACTAAGAGTTCCAAATCTGTGTCCGAATTCCTCGGCTATTGCGACTCTTACTGCCGGCGCACACTGAACCATTGTAAATACATCAGGATTTTTAAGAGCTGCAATCACCTGTTCCACACGGCATACATTATAAGCAGCAAACAAGGGTTCCCTGATTTCTTTAGGAATATGTCTTTCTTCCTTTATCTCATTATAAAGTTCTGTATTTTCGCGGAAATCTGTAATATAACCTTTACATTTTTGAACACATTTTCCACACTTGATACATTTTTCCGTATCTATTGACTGCGTTTTGCCATCAAGTCCGGTTATTGCGCCTGTTGGACATACCTTTGCACATTCACGGCATCCGGTACAAATTCTTTCATCGATTTTAATGTAATCCATAATTTTCCCCTTACTAATTACTGTAAATTGCTTATTATCAGTCTATATGCTTTATACCTTAAAGCCTTTGGTCTTATATGAATTTATTGCTGCCTTTTTAAGCTTTTCGTCGGTATCGTCCTCAATCGTAACAACACGTAATGCCTGGTTGGGACATACCTGCACACACATGGGACCCTCCGGTCTGTCCATGCATAAATCACATTTGTACGCAGCCATACGAACCTCCTCGGTATCAAGCTTATCTATTGAATCGCCATCCTCATACATAGGGTATAACTCTATTGCACCGAAAGGACATGCCATTATACATTCCTTACAACCGGAACATTTTTCCGTATTGATAATTATTCCGTCTTCGGTCCTTTCTATTGCGCCGTACTCGCACACGTTAAGGCAAGGTGCATCTTCACAATGGCGACATTGAACAGGCATGCTTTTATTGCCGTCCTTGGTCACGAAAAGTCTTGGCATTACCGGTGAGCTGACAGTACCGACAGTAAGTCCGGCGTTCCTTTCAATTCTGCTGTGAGCAAAATAGCAGGCAAGTTCACAGGCTTTACAGCCTACGCATTTATCCTCATCCGCCACAACAAATTTTTGTAATTTTGTAATTCGTAAGTCCGTATTCATATCATTCCCCGCTTTTCTTAATTCTTACACTAATCCTTTAACAATTGTCTCTTTCGTTCAATCATTTCATCTATTTTTTCAATATAAAGGCTCACATCCTTCACATTGTCGCAGCGTTCAATTCTGCCGTCTTCAAATACCCTTTTCGTAACCGAACCTGCACCCAATGCCACTATGGTTTGAACCTCCTCCATTATGAGTATGTTGTAGATTCCGAATTTACCTTCTTTGGCATAACCAACATTTTCGAAATTACCCGACATGTTCTTTTGTCTGTACAGATAGTACGGAACCATTTCCATATCGGCAGCTCCCAATCTTGCGATTTCCATAGTTTCATCCGTGTTGTTCAAAGCGGATAATCCGTTCTCTTTTATCCATTCCGATAATCTTGATGCTCGTTTAATCGCAAGAGAATGAACCGTAAGGCTGTCAGGGTTAAGTTTTTTGATTTCATCAATAGTGTACTTTACCTCAGGTGCATCTTCTCCCGGCAAACCTAAGATAATATCCATATTAATGTTCGGAATACCTATTTCCTTCGCCAGCTTATAAGCTTCTTTTACCTGTTCCACCGTATGCTTTCTTCCGATAAAATCAAGGGTCTTCTGATTCATGGTCTGAGGATTTACAGAAATTCTGTCAACATTGTATTTCTTTAGAACCCTTAACTTATCTTCCGTAATACTGTCGGCACGTCCTGCTTCAACCGTAAACTCTTTTAGATTACTAAGGTCAAGAGTTGTCGTTATCTTATTAAGCAGCAGTTCAAGTTCATCTGCTTCAAGCGTTGTAGGTGTTCCTCCGCCTACATAAATTGTATCAAGTATCTTATCCTTATAAAAATCCGCAATAAAATCTATTTCCTTAAATACAGCCTCAAGATATTCGTTTATACGCTTTTTATAGGAACAAATCGGATATGACGTGAAAGAACAGTATAAACATGTTGTCGGGCAAAACGGAATACCTATATAAATACTGTATCCGTCTTTATAATGAATTGTATCAAGCAATGCCTTTTCTCTTTTGGCAATATCAATGGCCAAATCCAATTTATCATTGCTAAGAAGATACACTTCTTTCATGTATGTACGAATCTCATCTTCCGCGGAACCCTCCGCCAACAAAGTCATAGCTATTTTGGTCGGTCTGATTCCCGTAAGGGTTCCCCATGGCAGTTCCTTATTTGTATAGGAACTTAAGCCCGTATATATAAGTCGCTTAAGAATGTTTTTAATGACACTTCTGTCATATTTATCATCATAATTAACTTTTAATGAATCGAAATTGTCATTTAATATAGAAAAGAATATAGAACCTTCTTCGAACTTAATCTGAATATCCGGAAGATTATCCTCTGAACTATCTTCTATTTCCCAGGGCATTACTTTAACATCTGCCTCCGGGTAAAAGGCCTTCACCAATGAATGAATATCATAATCAAAGCCTTCTTTATTAACAGAAACTATTAATGTACTCATACTTTTTTATAAAAACGGATTGTAATTCCTTTCACCGAAAATTGTTGTGGAATCCCCATGTCCCGGATAGACTTTGGTATCATCAGGCAATACCATAAGTTTATCCTTAATACTTCTTATTAATGTACTCATGGAGCCTGTAGGTAAATCTGTTCTTCCCACGGAGCCGCTAAACAATGTATCGCCGGAAATCAGGAATCCTGCTTCTTCTATGTAATAACTCATTCCGCCTTCCGTATGTCCCGGTGTCTTAATTGCTTTTATTGTAATATCGCAAAGAGTTACCGTCTCATCATCCTTAAGGAGTACATCAGGCACAATTTCGCAGGGACGTCCGCAGCCTTTTGAACAGTTTTTTGACGCGCTTTTCAAAAGTGAAGCCTCATCTTCCGATGCATACACCTTTGCACCTGTAAGTTCCTTTAATTTATCAACGCCCCAAATATGATCGAAATGACCGTGGGTTAATAAAATAGCACCTACCTTAAGACCATTGTCACTTAATTTTTCAAAGAGATACTCTCCTCTGTCCGCAGGATCAAACACTATCGCTTCTTTAGTATCCTGTCTGTACAAAAAGTATGTATTTGTCTGACACATTCCCAGGGTTATGCGTCCTATTTTAATTTCACTCATTAATGAATTCCTTTATTATCCTGCGGTTCTTGTAACGTCTATTATTCCCTCAAGAGCATTTAACTTCTCGATTACTCTTTGAAGTTCATCCTTATTGCGTATACCGAAAGAAACCGTAATCGTTCCCACCCCGGATTTACCTATTCTCGTATTAAGTGAGAAAATATTGATATCTTTTTCCGTAAGGGTTTTTGTTATTTCAACGAGTAATCCCTGTCTGTTATTGGCAATAATGGCAACTTCCGCAGTATACTTATCTTCTTCGTTATCGGCAGCGTTACGTTCCCACTCCGCCTCTATTATTCGAGAGCGCTCGGTCTCGGGAAGTGCAAGCATATTAACGCAATCCGTTCTGTGAATCGAAATACCTCGGCCGCGGGTTACAAAACCTATTATCTCGTCTCCGGGAACAGGCGCACAGCACTTTGAGAATCGAACAGCCAAATCATGAATACCTTTAACAACAATTCCCGAGCGGGATTTCATATGTTCCGATACTCTGTCCTTGTTGGCGTCAACTTCCGAAATAATCTCTTCGTCGGTAAGAATTTTGGGATGGTCTCTGTCATAAAGTTCCAGCATCTTATTGACGATCTGGCCTTCCTTCAAGCCGCCGTGACCAACTGCGGCAAGCACCGCATCCCAATTGGCAAATCCATACTTTTTCTGAATTTCGTCCTTATAAGGAGTAGCAAAAACATCAATCATATTAATGGACTTAGCCTTACAATATGCCGTAAGCATATCACGTCCCTTGACGATGTTATCCTCTTTAAATTCATTCTTAAACCATTGATTGATTTTGTTACGGGCCTGGGTAGACTTAACAAGTGACAGCCAGTCTCTGGAGGGGCCTTTGGAATTTTGAGATGTCATAATCTCAATTCGGTCACCATTCTTAATAACATAATCAATAGTGACGAGTTTTCCGTTAACTCTGGCACCAATCATTCTGTTACCTACAGCTGAATGAATACTATAGGCAAAATCTATAGGTGTTGAACCTGCAGGAAGATTTTTAACTTCTCCTGTAGGGGTAAAACAATATACACTGTCGGCAAACAAGTCAAGATCTGACTTTAGTACATTAAGGAATTCCTTATTATCGGACATATCCTGCTGCCATTCAAGAATCTGACGAAGCCATGACAGTTTCTCTTCTTCAGCATCATCGGCAATCTTGCCGTCGGCTGCAGTTTTATATTTCCAGTGAGCGGCAATACCGAATTCTGCTGCCTTATGCATTTCGTATGTACGAATCTGTATCTCAAAAGGCTGTCCCGAAGAACCGATAAGTGTCGTATGAAGTGACTGATACATATTGGGTTTGGGCATTGCAATATAATCCTTGAATCTTCCCGGAATAGGTTTATAGATTTCATGGATAACACCCAATGCGGCATAACAGTCCTTTACCGAATCAACAATAATACGAACTGCAAACAAATCATATATCTGGTCAATCGTCTTATCCTGATTAACCATTTTCTTATATATGCTATAGAAGTGCTTAACACGTCCGTCTATATGGGCCTTAATTCCGGCATGCGCAATATGATCGGACACTTCATTTACTATATCCTGTATATACTTTTCACGTTCGGATTTACGCTGGGCAATCTTTTCTGCCAAATCATAATAAGCTTCCGGCTCAAGATATTTAAATGACAAATCATCAAGTTCAACTCTTAATTTGGATATACCAAGACGTGATGCTATGGGTGAATATATCTCAAGAGTTTCCCTTGCAATACGCTGCTGAGATTCGGGCTTTTGGTACTTTAAGGTACGCATATTGTGAAGACGGTCTGCCAGCTTAATAAGAATAACTCGTATATCTTTGGCCATAGCCAAAAACATCTTACGCAGATTCTCAGCCTGCATTTCCAGTCTGTCCGGAGTCTTGGTTCCGTCATCCCCCATAAACTGGAGTTTTTGGAGTTTTGTAACGCCGTCAACCAATAAGGCTACGTCATCGCCGAACATCTTACGAATCTCGTCATCCGTAAGTATAGTATCTTCCACCACATCATGAAGAAGACCTGCTGCTATGGTTTCCAGGTCCATTTCCAGGTCAGCCAATATGATAGCTACGCAAAGGGGATGAATAATATAAGGCTCACCGGATTTACGTACCTGGTCCTTGTGGGCATCGTACGCAACCTGATAAGCCTTTTCAATCAAAGTTAAATCGTCTGACGGATGATATTTGCGCACACGCGAAAGAAGGTCCCTATAAAGCTGTTCAGGACTTTGGAACTCTTCAATGCTCTCTATTCGACCATAGTCGAATACAAGTTGTTTTCTTGTGCTCTCATCCATAACTTAATTACCAACTTAAAATAGTTATAATCATTTATTATAAATGGAGTTATGTTAATTTACCACTATATTTTTTACCAAAACTATTTCCATATATTGGTTTTCTTTAGGGAAGAATGCAAGAAACTGCCGAGAACTCCCGCACAAAGCACTTCGCCTATGGCTACCGTAATTAAAATAAACCACCAAGCAGCGGTAAGTTTATAACAATAAACCAGCACTACGGGGACTATTGTCATATTACTCACTATAGGCGGCAACACTCCCAAAAGCAGTTTATGGGATGAGGCTTTTTTACCGACAAAATACGTACCCAATGCACCTATAAGCGTCGCTATGCTTCCAAACACAACGTCCCATATAATACCGCCCGTAAGAACATTTGTTAAAAAACAACCTAAAAAAAGTCCCGGTACGGCTGCGGGAGTAAATAAGGGCAATATGCATAAAGCTTCTGATATTCTAAGCTGAACTGCTCCCGATAAAAGGCCGAAGGCGGCACTAAGCAGGGATAAAACAACATAGAGGGCAGCTATAATAGCGCCCTCCGAAATAAAACGAACTTTTTTACTCATTATAAGTCTCCTAGTTTTGTTTTACGTCAGGATGGTTGCGAACTGACGAATGACAGAATACTCTAATTAAGTATTGCTGTCAATACTAGCGCGGTACTTCTCCACGGGAAGCCTTGTAGGCCACCTTATGTTCATACATAAGTTCATCCGCCTTCTTAAGACACGCCTGTGTTGTCAAATCAGGATAATCGGAAGTGTTAATTACGCCCACGCTGGCATGTATTGTATAGGGATGTGCCGAAGCCTTGGCAAGTTCCTGCAGGTTCTGTTCAAGTTTCTTTTCAAATCTCTTATGACGTACAGGATCCTTTGATATAAGTATGGCTGCGAACTCATCACCACCGTATCTGGCTGCGATTTCACCCTCTTCAAGAGTGGCAAGCAATACACCTGCAAATTCGGATAATGCAACATCGCCCTCGCTGTGTCCGAATGTATCATTAATATACTTAAGACCATCCATATCAATGCTTGCAACGCAAAGGTTTAACGAATGTCTTCTGGCTCTGTCTTCTAAAATAAGCAGATTACTCTCATATCCTTTACGGTTATATAATCCCGTTAATGTATCAAGAAGGTATGCTCGTTTCATCTCTTCAACATCCAAGAATTCATTACGAATATTAAAATTCTCTATAGCCCTTCCGATTCCTCCGGCATATGACTGAAGGAAACGATTCGGACGTCTTCCCTCAGGAAAAACAGAAACGATATATCCGTATACTTTCATTCCTGCGTGAATCGTATTCACAAAGTACACCGACGGTTCCGAAAGAAGATATTCCTCAGGTAAAAGTTCACTTACCGGAAACACGTATTCCGGAGAATCATAATGTCTGTTCTCTTCAGTATAAAAAATACGCTTTAGGCATACATTTTCTGTAAAATCTGTAATCTTTTCCGCAGGACGCAGTTTACTGTCAAAGGCATCCTCTGTAAGACAGACATATGACCTAAGTGCCGCTGTATTGGCAAAATAATGATCCACGCTACCGAACATTTCTTCCTCGGAGAATGAAACTTCCAAAGCAGAATTCAAGAAAAATACGTATTCAAGACCGTGATAGTCGGTTCTTAAGTCTGCTATCTGAGAAGCAAAATCAACATTTTCTTCCTTTATTATCTCATTCTTTTCAGTACTTTGACGAATAATCATCTTATCATTAATATGCGTAATCTGCGGAACGTCTTTGCCGTCCGATATTTGATCGATCAAATCAAATATAGTTCTTGCAACACCCTCAAAATCTGTTTCGAAGGTTGTAAGAGGCGGATTGCAGGTCTGTGAAGGTACAATATTATCGTATCCCGATACAAGAACATCCTCTGGCACTCTTATACCGCGCTCTTGAAGTTCTTCGAGAATCGACACGGCCATAAAGTCATTTGCACATACAATCGCTTCAGGATAGTGTCCTCTTGAAGAATAAAAGAAATCAAGTGTTTCTTTAGTTTTGTTGGTATAGTATTCACCACTGTATACCATGCTCGGAGTAACTTCTATTCCGGCCTCTTCCATAGCCTCTTTATACCCGGCAAGCCTTTCTTTGGCATCAAACAGTTCAAGTCGACCTGCCATATGGCAAATATCTTTAATACCGTATTTTTTTATCAGGTACGACGTAATATCCTTCATTGCCTGACGATCATTATATATGATGGAATAAAAGCCTTCCCGAACCGATTTAAGATAAATAATGGGACAAGACGCTTTCTTTCGAAGATATTCATAAAGTTCATCTTCGATACCGTCTATATTCATCATTCCTTCGTAAATTACAATACCATCGAAAGTTGAATAATCCGGAAGCTTATAAAACGATTTTTCTCCTTCGGAATACTGTGACAGGGAGCTGTCAAAAACTCCGAAATTGACAAAAACATAAACATCAATATCATGTTTTTTCGCATATCTTCCCAAATCAACTATCATTCTGTTAGTTGAATCAACAATTTCACCAAAAAATAATCCGATTCGTTTCCTCATATCTTACCCTCAATACATCAAAGTCTCCCCCGTAAAGGGGGCTCTTAAGTAGATATTTTAACACAAAATCGTTTTGTTTGGTACCTTTTTCCTAAAGATATGAATTATTCCCAGAATAATTCATCCAAGGTCTTATCAAGGATTTTACAAATTTTAATACATAAATTAATTGTCGGATTATAGTCGCCCTTCTCGATAGAAGAAATAGTCTGACGTGATACTCCTGCAGCTTTGGCAAGATCATCCTGAGACATATCCTTCATAACCCGGGCCGCCTTAAGAGTAAGATTTTTCATTAATCCTCCTCCTTATCGGCTTTTTTATCGATTGCATCCCTAATCAGAGTCTCGATATCAATAATTATGAAAAGGATACCGAACATAAGTGATATTGCAGGGAACTGTAGCTTACCGTCAACAAAAAACCTTCCTTCCTTCATACTGATAATAGGTAATACAATATTAAATATCGTGATGATGCTCATAATGATAAGGAATCTTTTTTTATTAAAATTGTTTCCCCAGTAACCTTCGTTCCATATACCCGTTATTGCCATAGCCCCGGCGCCTATGAACAAAGCGCTGGCATAAATGACCACGTCATCTGCCGGAATTTCAATTTCCGCCGCCGAAAGAACCACCAGCACTGCAACCCATGCAATAAACGCTCTGTATCCGTTTCTTTCGCTCTTTAATCTTTGAATATACTGTCTTTCGTCATAATCACCCTTCATTGACTTATCAACGGTTGATGTTCTGAGTATAAGAGCCGTTAATCCGATTCCGATTGCAAATGCAATAATAAATACTAAAGCCATCGTAGAATTTCCCATTTCATTTCTCCTCCTGTAATCTGCTTAGATTACTTTTCTTTCTTAATTTCTTCGTTGTTTGTTTCTTCGCTGCTTGCTTCTGCATTATCTGATGCTTCTTCTTTAAGTTTCTTGAGATTAACATCAACTGCTATAAGGCAACATGCCATAGCACAAAGAATACTTGCCGGTACAGCTGCTCCGTTTCCCGTAAACCATGAAACAATAGTTCCAATGCAGTCAAGAGCAATAACAACCATAAGTATTATTGATAATGTCTTTAATGTTTTAATCTGCTGCTCAACTGTCTTTTCTGTTTTCTTCATTTTTGTTCCCTCATCTTTCTTGTTCTTAATCGCGATAATCGGTTTCGTCTTAATTACGATAATCGGTTTCGTCTTAATCGGATTTACCGCCTTCGACAGATTGCCTGTTGTTATCGCACTTGTTGCACTTGTTGCTTGATAATACTAATTTAATACTTGTTTAACTTAATGTCAAGTATATTTTACATATTATTTTATTTTTTTTACAGTTTTCTATTTTAAAGTGGTTTTTTGCGCGAAGATGTTTATTCTATGATTCTATTTTTCTATTTTTCTATTTATTCTATTTTTTCTATTCTATTTTTGTAGAATGAAAGGATATGAAAGAATGAACGTAACGTGAAATTTTAAATTCCACCATTTTTACGGATGAATTTTAAATAATTTTTTAAATAGTTAAGAACAACTATGTGAGTCAGACCTCGGATATTAGTGAGAATTACCTTGTTAAACCAAATTCCTAAAATCTAAAGGTAACAAAATAATGCGAATTACCCTATAATAAAAGAACCTTCCAACTCTGATGGCAAAACAATTACCCTTCAAAAAGAAAATTTTCAAATTCAATGGTAAAATCCCGAAAATCATTACCTTTAAATAGAGAAATTTCAAAATTTAACGGTAACCCTTTAATATTTCTTACCTACAAAGAACGTATCTTTTGCAGCTAATGTACGAGACGCTCTGTTTTGATACAGTTTAGTTCATTGAAACCAGCTCATTGAAACCAGATTATTGAATCTATGTATCGAATTCCACCCAAGAAAGCACATCTGACAATAATCGGTATACTTTCCTCTGTATTCCTGCAAAAAGTATACCGTTTCGAAGCAATGACTCTCATAAGCGGTATACATTCCTTCCTTTTTTGCCGGAAAGTACACTGTCCCGGGAGCGCTTCCCATATTTCGGGCAATATATTTCAAGCAGCATATTTAAGGCAGTATATTCGTATATTCAGATTGTAGCCGATAATTGCGACGTATTTTGCACCTATATGTTTCAGATAAGAAACTTCCGAATGGCACCACTTTGCCGCAATTAAAAAACGCCATATATATTACACATGGCGTTTTACATATTTACATATTTCACACAACGTTATATATGCTATTACATATAATAACTGTCAGTATAGAGCAGATATCCGATTAATTGAACATGACTGTAGACATCATCATGAATATCCCGAGTAAAATCAAGCATCGTTATTACCATCTGACATTCATCAGAAATATCAACCGTCAATGTGCCTTCCACTCTTGATGCATCTGCCTCTTCGCACATTCTTTCCACCGTATCAAACTCATTTGACAAATCATAAGTGCCGAATATAGCACCGTCAACATCTATAGTAACCGAATCCGGCGAGAAATTATCACCCGAATAGAATACAACATTAAATCTCGTCAGAGTATCAAAGCCTCTTATATTAATAGAAGACTCATCAGAATACATGTAGCAGCTTAAACTTTCATGATGCATAACATTAACATCCAAGGACTCCAATTCGCCCATTTGTTCTTCTGTAAGCATATCATTTACGTAATCTGCACTATATTCAGAGCGCAGGAAATAATATGCACCTCTGATTTTGGCACACTCTTTCTTACTATCCGGAAGTCCTTCTTCTATAAACGCTTTAAAGTACTTCATCTGTGACCTTCTTGATACCGCATTCACATTAATGCCCGGAACAAGAGTTATTACTACCGTTATTACCATCATGCTAAGCAGTAACTTATCGATACGCTTTCTGCCCAAAGCGTATACTATTGTGTACAGGATTTCCAAAACAATAAGTACCACGCCCATATATCTTGACTGAGTTACACCATATTCTTCTATTCTTACAAAGATAGAATATATCTGCAGGATAATAAAAGGAGCATAAATGTACGGAAGTATATAGGCTATCTTCTGAAGCAGCGTATCTTTTTCAAAAGCCGTACATGCAAAGCCCACAGGGATAGCCACAAAGAACAGCGCCGATGCGATACCAAATATCTCATTTGACGGAATTCCGGTAATAATTGTCATTATAATATATATGTAAATGATTACAGCGCCGATTATGGTAAGTATAAGAAGAATATACTTAATCAGGTTTTCAAAGAATTTACCGATTTCTTCCTTAACATCCGTAACATTCATCATCATACAGGGGACAACGTACAATCCGAAGATCAGCACCTGAGGTACAAAATACCCTGAAAAATCCGGTGAAATTATTAATTCATCAAATATTAATGTCAAAATCAGAATACCTAGTGCCAAAATTCCCCATGCAATACCAAGCTGAATATTTTGACTGAATACACTTACAAAATACTTTTCGGCACTATATCCGCTTTCTTTGTATCTGTTACGTAAAACCCAAAGAAAAATAACTACAAAATATGCCATATTCCATGCCAGCGTGCTGCTTCCCGGAATATCTTTAAGACTTTCAAGTTCAATTGTGCCAAATAAATTCGCTGATGTAAGCGTCAACAGAGTGCCACTAATAAATGCAACTATAACGAGTCCGACCGTTTTCTTTAGGTATGTTAATTTTTCCAGGAAACGCTTGGGAAGATTTTCAATGCCAAAGGCTCCCACCGTAATATAGACAGCCAGCATCATCCACCATGCAAGTGCATCTTCATTAAATTTTTCGCCCACATTATGCTCTACCAAAATTTCAAAAACACATGCATAAATTGTAGAAAAAATAACCAGTATCATTGTAACCGGATATTTAGAAAATACGTCGCCGTATACTTTTTTCGTTTTAGTCAAGAATTGTGAAATCTTGCCGCTCATTTTTCAAATTCCTCCTTGGATTACATTCCATATGGAATTATATACGCGAATAGGGAGTTATTCAAGAGTAACGAGCCACGACGTCTCTGTAAACTAAACGTTGGCACTTTTTTCAATCAAATAAATCTTAAGTGTTAAATGTTGCCTCTCGGCACACTTATTCATTGCTGCTTGTTGACTATTTAATCATGTGCGGTTGCCCTGTCAAGGGTGCTTCGCACCG
>JAZUIS010000002.1:0-27555 GCA_045642345.1 Lachnospiraceae bacterium
GTATGTATGATGTATGTGGCTCAGGCTATGGGCGTAAAGGATTTTACGAAATTCCAGCATGTATTTAATATGGGCCTTAAAACCAATATTGATCTGGCAGGTGAAGCAAGAACAGCAAGTCTTGTTTACAGTGCGGATAATATGCGTGCTGCCGAACTTGCAACATGTTCTTTCGGACAGGGCTATAACTGTACAATGATTCAGATGATAGCGGCCTTTTCATCCTTAATTAACGGCGGATATTATTATGAGCCTCATATGGTCAAGAAGATAGTTAATTCTTCCGGAGCCACTGTTGAAAATATTGAACCAAGATTACTTAAGCAGACTATTTCGCAGGAAACTTCCGACAGAATAATCCAGATGTGCAATCAGGTAGTCGTAGGAGAACACGGTACCGGTAAAACAGCACGTCCTGCAGGATATATTATAGGTGGTAAGACGGGAACGGCCGAAACCCTTCCCCGTAAGAACGGTGAATATGTAGTATCATTTATGGGATATGCACCGGCAGACGATCCCCAGATAGCAATATACGTGGTTGTGGACAGACCTAATACCTGGTTGCAGGATGATGCCAAATATGCCACAAGAATAGTAAGAAGTATTTTGACAGAAGTGCTTCCTTATATGGGTATATTTATGACCGAAGAACTTAGTGAAAGCGAGATAGCCGAGCTTAATGAACTTCAGCTTGAAATAACAACACCGTCCAAAACGGAAGAAACAGAAGATGATTTAGATGAGAACACCGATGATGGATCATCTGCTGACGACGGTGAAAATCAGGATGAAGAATCCCCGGAACAGCCCGAGGAAAGTGAATACAGTGAAGTATGGAAAACATTTGAAATAGACCCTCAGACAGGATACGCTGTTGACCCTGATACGGGAGCTTATGTGGATCCGGAGACCGGTGTAACCGTCGGCGGTTCCTTTGAAGGCTCTTCGGACATTAACAATGAGGGATTTACCGAAATAGTATATAATGAAAACGGTGAGGTAATTAGCAGATGAGTATTATGGCCAAAGATTTCCAAGGAAAAAGAGTATTGGTTGTCGGTTCCGGAAAGAGCGGAATCGGTGCTTCAAAGCTATTGTTAAAAGTCGGTGCAACACCGATTATGTTTGATGGAAACGGACAACTTGACATAGATGCTGTTAAGGAGAAGAATCCTGAGATAGCAGAGGTTGAATTTATTCTGGAAACCGTACCGGATGAGATGTTTGATGATTTATTTATGGCAGTTATTTCTCCGGGAGTACCGATTGATTCCGAACTTGTTCTTAAATTTAAGTCCAAAGATATACCTGTATGGGGTGAGATAGAATTAGGCTATTGCTTCTTTAAGGGCAGATTAATAGGAATTACGGGAACTAACGGTAAAACCACCACGACAACACTGGTGGGGGATATTATGAAGGCCTATGTTTCCAAAGAAAATGTATTTGTAGTGGGAAATATCGGTAATCCATTTACGGATGTATGCCTTGATACGAATGATGATTCCGTAAGTGTTGCGGAAATAAGCAGTTTTCAGCTTGAAACGGCATATGAATTTAAACCGGATGTAAGTGCAATCCTTAATATTACACCGGATCATCTTAACCGCCATCATACTATGGCATGTTATGCCGAGACAAAGGAAAATATTGCACTTAAGCAGACAAAAGAAGAGACCTGTGTACTTAATTACGAAGATGCGATTTTGAGAGAATATGCATCTAAATGTCCGGCTAAAGTTAAATTTTTCTCTTCAAAGCGTGTGCTTGAAGACGGTATATATTTGTCCGGAGAGGATATTGTACTTAACGAAAAGGGATTTACTCAGGTTCTGATGAATATCCATGAGATGAATCTTGTGGGAATGTGCAATGTGGAAAATGTTATGGCAGCAATTCTTATTTCAAAGGCAATTGGCGTGCCTATGGACATTATTCTTCAGACAGTTAAAACATTTAAGGCGGTTGAACATCGTATCGAGTATGTTGCCACCAAGAGGGGCGTGGATTATTACAATGACTCAAAGGGAACAAATCCCGATGCGGCTATTCAGGGAATTCGTGCCATGTCAAAACCCACTGTATTAATAGGCGGCGGTTATGATAAGTTAAGCGATTACGATGAATGGATAGAAGCCTTTGATAATAAGGTAAAATGCTTCGTACTTATCGGACAGACTAAAGAAAAAATTGCGGAATGTGCCAAGAAACACGGAATTTCCAATGTTGTCATGGCAGATACCTTTGAAGAGGCATTTGATATTTGTGTAAAAGAAGCAAAAGAGGGCGATGCGGTACTGCTTTCACCTGCCTGTGCCAGCTGGGGAATGTTCCCTAACTATGAAGTGCGCGGACAGATGTTCAAAGATATGGTTAATGCATTGTAGGTAGGTTATTTGGCTAACAGATTTTCACTAAAAAAGAGCGCAACAGGCAGATATTTCGATGCCACAATGTTGCTTACAATTATATTTTTGCTCGTGTTTGGACTGGTGGTGTTGCTTTCCGTCGGTTCTTATGACGGCAGTGTGTCCTATGGGGATCCTGCTTATTATTTTAAGAAGCAGGCCATGAGTACGGCTTTAGGACTTGTTCTTATGGTTATAGTTTCCATTATTCCCTATCAGATATGGGAGAAGTTTTCGGCATTGGCATATTTTGCGGCATTGATTTTGCTTGCTTTGATTATTCCTTTTGGAGTTGAGCGTAACGGAGCAAAGAGATGGATTATTTTCTTCGGCGTTTCGATTCAGCCTGCAGAGATTGCAAAATTGGCTATTATTATATCTTTGGCCCATATCGTATGTAAGATGGGTACAAGTGCTATTTCTACATGGAAGGGCTTTTTGGTTGCTATGGCAGCCTCCATGCCCATGTGTCTTGCTATTTATTTCATTACCAGAAACCTTAGTTCGGCTATTATTGTTTTCGGAATTGCATTTTTGATGTGCTTTGTCGTAAGCCCTGACTACAGGAAATTCGGATTGCTGTTACTGGGAGGAATTGCAATTGTAGGATTAATTGTCTTTATGATTGTCAATAACAAAGACAGCGCTATGGGATTCAGAGGTGAAAGAGTATTGGCATGGCTTGATCCCGATGCATATGCTGCAGGTAAAGGCTTCCAGACATTACAGGCACTGTATGCCATAGGTTCGGGAGGATTTTTCGGCAAAGGTATAGGACAGAGCATGCAAAAGCTCGGATTCCTTCCGGAAGCTCAGAATGATATGATTTTCTCCATTATTTGTGAAGAACTTGGATTTTTCGGAGCATTGTGCGTTATTTTGCTTTTCCTGTTACTTATATGGAGATGTATAGTTACGGCAAACAACGCAACCGATATGTACGGAGCTCTTCTGGTTGTGGGATTTACGGGTCATATAGCAATACAGGTAATTTTGAATATTGCCGTTGTAACAAATCTTATTCCCAATACGGGTATTTCACTGCCTTTTATTAGTTACGGCGGTTCTGCTATAGTATCGTTGCTCATTGAAGTGGGACTGGTATTTTCGGTTCAGAGAAGGATATTGATAAGGGAGTAATAATTGAGTTATTATCGTAATCACAGAAGTATTATTATAGTGCTCGTTATTGCGCTTGCAGTTATAGGAATTATTACTGCAGGCTTTCTTTATATTCTCAAAAATTATAAAGTAACCACTACATATGTGGAAGGAAATACCCACTATTCAAATGAAGAAATAATGGCAATGGTTATGGATGGCCCGTTAGGTGATAATTCCTTATATCTGTCCGTTAAGTATGCCAAAAAGAGTATAGAGGACGTACCGTTTATTTCCAAAATGGATGTGTCTATTCTTGATCCCAATACGATTAAGATAGATGTGTATGAAAAGACGGTGGCGGGCTATGTGGAATATCTCGAAAAATATATGTACTTTGATAAGGAAGGTACCGTGGTTGAGGCGGCGGATGTGACTACCAGGGGCATCCCGATGGTTACGGGGCTTGATTTTGACTATGTTGTACTTAATGAGCAGCTTCCGGTTGAGGATACATCAATATTTACTTCTATATTAAGTATTACTCAGCTGGTTAATAAATATAATCTTAGTATTGATCGAATTTATTATTCGCCCACCGGCACTATAACCTTGTACTTTGATAATATAAGGGTTGCTTTGGGAGAGCCTGTAAATCTTGATGAAAAAGTAATGAAACTTCAGTATATGCTGCCTGAAATCGAGGGCAGAAGCGGAGTGCTTCGTATGGAAACATATACGGAAGAAACTAAGAATATATCTTTTGAACCTGATGAAAATCAGATACTTAAAGGAAGAGACATAGATGATGCTTCGGTGACGGAAGATAAGCAAACCGATGTGACAGATGATGATGTTTTAACCGACTGATTTTGACAAACAGATGATATTTTTGTTGACCGATTCAGACAAAACTTGTGATATTTTATAGCATTCCGAGGCCAAACCACAACATGTATTACATGGCCTATTTGCAAGACACAAGAGGATAAATAAAAACGTCTGTTATCACATTTTTTTATTGATAAATGAACTAAAAAAACGTATTATAGAATATGCGATTATTTTGAGGAACATGTAAGGGAGGAACTTTTCCGTGCTTGAGATTAAGACAGATGATAACATTGCAGGTGCACGAATAATAGTAGCCGGAGTAGGCGGTGCAGGTGGCAATGCTATAGATAGAATGGTTGATGAGAATGTTAAACACGTTGAATTTATCGGTATCAACGCTGATAAACAGGCTCTTAGCAGATGTAAAGCCCCTAAGGTAATTCAGATTGGCGAGAAGCTTACTAAAGGTTTGGGCGCAGGTGCGCAGCCTGAGGTTGGTGAGAAGGCAGCTGAAGAAAATGTAGATGAAATTCAGGCAGCTTTAAAGGGCGCCGATATGGTTTTTGTTACATGCGGTATGGGCGGCGGAACCGGTACAGGTGCAGCTCCCGTAGTTGCTAAGATTGCCAAGGATATGGGCATTCTTACAATTGCTGTAGTAACTAAGCCTTTCCCTTTTGAAGGTAATATAAGAATGAAGAATGCCAACGCAGGTATTGCCAAAATCAAGGACTGTGTTGACACAATGATCGTTATTCCTAACGAGAAGATATATGAAATCATTGACCGTAAGACAACATTCCCTGATGCTCTTAAGAAGGCTGATGAAGTACTTCAGCAGTCAGTACAGGGTATTACGGATTTGATTAATGAAAATGCAATGATTAACTTAGACTTTGCCGATGTACGTACCATTATGAAAGATAAGGGCGTTGCATATGTTGGTATCGGTAAAGGAAAGGGTGAAGATAAAGCTTCAGATGCAGCTAAGATGGCTATTGAGTCTCCGTTGCTTGATACATCGGTTAACGGCGCAACAGATCTTATTATCAATGTTACCGGTGATATTTCAGGATGGGATGTTCAGATTGCAGCCGATTCGGTTAAGGAAGTAGCAGGAGATAACGTTAACATTATCTTCGGTGCCAACTTTGATGTTACAGAGCCTGATACATGTACTGTTACGGTTATTGCTACAGGTATTCATGATGATTCGCTTCCTACCAATGCTACATCAGCTCAGAACGTATTCTTTAAGACTAATATGGTTCGTCCCGCTGCAATGCCGAGCTTTGGCAACAGACCTGCTGCTCCAAGCGGCGTAGCTTCTGAACTTAATGTACTTCAGAATCGTTCAACATCAAATATTCCAAGGGTTTCACCTTCAATCCAGACCCCTACGAGTATTTCATCGCCTTCTGATATAAGAAGTAATGTTAAGGAAACTAAACTTAACATTCCAGACTTCTTACAGAAGAAATAAGTTGATTGGTTAGTTAAAATATTGCTCTGTATTATCTGGCACTGTATTGGCAATATTTAGTTAGATATTCTGGTTATTGCTTATATTATTGCTTATATTATTGTCTATATTATTGTTTGTATTAAGGTCCGGCTCTTTGAGTCGGACCTTTTTTGATGCTTGTTGGATGGGCTGTTTATTATGTCGCCCAATAGAAATCATTATGCATGCGAATAATGGCAACACGCTGTTTTACGGAGAATATAGCGGAAAGTAGCCTTTTATCCGTAAAACCAGTAGGGGTTGAGAACGAAAATACGGAGAATATAGCGGAAAGTAGCCTTTTATCCGTAAAACCAGCAGGGGTAGAGAGCGAAAATACGGAGAATATAGCGGAAAGCAGCCTTTTATCCGTAAAACCAGGTGTGATAGGGCAGAAGATTACGGATAAAAGGGAGAAATGAGGCTCTGTATCCGTAAATCAGGTGTGATAGGGCAGAAGATTACGGAGAAAAAGAGAAAAAAGAGAAAAATAAATCTGAATGCGTAAAAACATATGAAAAGAATTAAAAAGAATAAAAGAACAAAAAAGAATAAAAGAACAAAAAAAATAAAAAAATTTTTTATTTATAGAAAACGTTTTCCGAAAATTTTCCGAACAAATCCACAAAAATCAATATGCGCAACCAGTTGCGCGAAAAGCCGTCGGCAGTTGCGCAGAAGTCTTGACATAATGAAATGATTTGTGTATATTAGTTAAAGACAAGAAAAACGTTTTCCATTAGTCCACTAAGGCGTTTCACGAATTCTAAGTAGTACTCGAAACTACATGAATTGATTATTAAAATCTATGAAACTTTACTATAGATGGAGTAGAAAACAACATATTAAACGGAGGATTTACTAATGAAAAAGAAATTGTTAGCAACAATTCTTAGTGCAGCAATGGTACTTGGCCTTACTGCATGTGGCGGTTCGACAGAAGAAGCCGCAGCTCCTGCAGCAGGTACAGCTACAGAAGCAACAACCGAGGAAGCAGCACCCGCAGATGAAGCACCCGCTGCTGAGGCAGTTGATTACGGAACAGGAGAAATCAAGATCTGGGCTCCCGAAGCTACAGTTGATTTCACAACAGAGAAGGTTACAGAGTTCTTCGCAGCTAACCCTGATATGTCAGGTTACACATTTACAGTTGAGCCTGTAGGTGAAGGCGATGCAGCAGGTAACATGATTACAGACGTAATCGGTGGCGCTGACCTTTACAACTTCGCACAGGATCAGATTGCAAGACTTGTTTCTGCAGGTGCTTTATCACCTGTTATGGGCGACAACGCAACATTCGTTTCAACAAATAACGATGCAGGTGCAGTTGGCGCAGCTACAGTTGGTGATACAATCTACGCTTATCCTTTAACATCTGATAACGGTTACTTCTTATATTATGATAAGTCAGTTGTTACAGATCCTACTTCTTTAGAGAAGGTAGTAGCAGATTGTGAAGCAGCAGGTAAGAACTTCTACATGGAAATCAACTCAGGTTGGTACCAGACAGCATTCTTCTTTGCAACAGGTTGTGAATTAACATTTGATACAGATTCAGACGGTAACTTCACAGGCGCTAATGTAAACTATGATTCTGATGCAGGTGTAGTTGCTCTTAAGGAAATGATTGAGTTAGCTTCATCTAAGTCATTCCAGAACGGTTCTTCTATCGATAACGGTGTTAACATCGGTGCTATCGTTGACGGTACATGGGATTCTGCAAGTGCTCAGGCTACATTCGGTGATAACTATGCTTGTGCTAAGCTTCCTTCATTCGAAGGCAGTGACGGTAAGACATACCAGATGTCAGGATTTGGCGGATTTAAGCTCTTAGGTGTTAAGCCTCAGGAAGATGCAGGAAAGCTTGCAGTATGTAACGCTCTTGCACAGTACTTAACATCAGCTGAAATTCAGCAGGCAAGATACGAAGCAGTAGGTTGGGGCCCTTCAAACATCGAAGCTCAGCAGTCAGAAGCAGTTAAGTCTGACCCTGCACTTTCAGCTTTGGCAGAGCAGTTAGCATTCACAATTCCTCAGGGACAGTACCCCGGAGATTATTGGGGCGATGCAACAGCTTTAGGTGATGACATTGTTTCGACAGGTGTTCTTTCAACAGCTTCTTCAGATGAAGATGTTAAGGCAGCACTTACAACATTCCAGGAGAAGATGTTCTCTTACGTTCAGTAATCAATTTGATACGAATATGATTTAAAAGGGGCGGCGGTTTTAGATTCCGCCGCCCTTATTTTTAAAAATAGATAAAACTATTTAAGGGATAGCAGTGGAGGTTATAATTATGGGCAGAAAGGGAACGAAAAAGGTAGCACCGAATCCTATAGCCGCATTTTTTACAGGATTGGTGAAGGATATTCGTGAGATAGGAACTACCTTTTCAAAAGGCGACTGGAAAACCAGAGTTTCGTTCTTAATTATGGGATTCGGAGAAATCATGCGAGGATCATGGCTTAGAGGTCTTGGTTTCCTGGCGTGTGAAGGCGGATTCTTCTTTTATCTTTTTGGATTCGGAATGAAATATCTTAAAGATTTCGGAACACTGGGAACAAAAGGCAGTGGCTTTAATCCGGATGGTACGAAATCATACGGTGATAACAGTTTCCTTATACTTTTGTACAGTCTTCTGAGCATAATTATAATCTTGCTTATTGTTTATTTGTGGAGACTTAACATTAAGGAGAATTATAAGGAAGAACAGCTCCTTAAGGCAGGTAAGCGTATACCCACGGCAAAGGAAGATTTCTTATCTTTATTCGATAAAAATATCGATAAAACACTTCTTGCCATTCCTATGGCAGGCGTATTTGCATTTGTGGTTTTGCCTATAGTATTCATGATTTGTATCGCATTTACGAATTATGACTATAATCATCAGGCACCGTCAAAACTCTTTACATGGGTTGGATTTGAAAACTTCAAAAACTTATTCTCATTCTCGACAGAGGGATTTGGAAGCACATTCCTTACGGTTTTGGGCTGGACCCTTATATGGGCTTTATTTGCTACCTTTACAACATATTTCTTAGGTATGGGAGCAGCAATGCTTATTAACCGAAAGGGAATTAAATTTAAGAAGTTGTGGCGTACAATTCTTGTTGTTACAATTGCAGTTCCGCAGTTTGTTTCACTTTTATATATTTATAAGCTGTTTGCATCGGACGGTCTTATTAATTCCTACCTGCTTAGCTGGGGATGGATTAACGATCCGCTTCCTTTCTGGCAGAATCCCAACTGGGCCAGATTTACGATTATATTGGTTAACTGTTGGATAGGTCTTCCTTATTCGATGCTTATCTGTACAGGATTACTTATGAATATTCCGGAAGATTTGTTTGAGTCTGCAAAGATAGACGGTGCAAACAAATTCCAGATGTTCAAATCAATAACATTACCTTATATGCTTTTCGTAACAGGACCTTTCCTGCTTACACAATATACCGGTAACCTTAATAACTTTAACGTTATTTTCCTTCTTACACAGGGTAAACCCCAGTCACAGGTACTTGCCGGAAAGGCGGGATATACCGATTTGCTGGTAACCTGGCTTTATAAGATGACGGTTAACGACTCTGATTATAAGATGGCAGCCGTAATCGGAATCATGGTATTCATTGTAACTGCTGCGGTATCACTGGTTGTTTACGGATTATTACCGTCAGTCAAAGATGAGGAGGGCTTCCAATAATGAAAACGAAAAGAAAAATAGGCGATATTATTACATATGTTGTTCTTGTACTTATCAGCATTATATGGCTTGCTCCCTTTGCCGGACTGTTCCTTCAAAGTTTCAGATCCTATGCAACAGAGAACGGTGGTATGGTTGAGTATTTAGTGCCCAAGGCCTTTTCGCTTGATAATTATAAATTCCTGTTTGATCCTGAAAACAAGTTCCTTGCATGGTATGAAAACACATTAATCATTGCGCTTTTTGTGGCGTTGGGTAATACATTGATGATTCTTGCCGTAAGTTATACTTTATCAAGAACAAGATTCAGATTAAGAGCATTACTTATGAGATTCTGGCTTGTACTTGGAATGTTCCCAGGATTCTTAACAATGATTTGTCTGTACTTCCTTCTTAAGAATATGGGACTTACTCAGGAAGGTGCAATACCGGGACTTATTCTTATTTCCGTGGCAAGTGCCGGAATGGGATATTACGTATGTAAGGGATACTTTGATACAATTCCCAAATCTCTTGATGATGCGGCAAGAATAGACGGCGCATCAAGAATGAGAGTATTTATTACAATGATTATGCCCATGTCAAAGCCGATTATTATTTACACGGCGCTGGTAGCTTTTATGGCACCATGGTGTGATTATGTATTTGCTTCATATGTGGCATTCGGTCATTCGGACAGCTATAACGTAGCCGTTGCATTACAAAGATGGGTATGGACCAACGACTATCAGGGATACTTCACAAGATTCTGTGCAGGCGGTATATTGATTGCCGTTCCCGTTACCATATTGTTCATGTGCCTTCAGAAATATTACGTTGAAGGTGTTACAGGCGGTGCTGTTAAAGGTTAGTTATATCAGGGCGGTAGGATTTTCTACCGCCCTTTATTAGGTAAAGGATTTGTTATGAAATTATCATCAACAATAAAAAGAATACTGTCGGTTGCCTTAGCGGGAATTATGATAATGGGACTTTCAGGATGCAAACCGAGTCCCAAACTTGATGTTATCGAGGATAATTATCGTAATTATTACGAGATATTCGTATATTCTTTTTACGATTCAAACGATGACGGAATAGGAGATTTAAGAGGCGTGGACGCTAAAATTCCATATATAAAGGATATGGGATTTAACGGAATATGGCTGATGCCGATAATGGATTCTCCCACATATCACAAGTACGATGTTACGGATTACCTTAAGATTGATCCGGAATACGGTACTATGGATGATATGAGAAAACTTGTTGTTGATGCACATAAAAATGACATTCGCGTCATAATTGATTTTGTGATTAATCATTCTTCATCCAAGAATAAATGGTTTACGGATGCCTGCGAGTATTTAAGAAACCTTCCGAAAAACTCTGATATGACCATGGAGGAAATGATTGCGGAATGCCCTTATGTGGGATACTATCATTTCTCCGAGGAACAGCTTACAGGGGATTATTATCCTGTTGAGGGTACACCGTATTATTATGAGGGAGTATTCTGGTCTGAAATGCCGGACCTTAATTTTGACAGTGAAGCATTAAGAAAAGAGTTTGAAGATATTGCTTCATTCTGGGTAAAAGATATTGGCGTTGACGGCTTTAGAATGGATGCGGTTACTCACTTTGACGAAAACAATACTCCGTATAATACCGAGGTTTTAAACTGGCTTTATTCATATTGCAAGAATATTAATCCTGATTTTTATATGGTATCGGAGGCATGGACATCGGAATCTGTCATTGCGGAGTATTACGGAAGTAAGACGGACTCATTTTTTAATTTCGATGCAGCATCAGCCGAGGGCAAAATTGTAAAATCTGCTTCGGGCAAAGGAAATGTATCTTCCTTTGTTAAAGCGATGAAGTCCTATGAAGAGGAATTTAAAGCCCAAAACGAGAATTATATTGATGCACCTTTTATTACCAATCATGATATGACAAGAGTATCAAACGCTTTGATGGAAGATGAGGATGCAATTAAGTACGCGGGAGGACTGCTTATGAGCATGTCGGGAAGCCCTTTCGTATATTACGGTGAAGAAATCGGTCTTAAGTCTAAGGGCAGCAAAGACGAAAGTAAGCGTCTTCCCATGAAGTGGGATAATGATTCGTATATGGAAGCTAATGATGGAAACTGTCTTGGCCCTATTGATGCCGACAGGGATGTGGTTCAGAAATTTGACGGCGTTAAAGAGCAGTTAAAGGATGATAATTCGATTCTGAACTATTATAAAAAAGCATTGCTTATAAGAAACCAGAATCCTGAAATTGCCCGGGGAACAATTACGGTAAATGAGCAGGGAACAGAAGGAAAACATGCCGTAATATCAAAAGAATATAACAATAGTACGATTACTGTTATTTATAACAATTCTGCCGAAGAGGAGTATGTTGCCGACATCGCGCAACTGGGTCTTGATGATAAGAAAATAGTGGGATATCTTACTGTAGATAATTCTGAAGTAAAAATAAATGCAGGCAAAATAGCATTGCCTGCACGCAGTATAGTCTATATGAAATAATTTATATAAATAGTTCCAGGATAAACACGGTAACACAGCAGATTACCGAAACCGGGAACAATCCAAGTCCAAACCATGCGGCAACTATGCCCAAAATCAGGGCAAGGGCGCCTGCTAAGGGAGAACCTGTAGCTTCTATGATTGCGGGGAATGTCATAACCGCCAGGGTTACATAGGGTACGTAATATAAGAAACTCTGAATAAACTGATTCTTAATCTGCTTACGAATTAATGTAAGCGGGAGTACTCTTATTAAGTTGGTGGTCAATACCATAATCAGTATATAGATTATAACAGAGTGTGTAGTCATAATTAATCATCCAATTCTTCGGGAACTACCGGAACGGGGCGGATAATTGCAATAACCGCCGCAATTATTATTGTAAGAATAATTGTTCTGGTGCCTGCACTTACATTCATAATCCATGCAACAAGTCCTGTTGCATTGTCTTTAATCCATCTAAAGGGATCTGTCCACAAGAAACTCAGTGCGAAACTTGCAATAACGGAACACAATACAGCCTTGTCCTTTTTTGAAGGAGGAACAATAATTGCAAGGAACATTCCGTACAGGGCAACACTAAGAGCCGAAACAGCTCTTGCGGGCAATATTGAGCCTGCAATGATGCCGCATGATGTACCTGCGGCCCACATGGGAGATGAGACCGCAAATGCACCAAAGGTGTATAGTGGTTCAAGATAACCTTTGTAGGCAATGGAAATACCGAACACTTCATCCGTTACGCAGCATCCCACCAATATTCTTTTGAAAATAGATGTTTCCGGGCTAAACTTTTGTGACAGCGCGGTGCTCATAAGCAGATATCTTAGATTGGTAATTAAACTAATAACCAGAATCTCTACATATGTAGCATCGGACAGAATAAGTGAATATACACCGTATTCACCGGCGGAGGCTCTTGTAAGGAAACTTGATACGAATCCCAAAAGAGGTGTAAGTCCGCCCTTCTTGGCCATTATTCCAAGCGAAAAGGATACGGCAAAGTATCCTAATCCGATAGGAATACCGTCACGCATTCCGGAAAGAAATGCTTTCTTTTTATTCATTGTAATATCACCGTTTATTAAAGGGTTGCAAACCTTAATAATTATAAAACATATTTGGATTATTTCAATATATCAAAATATATGTGTTACCCATAAATATATTTTATGATACGATATGAAAAGTAATAAATAATATATTGTGATGTGAAAATATGCGACTTGATAAATTCTTGTCTTCGGCCGGAATCGGAACCAGGTCTGAAGTCAAATTAATTCTAAAAAAGGGAAGAGTGCGCGTTAACAACGTGCCGGTTAAGGACCCTTCATACACTTTGGACGAAAAGAGCGACAGTGTTCTTCTTGATAATGAACCTGTGGCCTACAGTAAGTTTAGATATTATATGTTCAATAAACCCGCAGGCTGTGTTAGTGCAACCAAAGACGGATTATCACAGACGGTAATCGATTATTTAAAGGATGCCAATACGAAGGATTTATTTCCTGTAGGACGACTTGATAAGGATACGGAAGGGCTTTTGCTTATTACGAATGACGGAAAACTGGCCCATAACCTTTTGTCCCCCAAAAAACATGTGGACAAAACCTATCATGCCTATGTAGATAAGAAACTGACGGAAAATGAAATTGATGCATTTAAAAGCGGTATTGATATAGGTGACGATAAGCCTACGCTTCCTGCCCAAATATCATTTGCCGATAATGCCGACAAACCCGGATTATATCTTTATGAGGTAATAATTCATGAAGGAAGATATCATCAGGTCAAAAGAATGTTTGAAGCATTTAACAGCAATGTTGTGTATCTTCGAAGAGTTTCTATGGGACCGCTTGCTTTGGATTCATCCCTGAAAGAAGGCATGTACAGAAGTTTAAATGATGATGAAATAGAAAAGCTCAGGAAATCTTAGTTAGGGATTAAGATTTCTTGAGCGCTTTTAATGTGCTTTCAAATTCTTCGAGAGCATCGTATCCTTGGTCGGATACGGAATATATTCCCTTGCCTTTTTTGATAAACCACCCATAGAAATTATTGTACAGGATATTGGTTGTATTCGGAATACCGCATATTTCTTTGATTTGCTTGGTGCTTCCTTCTCCGTGAAGTTCACATAGGGCATCAAGAATCAAAAGTGCATCTTCGCGATATCCGGTTATCAATTTTACTCCACGAACCCCGCCGATGTTTGATTTGACGCGACGCTTTTGAAATTCTATGGCCAAAGATTCTTTTTTGCCTTTATTATGGGCTTTAAAGCTGTTAAGTTCGCTAACAACAGGTTCGGATACTATTTCCACGGCTTTGGTCCTTTTGGATACCACAATAAGGCCTATTCCGAGACGTTTAAGAAGATATTCTTTGTCTTTAAAGGCTCTTGAATTCATATCTTTGGGACGAAAAATCCCGATAAAAACATGGTCGGCTACTTTTTGACGGAGGGCTGCCTGCTGAAGGGATTTAAAATCAAGAGTTTGCTTAAGCTCGATGGCAACGGTTTCGTCATCTTTTGTAAGATACATATCGATATCACCTACTTCGCCGTCACAAATATATCCGAATTCTTCAAAATATTCTTTTATGGGTAAAAACAAATCCTTTTCCATAAAATTGATTATAGCATGAAAAAGACTAAACAATTACAGTGATAATTGATATACTTATTCGGTATGGAAGAAAGAGTATGCTACCGCTGTCTGCTTCGTGATTTTGATGCTCAAAAGTATAAAGACGATATCGAAAAATATATTGAGATAATCAAAAAAGAAAAAAGAGCGGATGATAAACTTTATAACGAAAGACTTAAGATATGTACTTTATGCGATAAACTTACGGAGGGAACCTGCTTTAAATGCGGTTGCTATGTTGAACTGCGGGCAGCTTTAAAAACGGCACATTGCCCCTCTAAAAAGTGGTGAGAGGTAGGAAAATAGTGTGAGAAACAAATTTTCACATGGGGCAAAGTGGAGCTTATTATGATATATATTTTGGATGTTAGGTATTTGCATAGGGAAGAAAATTATCTTGATTTGTATAATAAGATGCCGGATTTTCGCAAGGAAAAAGCAGATAAGTACAGATTTATGAAGGATAAAGCCTGTTCGGTAGGAGCATGGGGGTTACTTCAGTATGCATTAAGTCAAATGAATATCAAAGATGACACAGATGTCATTTATAACGAATATGGGAAACCGTTTCTTAAGAATCATAAAGATATATTTTTTAGTCTGTCACATTCCGAAAATATGGTGATGTGTGCAATTTCCGATGAGGCGATAGGATGCGATATCCAAATAGTTGAGGACAGGAATGATAACATACGGGGATTGGCAAAACGATTTTTTGCAGCAGGGGAATCGGAATATATAGAATCCCTTCCCGATGATGAAGCCAAGGATGCCTTTTACAGAATATGGACAGTAAAGGAAAGTTATATAAAGGCTACGGGAGAAGGCTTGTCAAGAGACCTTGCTTCCTTTGAAACACAATTTGAGCAGAATACGGTCAAACTAAGGAATGAAGAATATTTTTGCCATGAAATAAATGCTATGGAAGGATATAAAGCATCATACTGTACCTGCAAGCAAACAAAAGAAGATGTGGTTTTATTAAAAAAATTAAATTGAATGTGTAAAAGCGGTAAACAGTGTGAAAACAAATGAGGTTATTATGAAATACAGAATAGTACTTGCATCGGGGTCGCCGAGAAGAAAACAAATAATGGAAGAGGCGGGATTTGAATTTGAAATCTGCCCTGCCACGAAGGATGAAGTTACGACCAAAGAAACTCCCCATGAAATATGTGTGGAGCTGGCATGTCAGAAGGCTATGGAAATTGCTTCGGGAATTAAATCATATAATGATGAGCATCCGGAAATTACCGTTCCCCAGGATATACTTGTAATAGGAGCAGACACGATTGTTGCCGTAACCGATAAGAACGGAAACAATGAGATCCTTGGTAAACCTAAGGATGAAGCTGATGCAAGAAGAATGCTTATATCTTTGTCAGGAAATACCCATAGCGTGTTTACGGGGGTGTCTTTCGTATTCATATCCAAGGAAGGCAAAGCATATGAATATTCCTTCCATGAGGAGACAAAGGTAACATTCTACGAAATGAGCAAGGAAGATATTGATGCATATATTGCAACGGGAGAACCTCTTGATAAGGCAGGTGCCTATGGCATACAGGGTAAGGCCGGCAAATATGTTAAGTCAATTGACGGAGAGTTCTATAATGTGGTAGGATTGCCAATAGCGCGAGTTTGTTACGAACTTAAGAAACTCGGCGTAAGCATTAACTGAAAGTAATAGAGGAATTATTATGTTAAAAAAATCATTTACATTCTTGATGAGTGTTGCGCTAATCGCAGCAATGCTTTGCGGCTGTCAGGGATTGCCCGGAGAAGAACCGCAGGAAGACATTATAGCAACTATTGTAGAGCCCATTCCGGATCCGACTCCAACACCTGAACCGACACCTGAACCGGAACCCGAGGAGGAGGTCGTTGAAGGCTGTTACAGATCGGAACTTACCAATGAATGGATAGATGAAGGATTAAAGGACCAGCGTCCTATAGCTGCAATGGTTGATAACGAGCTTTTTGCACTTAATCATTTCGGTGTTAACAGCTGCGATGTTGTATATGAGATGATGAATTCTACCGCAAATGACAGAATTACACGTCTTATGTGTATTGCAAAGGATTATGAAAATATAGAGCAGCTTGGATCAATAAGAAGTACGCGTCCTACAAACTTCATGATTGCTGCAGAATATAATGCAATTCTTATTCATGACGGCGGACCTTTTTACAATGACGATTATTATGCCAAGGATTATACAAATAATCTAAGCGGTGGTTTTGCAAGAATTCCCAATGGTAAATCTCTTGAATTTACGGAATATGTAACCCCCGAGGAGTATACCAATTCAAATGGCAAGACTTTTGACGGACTTCTTAAGAGAATTGAAGATGCCAAGTACAGCAGAACATATACAGAGCTTTACGAAGGTCCTCATTTTAATTTCTCAAACAAGGAGTTTGAACTTTCGGAAACAGATGAGACGAAGAGCGCAAAGAGTATTTCGCTTCCTTTTTATCATAATAAGTCAAATCTTCAGTATAACGAAGAAACAAAGACATACGAGTATTATGAATACGGTGATCCCCATGTGGATGAACTGACAGGTGAAGTTACTTCATTTAAGAATTTGATTGTTTACGGTGTTTCCTTTGCCCAGCTTGATGAGAACGGATATCTTATCTACAATGTAATAGGAACCGGAGATCACGGTTATTATATTACCAACGGTGAAGCAATTCCCATTATGTGGATTAAGGAAGGGGAAGCCAGTATCACCAAGTTCTACAATCAAAAAACCGGCGAAGAGATTACTCTCAACACCGGTAAAACATATATTGCTATAGTTCCCGACGATACATGGGAAGAAGTTGCAATTAATTAATAAAATCGATTATTCCGAGAATTATATTTACCAAAGCACAGGCGCTTATCGTTAAGATATGCGCCTTTTTGTTTATTGCAAGGATTCCGAAGAACTCGCGAATAAAACCGTTGGGCCAGAAATACCATTTGGTTTTACTTGCTATTCCTTCTGCATCAAAACCGGCGCGACGGGCCAAAATACCGCTTCTTAAGATGTGATAATTGGTGGTGGCGAAGGCTATTTTGGCATCCGGATTTACGTCATCAATTATCTTTTTGGAAAAGAGCATGTTTTCATATGTGTTTTTGGAATGCTTTTCCGTAAATATTTCATAGAATTCCGCACTGTGGGACAAAAGATATAATTCAATGGCAGAACCTTCGGCAATGACTTCGTTATGTCCTTTGCCGCCGGAAGGCACAAATCTGAGTTTCTTACCGGTATCTATTTCCTGCTCCCAGGCGAACTTGATGGCACGATTGGTTCTTGCTTTAAGCAAAGGAAGAAGACCGCCTTCTTTACTTATGAGACAGCCTAAAATAATTATAAAATCCTTATCATGGGACGGAACATGTTTGACGGCAACATATCCCATAATAAAAGAGGCAATCAGTATACATTCAAAATATGAAATGAGCATCATAAGAAATAACTCACTGTAAGTAAAAACAATAATGAGGGGATGACCGTTTGTTATTCCGTTAGGGAGCAACAGATATTTTTGGATGCAATAGGATACAAGGTACAAAAGCCCCGTGCCGCCTATATAGCAAATTCCCAGGACTGCGCTCATAAGGTTGGTAGTTCTAAAACCTTCGTGCCTTATAAGGGCAAGATTACTTACGAAAATTGCCAGGCAGATAATTAAGAACACAGGGATTGCAAAGTAGGAGAAGGCTCTGGGAAAATCAGCGGCAAATTCAAAGAAACTTCGAATTGTTATTTGTGTATCGTTAAGATGCCTTACAAAAATATATCCTACCAATACTACGAACATAATGGAAATATATATGATGGCCGCAACCGTAAGAATGTTGCGATAAGCATAAATTGTTTTATTTATAAATTTTTTGAGCAGAAAAGACAGTGCAACGATTGAAACAATCATCAGTATAATGGTGCAGGTAAGTAATACATTAATCATTTGTCTTTTCCTCACCCTCTGTCAGCTGCTTAACTTCTTCCGAAGACTCAACATCGATGGTATCGGCCTTTTCGGGAGACTCGACATCAATAATATCGGCTTCTTCGGGAGGAAGCTCTGTCTTAATAAGGGCCTTGGGAAGAGTAATTATACTGAAAATAATAAGGAACAGTGCACCGCCTACCATAAAAATGCTTGAAAGAATAAAAGCCGTAAGCGACATGGTTCCTGTTTTGGCAAAAAAGTCGGTATATATATCTTTGTAAAGATATAAAACATATCCTGCAACAAGAAGGTAGATGAAAGTCTGAGTGTAAACCGTGTTGCGCTTTTGCTCATCATATTTCTTGTTTTTATCTCTTTTTAGCGGACTAAAATAACCCATAAACATATCCCCTTTTCGTAAACTGTTTTAATTAATAATAACATAAAGTACATACATAGGTACAATTGCATTTTTATATTGCCTATGCGATAATATTTGAAGTCGGTAATTATTTTAAATTACCAATATATTTGTTACGGAGGAATGTATAAATGGGATTTTTGGATGAAGTTTCGGCATTTGGAAAAGGTATTACTCAAAAGACTAAAGATATGGTTGATGTTACAACCAATAATACAAAGATAGCAGGTCTTGAAAGACAGCTTAACGCAGCTTATGCAGCTCTTGGAACAAAGGTGTTTGCAGATTATGTTGAAAAGTTTGATTCTCCCTATGAAACGGAACTTGCTGCAATCAGAAGCGTAATGGCTGAAATTACGAAGTATCAAAATGAAAATAAAGCAATAGAAGATGCAGCAGAAAAGGCAGCTCAGGCGGCAGCAGATGCAAAAGCGCAGCATCAGGCACAGATTCAGGCAGGCGCAGAAGCTAATCAGCAGTCAGTTGTGGCAGCAGGCGGAACAATCTGTCCTCAGTGCGGAAATGCAGTTCCGGCCGGCAATAATTTCTGTACATCATGCGGTACTAAAGTTAACTAATGTCTAAATCAAAAAACAATATGGTAGTCCAGGCGGGCATTCTGGCTGTTGCCGGTATTATTGTCCGCATTATAGGACTGCTGTATAACACACCACTTGTTCATATAATTAAAGATGAGGGCTTCGGCTATTATGACAGTGCTTATGCTGCATACAGCATAGTGCTTTTAATTTCGTCATATTCGATTCCGTCTGCGGTATCCAAGGTAATGGCCGAGAAGCTGGCTAAGAAGGAGTATAAGAACGCTCACAGAGTTTTTGTATGCTCCTTAATTTATGTGTGCGTAGTTGGTGTTATAGCCGCTTTATTTGTATTCTTCGGTGCGGGAATACTGGTTAAAATGGAAAGCGCGGTGCTTCCGCTTAAGATATTGGCACCGACAGTTTTCTTCAGCGGCATTCTGGGAGTTTTCAGAGGATTTTTTCAGGCACAGCATACCATGGTTCCCACTTCTGTTTCGCAAATTCTGGAACAGGTTTTTAATGCAGGCTTCAGCGTGCTTATGGCATATGTACTCGTTAATGCAGCAGCAGGGGGTACGGATTCTTATATAGCATCCATGGGAGCCGCAGGCTCGACAATAGGAACCGGTGTCGGTGTTATTGTGGCCTTAATCTTTATGGTGTGTATATATTTTTACAATCGTAAAAATGTACTTGCCAAGATAGAAAATGATACCACGGCTAATGTGGAATCCTACGGTCATATATTTAAGACAATTCTTCTTGTGGTTACACCTTTCATTTTAAGTACCGGTGTATATAATCTTAATAATTTCCTTGATAAGACAATATATCAGCATGTAATGATGGATTTAAAGAATGTGGGAGAAGCCATGGTGGCCTTTGATTTATCGGCGGTTGCCAAGGCCAACAAGATAGGTAATATTCCTATTGCCATGGCATCTGCAATGGCTACAACATTGATACCGAAGCTGTCGTCCCACATAGCAAAAGAAGAGTACGAGACAGCCAAAAACGCAATAGCAAAAGCACAAAGAGTAACTATGTTTATTTCTATTCCCGCAGCTGTTGGAATAGCTGTTCTTGCAAGGCCTATTATGAGAGTTATTTTCCCTCAGAAGGCGTCCCTTGAGCTGGCTTCAAATATGCTGATTCTATTTGCGGTAACAGTTATACTGTATGGCTTATCCACAATAACCCAGGCTGTTTTACAGGCCATAGGACATATGAACACACCTATAATAAATGCGGCGATTGCCATAGTTGTACATTCCGTTATTATGGTGTTGTTAATGATGGTTCTGCCTGAGGGATGCGAAGTATATGCCTATGGAATCGCAACTATAATTTATTCATTATGTTTATGCATATTAAACGGCATATCCGTAAAGAAATACTTAGGATATGAGCAGGAGATAGATAAAACGTTCCTTCGTCCCGGATTGTCGGCACTGGGCATGGGAGCATTAACCTTCGGAACATACTGGGTAGTTAATTACTATACCGGGTTGAATTTCGTAGCTCTTGTTATCGCTTTATGTATGGGAGTATTCTCTTACGGAGTATTCGCCCTTAAGTGGCAGGTAGTTTCCGAAGACGAACTGCGTACCCTCCCCAAGGGAACATTAATTGTGAAAATAGCGAAGAAACTTTCGCTTATAAAGTAATATAAATAAGGCTGATATATACTGTTACAAGGGCGCTTTCGCTTCCTGTGGCTTGCGTACGTTACTAAGCTCGAAAAAACCTCGCTAAGTAACGCGTACCCCCAAGACCTTGAAACAGTATATATCAGCCTTTATTTTACTTATTCCTTTATAAGCTCTATATGAGAGATGTTAGAATCTATGAGCATGGAGTAGTTCGTATAGTAAACTACGAATCCCGGCTTTGAACCGTTGGGGTGTTTGACTTCTTTCTTGCGAACGTAGTCCACTTCGATGCGGGATTCGCCACGGGCCTTTGAATAATGTGCGGCAAGACGGGCTGCATCTTCAAATACAGAATCCGGAAGTTCTTTACCCTCGGTTTTTACGATAACGTGAGATCCGGGGATTTTTTTTGCATGAAACCACCAGTCGTTTCCGTTTGCAAGATTGAAGGTAATGTCTTCGTTTTGAATGTTATTCTTGCCTACGTAAATATGAAAGCCTTCTTTGGTAACGTAATGGAAGGGCTTTGACTTTGATTTTATTTTTTTGCCGGAAGTGTGCTTTTTAATATATCCGCTTTCGGACAATTCTTCCTTTATCTGTGAAAGATCATCGTCGTTCTGGGCAATATCCAGGGCGTTCTGGATAGAGTACAGGTGATCGATTTCTTCATTTACTTCCTTAATCAGTTCGTTTACGGCTTCTTCGGTTCTTTTGAGTTTGCCGTATTTGTCGAAATACTTTTTGGCATTGTCTATGGCAGACATATCAGGATCAAGGGGAATGTCTGTGTTTTCATTGGTGTAATAGTTAAGGACGGTTATGGATTTTGCATTTTCGGGGACGCCGTAACCGTAAGCCGTAAGAAGTTCTCCATACACTTTGTACTTATCCTTCTTTTCGGTATCCTTAAGTTGTTTTATATAAATTTCCTGTTTTCGCAAATCCTTTTCGAGAGTGGTCTGTACGATTTTTCTTAAGTCGACGGACTTCTGACGAATTCTGGTAACAAGCTCTTTTTCGGCATAGTAATTCTTAAGAAGCTCGGAAATGGTATCGTAATGCCTGGTATTTTCTTCCTTGAATGAAGGAAGTGGTAAAGATGCATATTCAAAGGGAACACCGTTTTCATAGACTATTGCGGGTGCAAAATATCCCTGCTTTATTTTGTTTACGGTATCAATGAATGCATCGGCCAGCCGCTCTTTATCAAAGGGAGAATCGGTACCTGCATCACCGTCTATACCTGCCATGTGGCATATCTGCTGGGAATAAAAGGGCGAAAAACCGGTATAGGAAGAGTAGATGGCTTTATAAATGGGACCTGCCTTTTGAAGAACGGTATTAATAAAGCCTTCTTTTGTTTCTTCCAGGGGATTTTGTTTTTCATCCGTTTTGGGAATAAAATATTCGCGTCCGGGAAGAACTTCGCGGACACTGCTTACGCTGGCACTTATATGCTTTATGGAATCAATGATTTTGTTTTCGTCAAGAAAAATAATGTTGGAATGTTTACCCATTATTTCGATGGCCAGCTTTTTGAGTTTTAAATCACCCATTTCGTCAAGATGTTCAATTTCCATGAAAATTACGCGCTCAAGGGATGGCTGTACAAAGCGTATAATGCGTCCGTTCTGGATATGTTTACGAAGAAGCATGCAAAAATTGGGCGCAGTAATAGGGCTTTGCTTATTCTCATCGGATAAGTAGATAAGAGGAAGCGAAGCACTGGCTGATATTAGCAGCCTTTTTTGAGCAGTGGGTGTTTTTACGGTCAGCAAAAGTTCGTCCGGCTCAGGCTGGGCGATTTTGGATATTCTGCCGTCTGTTAAATTGTCATTTAGTTCCTTCACTATTGAAGAAACTGTTATTCCATCAAAAGCCATAAGGGAATTATACAAGAATTCAAAAATATTGCAAAGGCGACAATCGGTACATAAGTACCGTTCCCATTGCAAAAAAAGTACTTTTAAACTATAATGAACTTTGTATGTGAAGTCGTGAAAATGACAGAATTAAGACGACTTCCGGGAGGTTAATTAAATGATTAAAAGCATGACAGGCTTCGGCAGGGCCGAGGTCACGGAAGGCGACCGCAAAATCACGGTCGAAATGAAATCTGTAAATCACAGATATCTTGATGTAAACATCAAAATGCCCAAGAAACTTAACTTCTTTGAGGCTGCAATCCGTAATGAACTTAAGAATTACATCCAGCGTGGTAAGGTTGATATTTTTATCACCTATGAAGATTTTTCGGAGTCGAATGTTAGCGTTAAGTACAACAAGGATGTGGCAGGAGACTATCTTAAGTATCTTAAGGAAATGGCCGAAGAATTCGGACTTGATGATGATGTGAGAGTTTCAACTTTATCAAGATACCCTGAGGTGTTCTCCATGGAAGAACAGGATGTGGACGAAGATGCTTTATGGGCACTTCTTCTTAAAGCAATACAGGGTGCTTCGGAGAGTTTCGTAGAAACAAGAATCAAAGAAGGCGAGAATCTTAAAAATGATTTGGTGGCTAAACTTGACGGAATGCTTGAACATGTGGCATTTATCGAAGAGCGCTCACCGCAGATTGTTGCAGAATACAAGCAGAAGCTTGAAGCCAAGGTAAAAGAACTTCTTGAAGATACCAAAATTGATGAAGGTCGTCTTCTTATGGAAGTTACAATATTCGCTGACAAGGTGTGTGTAGATGAGGAACTTGTCAGACTTCGCTCTCATATTGAGACTATGAAGGAAAACCTTATCGAGGGTGGATCAATCGGACGTAAACTTGATTTTATGGCACAGGAAATGAACCGTGAGGCCAACACCACACTTTCGAAGTGTAACGACCTTTCTATTTCCAATCATGCCATTGATTTGAAGACAGAAATCGAAAAGGTCAGAGAACAGATTCAAAATATCGAATAGTGTTCTATTAAGGAGCGAATATGAAGCAAAAAGGTGTATTGATAGTTGTTTCGGGTTTCTCCGGAGCAGGTAAAGGGACTATTGTTAAGCGTATTGTATCCGAAAGTGACAGATATGCGCTGTCTATATCAATGACCACTCGTGAACCGCGTCCGGGTGAGGTTGATGGTAAAGATTATTTCTTTGTAACAAAAGAAAGATTCGAAGAAGCAATAAGTAACGGTGAACTTATTGAGTATGCCAACTATGTGGGAAATTACTACGGGACACCGCGAAAATATGTTGACGAATGCATTGAAGAAGGTAAGGATGTTATTCTTGAAATCGAAATGCAGGGTGCAATTCAGGTTAAGACAAGATTCCCCGAGGCGGTTTTGGTATTCGTAACACCACCTAATGCATCTACCCTTAAAGAGCGACTTCTTAAGCGAGGCACAGAGTCCGAGGAAGTTGTGAACAAAAGAATGCGCAGAGCTTATGAAGAATCAAGCTTCATTGGACGTTATGATTATCTTTTGGTCAATGATGACCTTGATAAATGTGTTAAAGACCTGCACGTGCTGATTGATGCATCACATCATGCACCGAACTGCAGTGCCGAGTTACTAAAAAAAATAAATGAAGAACTGGAAGAATATAAATAATTCCGGTTAAGAAAAGGAGATATTATGTTACACCCATCTTATTCAGATTTAATGAAAGTAGTTAATGCAGACGTTGCCGAGGGCGAAGCTCCCGTAGTTAACAGCAGATACTCAATTGTTATGGCTACTTCAAAAAGAGCTCGTCAGCTTGTTGACGGAGAGGATGCTTTGGTAGACGGTATGGAGGGCGAAAAGCCTTTATCTGTTGCCGTTGAAGAATTAAACCAGGGCAAAATCAAGATTTTATCAGAGGATGAAATTCAAGAGGCATAATGAAACTTTATTTTGTATCTTTGGGATGTGATAAAAATCTGGTGGATACAGAGGTTATGCTGGGGATTCTTGCCAAGGAAGGTTATGAATTCACGGATGATGAAACCGAAGCTGACATAGCGGTCGTTAACACCTGCTGTTTTATCGGAGATGCCAAGGAAGAGAGTATTAATACAATAATCGAACTTGGTCGCCTTAAAGAGGAAGGAAATCTTAAGGGACTTATTATTTCCGGATGTCTGGCACAAAGATATTATGATGAAATTCATGATGAACTGCCGGAAGTTGATGCCGTGTTATCCGCCAATTCAATAGATTCAATTGCGGATGCGGTTAAGGGCATTATTGAAGGCGAATCTTGCGACTATAGAACTCCTGTGGACAGAAAACCCCTGGGCAATATGGAACGTGTTATTACCACAGGCGGTCACTATGATTACCTTAAGATAGCAGAAGGCTGTTCAAGATGTTGCAGCTACTGTATTATTCCCAAGGTGAAAGGACCCTACAGATCGATTCCAATGGAGGATTTGGTAAGTGAAGCCGCTTCCTTAGTTAAAAAGGGCGTTAAGGAATTGATTCTTGTGGCACAGGAAACTACGATTTACGGAGTGGACCTGTATGGTAAAAAAAACCTGCCGGAATTACTTCACAGATTGTGCGGTATAGACGGACTTGAGTGGATAAGACTACTGTATTGTTATCCCGAAGAAATAACGGATGAGCTGATTGATACCATAAAAGAAGAACCGAAGATAGTTCATTATCTTGATATGCCGATTCAGTCGGGATCGGACAGAATTCTTAAACTTATGGGCCGCAGAACGAGTCACGATGAAATTCTTGGCCTGGTTGACAGGATACGAAGCAAGATTCCCGACATGGCACTTAGAACCACACTTATTACAGGCTTTCCTTCAGAAAGTGAAGAAGACCACGAGTATTCCATGAAACTTGTCAGGGAAGGAAAGTTTGACAGACTCGGAGTATTTAAATATTCTCCGGAGGAAGATACTTTGGCGGCGACCTTTGACAATCAGATTAAAGAGGATGTCAAGGAACAACGCTGGAATGATATTATGGCTTTGCAGCAGACTATAGCTTTTGATAAAGCCGATCAGAAGATAGGAAGCATTGTTAAATGTTTCGTAGTCGGATATTTGCCTGAAGACAGAGTATATGTATGTCGTACATATATGGATGCTCCCGATGTGGACGGATATCTTTTTGCAACTGCCGACAGAGAATTAATAAGCGGTGACATAATCGATGTACTTGTTACCGACTCTAACGAATATGATTTAATTGGTGAAATAAATGAACCTGCCTAATAAACTCACAATTTTAAGAGTAATATTGATACCGGTATTTATAGTAGTGTTGCTGTTACCGGAATTTGCACCTGATATACTGCCTAATCCGATTAACGATTATGTGGCATTGGGTATTTTTATTATTGCATCACTTACCGATATGCTTGACGGAAAGATTGCCAGAAAAAACAACCTGGTAACCAACTTCGGTAAATTCATGGATCCGGTGGCAGATAAATTACTTGTATGTTCTGCACTTATTTGCTTAATTGAAATCAACCGAATTCCGGCATGGATGGTAATAGTAATTATTGCAAGAGAGTTCATTATAAGCGGATTCAGAACAGTGGCTGCCGATAACGGTGTTGTTATAGCAGCAAGCTATTGGGGCAAATTTAAGACAACATTTCAGATGATTGCAGTATGCCTTTTGATTCTGAATTTTGATTTCTTATATATTTTTACACAGATAATATTGTGGATTGCGATTGTACTTACAATCGTTTCGCTTGCAGATTATTTATACAAAAATAAAGATATTATGAAGGATTACAAATAATGTTTAATTTGATTCATAATGCCGATTTCGTAATCGCAGCATTTTTCGTATTTCTCGTTATTTTTGTCGCAACTTACAAAAGATATTCACACATATCGAATTCAAACAGATTGTTCTTTTACATTTTGTTTGCTTCTTTGTTGAGCTGTATTTTTGATTTTGTTCTTAATCTTTCGGAAACCTATCTTAATATATTTCCTGTTGTTGTAATGTATATATGTCGACTGGGCTACAATATCGGAAGCGGTATTCTTACATCCCTTGCCTATCAGTATGTTCGCAGTCGTCAGGATAACTATGATAAAGAAAAGAAGAATATTGTTGATTGGATTATTATCACAACAACAGTCACACTTGTTGTACTGGGATTAATCAATTTCTTTACAGGTTATATTACGGGACTTGATGAAAACGGTCAGTTTATTGACGGACCGCTGCAGAAACTGCAATTACTTTTACCGGCGTTTAATATGATTGTCATTTTGGTTGTTGCCATTAAGAATCGTAAGCATTTTAGCGACGGAATATTGGGCGGAATGATATTTTTTATC
>JAZUIS010000003.1:0-120195 GCA_045642345.1 Lachnospiraceae bacterium
GGATGTATTCTGTGATAAGTTCAGTAACCGCATAAAAGATAAGTATGTGGTTCATACAAAGGATTATAAATGGGAAAATGGGATTCATTATATTCCTGTATATATGATTCCTTTTTTATAATTAATAGAATAATGTGGAATGCTTATTTCTTCGATAGGAATAGCTGAAAGAGCTTCTGCCAAAGAAAACCGCAAAGTAACAGACATTAGAAAATAAAGACTGAAACATACTAGCTTTTGACTACAAAATCTTAATGCTAAAAGTGACATAAAGTTATAGCCATTACAATGATTGCACAATATATCGGGAGCTCTTCTGGCAAGCTTTTTATGTAAGGTGGAAGAGAAAACGGCAATCAAGGGGAAATAGTATCCTTTTAGTATCTATCATCCATCATCAGACATGAATTACAATACCTGTAGATAATACAAATATTATTGTATGGAGGAGATTAACCGATTATGAAAAATAAAGTATTAGTGACGATTATGATGATGGCTGTGTCAATTTCACTTATTGCCTGTGGCAATAATGAGCAGGCAGCAGAAGCACCGGCACAAGAAGAACAGACAGAAGAAGTTGCAACTGCCGACGAAGTTGAGGAACCTCTTGAGGAAGATATCGATGAAGATATTGATGAAATGGTTGAAGAAGAATCAGAGGGTATGGAAGAAGACGAAATAACCGAATTCTTAAGCAATTTATACGGTCAGTATGCCGCATATTTGGAAGAAGGATATGACGCCGAAACCGATGGATTCTCATCACCTATTAGCGGTTATTACTATCTGTCACCAATGTTTATGCTTGCAGATGCAAACGGTGATAATTATGATGACCTTATTGTGACCGGTGATTTGGGACTTCGTGATGCAAAGCGTAGCGAAATAATGTTCTATGATGATAATGAAATGACATTTAATGTGAGTACATTTTCAGGATGCGTAGATTCTTTATCGGAAGGTTGTGTTATAATCTTTAATGAGGATCGTGATGTTGCAACTCCCACTTACTATGAGGACACTGTTATATACAGACTTACACCTTCTGAAGACATGGTAAGCGAGGCGGAGAGAGTTCTTGCACATTATAATGTAATAAACGAAGAAAACGATCCTGCCGAAGAAACAGATACATATTATGCAGGTGAACAGGAAATTTCAGAGGAAGAGTTTAATACTCAGTATGCTCAGTATGAAGCAGCAATCATTCCGCTTACGGGATTTACTGAAATGACAACTGAAAGTATTGAAACGGAAATTCCCAAGTTCTAATCCTGCAATTATTCACTAACGGGAGACTAACCAGTATGAGCAAAGAAAAGAAAGCAAAGAGACCGTTTAGCATTGCAGATAAGAATCCGTATGTGGGTGTGATTCTTGAAATTGTTTGGGCACTTTTTTGGATATTATTTATCGGCCCTGTAATTGCCGGATTTGTAACCAAGATATTCGCGGCTAATCAGGTGACTTTAAATGCGGAGATTGTGTCTGCTGTATTTTCTATAATTGTTGCGATTATACTTCTTTGTTTCTACAAGAAAAAAATGGGAAAAGAATTTGTCGGATACTTTAGCAACAAGAATACAAAATTAGGACTTCTGTTAATGCTTGCATGGTTAGGATACTGGGTACTTGATGCGATAATTGTTGCCATTTTCAGCAAAATCGGATTACCGCAACCGAAAGTATACATTTTGGCATTACAGGCAGGCGTAGTCGAAGAAACGGTTTTTCGTATTGTCCCGATATTCTTTGCTATGCGACATCGCGAAAATAAAAAGCTTGTTATTTATACTTTTGTAGTATCATCAGTAATTTTCGGAATGATTCATATTTCTAATGTGAACGCAGGTGCTCCTTTGGATATTACGATTTTCCAGGTGGTTGCGGCCGGTATGATGGGATTGTTTATGGCTGCCTGCTATCTTAGAACAGGAAATATATTATTTGGAATAATTCCGCATTTCATTAATGATATTGTGGCAGGTACCGATGTGGGATTAGTCAGTGACGGTCTGGTAATGCAAGAGGGCCTTAGACTTTACAATCTAATTGATCTTGGTATGACAATTGTTATCGGAATAATCGGTATTTATTTGATAAGGTCTGCTAAGTATGATGAAATCAAAACTTTGTGGGATGATAAGTTTACTGAAACAGAAAATAACTAATTCAAAGTAAAATAAAAAGTGAGCTCAAAAGTATATCTTTTGAACTCACTTTTATTATGTTAGCCTAGCAACGTATTTTTATTATTTGCCAAAATATCTGTCAAGAAGTCCCTTAAGAGCCTTGCCATGTCTGGCCTCATCTTTAGCCATTTCATGAACTGTGTCATGGATAGCATCAAGACCGTTCTTCTTAGCGCATGATGCAAGATCGAACTTACCCTGTGTGGCACCGAATTCGCAATCAACTCTCCAGGCAAGATTTTTCTTGGTAGATGCTGTCATATTTACTTCAAGATCGGAACCGAGCATTTCTGCAAATTTAGCAGCATGTTCAGCCTCTTCATAAGCTGCCTTTTCCCAATAAAGACCGATTTCGGGATAGCCTTCTCTGTGTGCTATTCTTGCCATGCAAAGATACATACCTACCTCTGAACATTCGCCGTTGAAGTTAGCCTTTAACTGTTCAAAGATATACTTTTTATCCTCTTCGCTGATATTGGGATTATTCTTAACTGTTGATGCATATACTCCGAATTCGTGTTCTGCAGCCAACACAATTTCACCTTCAACTTTAGTAAACTTCTCACCACTAACGTGACATACGGGACACTCCTTCGGTGCCTCATCGCCTTCGTGTATGTAACCACATACAGGACATACCCATTTTGCCATTTAAAATTCCTCCGTTTTATTTATTTAACAGATGATAAGCATCTGTTTGTATCATTATGTCTATCATACCAGGAATGATAAATCAATATGATGCTGCTTTCAAGTATATCTTTTTGCCCAATCGATATGATAAAATATTCGTGAGGTAAATTAGCCGAAAGCCTGATTTACTTCCCCACAAAGAGAACATTCCTAATCTAAAGCAAAGGTCAATTCCTAAGTTAAGATAAGTTCTGTGGGATAAATGCGGAAAGGAGGATTTCATATGGAAGAGAAAATAGCCATCATCGGATTGTTTGTGCGGGACTACGAGTCTGCCAAGACCGTTAATCAACTGCTTCATAAGTACGGCGACAAGATTATCGGCAGAATGGGAATTCCCTATAGGGACAAAGATATAAATATTATATCTGTAATTGTGCGCGCTACCGGAGATGAGATTTCCGCTCTTTCAGGGTCGCTGGGAAGACTTGACGGTGTCACGGTTAAGTCAATGCAAACTTCTTTATAATCTCACAGAAAGGAAAATAATATGAAAAAAATCAATACTAAAGCTCTTGCTCAGGCAGCAATATTGCTTGCTATTTGCATACTGAGCCAATTTTTAAAGAACCTGTCGGTTTATATAACAGGTCCTATTATTAACACATGCCTTATTATCTGTGCATTAACAGCAGGATTAAGTTGGGCAATAATTCTATCGGTTATTACGCCGGTCACATCATTTATAATTACAGGAAGCCCGATTATGTCGGCTATTCCCCTGATTATTCCCTGCGTAATGGTAGGAAATGCTATTCTTGTTATTTGTGTAGCACTCCTTAAGAACAAACCAAACAGCAAAATCGGTGAGCCTTTATCGATGGTTATCGGCTCGGTTTTAAAGGCCGTATTTATGGGAGCGGTTATAGCTATGTTGATTATTCCCATGATGATTCCGAAAAAAATGGCGCCTATGATGGGAACATTGCAGACAACCTTTTCGGTTACACAGCTGATTACGGCACTTACAGGTTCGGTATTTGCTTATATCATAATGATTCCGCTTAAAAAAGTATTAAAGAACGAATAAAGAATAAATTCATGGATTAAGACTACTGCATTTTTGATTCATACGCCCGATAGAATGGCAGCAGCACTTATTGAAACACAGAATTTACTGTGATAAAATTCTATTTAGTTGGTATTTTATTCTATAGGAGGTATAGAAATGAAATTAAAATTTGGTGTTAAAGAGTTGGTAGCAACAGCTATCGGCGCAGCATTATTCTTCGTATTGGGCAGATTCGTTGCAATCCCGAGTCCGATTCCGAATACCAATATCACACTTCAGTATGGTGTGCTTGCATTTTTTGCATCGGTATTTGGTCCTATTGTAGGTCTTCTTTCGGGCGTAATCGGACATTTCTTTATTGATTTTAGCATGTACGGTTCAGTATGGTGGAGCTGGGTAGTTGCTTCGGCAGTATGCGGAATCATTATGGGCTTCGGAATGCTCAAGGTTAAGATTGACGAAGGCGAATTCGACAAGAATGCATTAATCAGATTCTTGGTTGTAATTTTAGTAGCACACTTGATTTCATGGGTAGTTGTGGCTCCCATTCTCGACGTGCTTTTCTTCGCAGAGCCTGCTAATAAGGTATTTATCCAGGGCCTTGTTTCTGCTTTGTCTAACTTCGTTACTACGGCGATTGTCGGCGGATTGCTTTGCTTTGCATATTCGGCAACAATTCCTAAGAAGGGTAGCCTTAAGGAAGAAGAATAAATTTAGTAATTTAAGAAAGGGCGGCATATACCGCCCTTTTTTTAAGCCCATAGGGGCAAAGATATAAATTAGGTTTTATGAGCGATACAATTATAGAATTTAAGGATTTTGGCTTTCAATACAATGCACAAAGCAAGCCGACCTTATACAATATTAATTTTTCAATTAAAAAGGGTGAAAAGGTTCTTATCGCAGGTCCCTCAGGTTGCGGCAAGTCGACACTGGCTCACTGTATGAACGGACTTATACCCTTTTCATATAAGGGCGAGTCAACGGGTAGCCTGACATTGCTGGGACAGGAGACGAAGAAACTTAGTATTTTTGATATTTCAAAGCATGTGGGTACTGTACTTCAGGACTCGGATGCTCAATTCGTGGGTCTTACGGTGGCCGAAGATATTGCATTTGCCCTGGAGAATAACTGTGTCGGCGAACCGGATTTGCACGAGCGTGTATTAAAGGCTGCCAAGCTTGTTAATATCAATGAACATCTTAAATCATCGCCCAGAGAGATTTCCGGCGGCCAGAAACAAAGGGTATCGGTTGCGGGCGTCATAGTAGAAGATGTTGAGTTACTGATTTTTGACGAACCCTTGGCAAATCTTGATCCGGCAACGGGTAAACAGGCCGTTGAACTCATTGATGAAATATCTATGCAGACAGGTGCTGCTGTTATTATTATCGAGCATAGACTTGAGGACGTGCTTCACAGACATGTGGACAGAGTCGTGCTTATGAATTCCGGAAGAATTATTTCCGATACATCATCGGATGAATTATTATCAAGTGATTTATTGGTTAAAAATGGTATAAGAGAACCATTATATATTACTGCGCTTAAATATGCAGGAGTTAAGATTACTCCCGAAATGCATCCTTCGCATATAAGAAATATCAATATCGGTGAATCGGATGCAAGACTTGTAAGGGAGTGGTTCGCATCTACTTCTGTGCGTAACAGGGAAATAAGTGCTGATACTATTCTTAGTATCAGCAATATGGAATTTAAGTATCCGAACCGTGATACCAATACCCTCAAAGGTATAGACGTTTCCTTTAAGCAAGGCGAGATGACTGCCATTGTGGGAACGAACGGTGCCGGCAAATCTACATTTTCGAAAGTTGTCTGTGGCCTTGAAGATATAACCAAGGGACAGATTCTATATAAAGGCGAAGATTTTACGAAACTTTCCATTAAGGAAAGAGCAGAAAAAATCGGATATGTAATGCAAAATCCCAATCAAATGATAAGCAAAGTCATGATTTGGGATGAGGTTGCATTCGGACTTAAGAACAGAAATGTTCCTGAGGAAGAAATTAACGAAAGAGTTGAGAAAGCTCTTAAAGTATGCGGATTATGGCAGTTTAGAAAATGGCCCATAAGTGCCCTTAGTTTCGGTCAGAAAAAGAGAGTTACGGTAGCATCAATTCTGGTGCTTAACCCTGAAATGATAATTCTTGATGAGCCTACGGCAGGACAGGATTATGCGCATTATACCGAAATTATGGATTTCCTGGAGGATATTAATAAGCAGGGAATTACTGTTGTTATGATAACTCATGACATGCATCTTATGTTGGAATATGCCGACAGAGCCATAGTATTTTCGGACGGTAAGATTATTAAAGATGACGCATGTGCCGTAATTTTGACTGATGAAGATATCGTAAACAGAGCAAGTCTCAAGGAGACAAGCTTATACACTTTGGCCACCAAGTGCGAGATTGGTGCAGGTACAGCCTTCGTGCAACGCTTCATAGATTATGAGCGTGATTTCGTGCGTCAAAATTCCGATAGTGGCAATGCGAAGATGCAGGATACTAAGGAATCCCTGAAAGAGGGAGGTGAAGTAGATGGTTAATTTATTTAATTACATCGAAAGAAAATCTCCCATACATGACTTAACCGGTGCTACGAAACTGATATGCCTGATTTTGTGGAGCGTAGCATCGATGATGACATACGATACCAGATTTTTGGCGGCACTTGTAGTTATAAGCTTTGTGCTGTTTGCGATAGGCAAGATTCATATTAAGGATGTATCTTTTATGCTGGTGCTTACGGCAGCATTTATCGGACTGAATTTGATATTGCTGTATGTTTTTTCACCCCAGCACGGAAGCGAATTATACGGAACCCAAACATATTTGTTCGGCTTAAGCGGCGCCTATGCTCCGACTGCCGAGCAGTTATTCTATATGTTTAATTATTTGCTTAAGTATATGTCAATGATTCCGGTTGTGCTATTATTTGTATCCACAACTAATCCGAGTGAATTTGCAGCATCACTTAATAAGATAGGCGTCAAATATTCAATAGCGTATGCCGTTGCACTGGCTATTCGTTATATTCCCGATGTGCAGCAACAGTATCATGAGATTTCACAGGCGCAACAGGCCCGCGGTATTGAGATGACCAAGAAAGCAAGCACGATAAGTCGTATCAAGTCAGTTATGGCAATTCTGATACCCCTTATCATTTCAAGTATGGATAAGATTGAAATTATATCAAATGCGATGGAACTCCGCTCCTTTGGCAAGAACAAGAAGCGCACCTGGTATATGGAGCGTCGTTTCACCAAATTTGATATATTAAGTATTGCATTTAGCGTTCTGCTTGTGGCGGTCGCTATAGTGTTAAATATTATTAACGGCGGAAGATTCTATAATCCGTTTATATAGCGAAGAAATTTATGCTTGGTATAGTAATATGAGTAAGATAGAACTTATTAATGCATCTTGTGCAGATCAGACTGTGGATGCAGTTGTGAATGCGGCCAACGCCGGACTTTGGGAAGGCGGCGGAATTTGCGGCGTGATTTTCAGAAAATGCGGCAGCACGGAACTTGCCGATGCATGCAGTAAATATCAAACACCGCTTAATGATGGTGATGCTGTAATAACCCCGGCATTTAATATGACTAATGCCAAAGCTGTTATACATGCAGTGGGACCTAATTTTGCCAGGACTTCGGCGGCTTTTGAGGAATTGTTCAAAGCGTATTACAATTCCCTTTGTGTTCTCAAGGAGAACGGATATCATAGTATATCTTTTCCCCTAATCAGTGCAGGTATATTCGGTGGCTCACTTGATAATCCTGCTGCTGAATCGACGAAACAATGCTACAAAGCATATACTCAATTCATTCATGACTATCCCGAATATGATATTGATGTGAAACTGTGTGCCTTTACGGCTGACGAAATGGCTCAGGCAAAACTTGCTGGATAACAAATTTCAAAGATTTGCCATTGGATTTTGAAATTTAACTTTTCAAGGGTAACAATTTTCGGGATTTTACCATTGGATTTGGTAATTTCTCTTTTGAAGGGTAATTGTTTTACCATCAAATTTGTGAATCCCCATATCAAAGGGTAATTCTCGCCATTTTGTTACCTTCAGATTTCAGAAAAACGTAGCGCAAAGGTAATATTTCCCAGAGGCAACACTGGCTAAGCAAGGTGGAGCTGCCCAGACAACTTATGTATTAAATAAGAATACTAAGAAGTTTCACATTCCCACATGCAGTAGTGAAAGCGGTTGCCAATGGCAACCGCTTTTATTTTAATAGTGCATAGGCACCTATTTCCTGTTTAAGGCATCCTGCGCATGCTGAACTTTTTTGAGAGCCTCAATTGCCTTACCTGACTTCATGCGATCAATATTCAGTCTAAGATGGCAATGAGGACATACAAGTGAACTTGCTGTAATAATCTGCATGATGGTTGTAGGAATAAATTCACCACATTGAGGACACTTCATGCCGGGAGTCTGCTGAGAAGAACCGGTAGCTCCACCGCTTATCACATCCAGTTCGCCGTTATTAAGTTTGTATTTTATTAAAATTTTATCCCACATAATTCCGATTCCCCTTTCCTTAAACTCTAATATTCTTAAAAAATAAACCATCCAAATGATTCAATACGAGCCATAAATCTTAATGAAAATACCATATGTACGCTCCTTTCTATCCCTAAAAGGAATAACTGCTTTTTGTTTACAATTGAATAATAGAATATTGCCTGCAACAAAACTGCAACAGCTATGTTAAAATATTTAAAATGCATTAAAAGGAGTACAAGATAGTGCAAATGATAGCATATATTCCGGCTACAATCGGGCTTATGGCCGTGAACGTGCTGGTGTTCATTCTTATTAAAACAAAGAAGTGTCACGCGATGAATCTGGGAATGTCGGCTGATTATACGCTGGAAGATAAGCAGTATTACCGAATAGTAACCGGTGCATTTACCCATGAAGATCCGCTTCATATACTTTGTAATCTGATGTCCATGTACAACATGGGAGTGGTGCTTGAACCGGCACTGGGAACAACGAGGTTTATTGTATATTACGCTGTGATTCTTGTGGTGGGAGGTTATATTTCCTGCATGTGGCACAAGAAGACTTCACCCCGAGTGGTATGTATAGGCGCATCCGGTACAATATGCGGACTGCTTGGTATCTACATGGTGCTGCTTTTTAGGATATACGGAATGGATGGCATAAGGTCGGTTTATCCTACGATTGGAATGTTGGTTTTGATGACCTTTTCGAAGAAAATTGATTCTATAGGTCACTTTTCGGGCCTTTTTGTGGGCGTTATCTGCGGCATACTGATTTGTGGATTACGATTGTAAGTATGATATAATTATCGAGGATTTATTAGTTCAAAATATTAAGGAGTGTAGTTAATGGAAAACAGATGTAAGAATTGTGGCGGTCTGTTAATTTATGACATTTCTTCAGGCAAAATCAAGTGCGAGAGTTGTGAATCACTTTTTGAGCCCGGGGATATTGCTGCCGATTCAAAAGCAGATGAATACGCCGAAAATGCCAAGTATGACATGAGTATTTTTACATGTCCCAATTGCGGCGGTGAAGTTGCATCCAATGAACTGGAAGCGGTTGAATACTGCTTATATTGCGGAAGCTTCGTAACTTTGGATTCTCAGATTAGAAGTATACGAAAACCCGACAGCATTTTGCCGTTTATGAAATCTAAGGAAGAATGTAAGAAATCTTTCGCGAGCATGATGCGTCGTAAACTTTATGCTCCCAAGGAATTCAGAGATGATACTTTCCTTGAAGGCTTCAAGGGAATTTATATACCATATTGGTCATATAAGTATGAATATGGGCCCACTGTAGAACTCCGGGGTCTTGATGAAGAAAGAGACGGCGATTATATACATAAGCAGTATTATAACATCAACTGTGAAGCCGAAGGTGAAATAGAAGGTATAAGCTATGATGCTTCCTCCAGCTTTGATGATGATATAAGCAGCAAAATTATACCCTTTGACCATAAGCAGCTTAAGCCATTCAATGAGTCATATATGTATGGCTTTTTCGCTGATACTGCAGATATTGACGCTTCCTTGTATCAGAGTGATGCAGATGAGATAGCTCATGATGAAATATGGGACGAGATTACCAGAGACTCTGAGATTAAAAAGGGTCATCCCAAAAGAAGCGAAAGTGACAAAAATTTTGATGAGAATGCTCATATAAAGAGAAGTTCATCACTGGCAATGTTGCCGGTTTGGTTCCTGACATGGCGTAAAGATGAACGTGTTGCTTATTCGGTTATGAATGGTAACAATGGTGAGATTTACAGTGAAGTTCCTATTGATATAAAAAGATATATGTTGTTTTCACTGATAATAGCACTGCCTATATTCTTTTTACTTAATAGTGCAATTACTTTTAGTGCTGTCAGTATGCTGAAAATTTCAATATGGTTATCAGTATTGATGATTCTTTTGTATACATCTCAATTGGACAAGATTATCCGAAAAACGATGCATGCCGATGACAGAGGATATTTGGAAAAACATAAAGATGCCAAAAAAGAGGCGGAAGATATCGGTGGTAACGGCGTAAGTTTGGTTTTTGGTTTAATTAAAGATTTGATAGTGGGAGCATTCAAAGAAATGTCATTTTGGGGCATTATTGTAGCAATTGCAGCCGTAGGTGCTTTGTCGGGCTATATCGTTTGGGGCGCGATAATACTTGTGCTTGCGATTGTGATTTATACGATTTATCGAATTGCCAAAGATATAAAAATTCTGAAAGACTATACGGTATATCGCGATCTGGCGGGTACATTTGTTACGCTTATTGCCGGAATTGTGCTTCTTATATGCGATCCTGCAGGAGACGAATTCTATTATTTCGCAGCAATAGCATGTGCGGCGGGTGTAGGTTTGACGGCAATATTTACTATGAAAAGAAATAATGAGTTAGTCACCAGACCGCTACCGCATTTCTTCGAAAGAAAGGCAGGTGGTAAGTCATGATGAAACTAAGACAAAAATATACATTAGTAATAACTCTTATATTGACGGTTGTATTTGCAACTATATTCAGTATGCCGGCCAAAGCGTATGCAGAAGGCGATTATGAGTATCTGATAATAGATGATGCCGAGCTGCTTAGCGAAAGTGAAGAAAATGTATTAATAAATCATATGCAGGCACTTCTTCCTTATGGAAATGTAATATTCCAGACGGTGGAATTAGAGTCGGACGATTATGAGAAGTACAGTGAAAACACTTACTATGATAACTTCCAAAACGAACCCGGTGTCATTTTTCAGATAGATATGGGAAATCGAAAACTCACATTAAGTACATCTACAGCTCTTGATGAAGTGGTTGCACCTGAAAGAGACAGTATAGTTGATAATGTGTACGAATATGCAAGTGACGAAGACTATTTATCCTGTGCTGCAGAGTGCTTTGATGAAGTGTATAAAGTTCTTAACGATGAAGCAATCGCGCACAACATGAAATATATCGACAATGGAATAATAGCAATTATTCTTTCGTTGATTCTTAATTTCATTATCGTATTTGCTTCAGGCAAGAAGAAGGCATCAACCAATAAGATACTTGAAGGTGCCGTAACTTATGGTGATATAACAAATGTAAAGATAACAAAGGGAAAATTAAAGAAAGAATATTCTCCTCTGGCTACAGGTTCAGGAAGCAGCGGAGGCGGCTCCTCATCCGGTGGCGGCGGAGGAGGAGGCTTCTCCGGTGGCTCAAGCAGCCATGGCTTTTAATTATTCTCTGTTTTTTAAGGCCTCGGTCATGGATATCTTTTTGACACTGATGATGTTAAGGCCGTTTATGAAGAAATATGCTGCTACGCCGATGGCGATGATTGCAATGTAGACCCATGTGGGCAGATAAAAGGCCATGTAACCTTCAATCAGCATCGACAGGACTACAAGTGTTGCTTTGAACAGCGCAACCTCAATGGGGATGCAGACGATAAGTGATGCAATAACCACGATAGTGGTGCTCGTAAGATACAGCTTACGAATCTCGCCGGCGTTGTAGCCGAATACTTTCATATATGAAATGGACAGTGCATTCTTGTCGATGACCACACGGGTGAGAATATATATTATTACGATATAAACCACAACTGAGAATACATTTATCGTAAGCATAACGGTGTCAAAGGAATCCATCATCTGACCGATGGCGCCTGTAACATCACTGCGGCTTATCTGCTTGGCAATGAGACTATTGTCGATGTCCAGCTTGTGGTCGGACAGAATACAATTGTAACTGCCATCGGGACGGTCAAGCAGCTTACACAATTCATCGCGGTCGATGAATATTGACAATGATGATGCATATTCATAGATACCTTTTATGGACAAAGTATATACTTTATCCTTATTTGTATCAGTTAACTCTATACTATCACCTGTTTCGTAGCCGAGCTTTTTGGCAGCAGCCGAAGAAAGATATACCGATGCGTCGCATGATGAATCGGATGCAACATCGTCAAGTTCGGTGATTTCAAAGAACGGACTGTCAGGGGTGATGCCGTAGCATGTGATTCCTACATCCTTGCGGGCCAGATCAAAGTACGTATCCATCTCGTAGACGAAAACCTGCTCAGTGCCGGCCTCATCAATATCAATCGGAGTCTTAACAAAATACTGATATTCGTAAGGCAGTGATTCATCGATGGTTTCCACGTAATGGTCCATGAGCGGATTAAGACCAAGTCCGAACATAAGAAGGAAACTTGCCAGGAACACGCCAAGGAACAGCATAACGTAACTTCCGCGGTTCTGGATAATTACACGGAGTCTGAATCTGTTTAGAAAACTGAAGTTGGGAAGCTTCACGGATTTGCGAACCTTGCCTTTCTTAAGTTCTCCCCGCAGGAACTTGAGGGGACTAAGGGACAGCTTGCGTGCCATCATCCAATAGTTGATTATTACCATGATAACAACAGGAAGCACCGTGGTAAGAAGGAACATGGATATGTCAAACTTTACATCCAACGGACCAATGCTGTAATTGATATAATACATGTCAAGAAAAGGCTCAATCATTGCAGTGTAGCCAATGGCATTACCGATTACGGAACCAAGGAGTGCCACAATTAATGTGGGCTGCAGATAATGTATAATGATTTCACTTTTCTTATAGCCGGATGCCCGCAGGGTACCGATGATTACAGACTCTTTTTCAATTGTGTTATTAGTCAGAATTGCGAAGATAAATGCAATCAGCGCAACCAGAATATATACAAATACCACTATGAAGGGGCCGTCGGTAGCTATATCCATCTCGAGAAAGGATATACTTTGATTCTGTTTGGAAGTAAGCAGAGTACTTACGGTAGTTCCCGAAGCATAGAGATATTTCTGGATATCTTCGGCTTTGGTTAGCTTGTCGGAATCTTTTAATTCGCTGTCATCTAATCTGTAGCTGTATCTATAAGTGACACTGCTGTCAGAAAACCCGTCAAATCCTTCATTACTTACTACGGCAACACCGAAATGTGTCGTGTTCATAACAAGGTCGGTGTTATTCATAAACAGTGATGTATAGTCCGGTAATGAAACGGTTCCGACTATATTAAAATCACGTCCGCACAAAGATATGGTATCTCCCACATTAATCTCGTTATTAAGTGAAAAGCAATGGTCCAGTACGATTTCGTTATTGGCTTTCGGCATTCTTCCTTCGAACAGAATAGGAATATCAATACTGTTTCGCTCGTCAAAGATCAGAATCTTACTGTCGCCGTTATATTCGTTTTCGGTAACGTAATAGTTAGAGTATATCTTTGTGCCCTCATCACTAAAGTGATTTATTGTGTAATCGGATATAGGTTCGGTTGTCTCAAAGAAGCCGTCTTCCTGAAGGTTACTGTCTTTGATTTCATTAAGGAAATCAAGGGCACTGTTAAGGGTTGCCTTAAATGAAGTACCGGCACAAATGGTACATACCAGGATAAGAATCATGCCGAGGTATTTAAGGGAATTCTTGGTAAGTTCCCTGGGAATTCTTTTAAGTAAAGGATTTCTCATAGGTGCCTCCTTACCACTCGAGTGATTCTGCTGTGACTTTTGATTCGTTCACAGTATTTGATATGATCATTCCGTCATGGAGTTTCAGAATTCTGTCCGCCATCTGTGCAATCGCCTGGTTATGTGTGACGATAAGCATGGTATTGTGATATTTCTTGTTAATCTTCTCAATAAGATTAAGTATCTCTTTGGAAGTCTTATAATCCAGAGCTCCCGTAGGTTCATCGAATAAAAGTATAGGCGGATTCTTCACCAGGGCACGTCCTATGGCGCAACGCTGCTGCTGACCGCCGGACAACTGGTTGGGAAATTTATCCTGATGATCGGTAAGCCCGAGTGTCTCAAGAAGTTCATCAAGATCAAGCGGATTTTTTGAAAGATATGCACCGACTTCGATGTTTTCTTTAATTGTCAGGTTAGGAATCAGATTGTAGAACTGAAAAACGAAACCCAGGTTGTTTCTTCGGTAGTCGGATAGTTCCTTTTCTTTCATACTCTCAGTGCAGAACGTACCAATATCCACACATCCTTCGTCAGCACTTTCCAGGCCGCCGATAATATTAAGCAGCGTAGACTTGCCGCTGCCCGAAGGCCCCAGCAGTACGCATATTTCACCATCATTTATTTCACAATTGATACCTTTTAAAACTTCAATTCTGGCTTCAGCCATTCCGTAGAATTTGTGAACATCATTAACTCTTAGTTTCATTTCTTTTACCTCCTGAGTGTGACAGTGGGGACGGTTCTTTTTGTCACATTTTTTAGTGATGTGGCATAATCGGAACTGTCTCATTTGCATAAAAAAAGCGGATACATTACTGTATCCGCGATTAATCGTAACCGGTATTGATTAGGGATGCGCATACAGTAACTGTTGCGCCTCAGTCTCATCAATTAAGGTAAACCAGGATTTACGGATTGCTCCTACCATGATGTTGATTTACCACATCCAATGGATGCTGATTACTCCCTAAAGCTTTGTTGTGTCCGATTATAAGGGGGGAGGTGTGAGTTTGTCAATAGGGAAGATTTTTTGGTTTGCTTTTGTGGATTCCAGCGATTACTAGTAAAAAAAGGGTATTGACTCTTACGTTACGTAATAGTTTAAGGTATACTTATCGAGCAGGAGGTGATTGCAATGATGACAGTAAATGAGGTAAGTAAATTAACGGGAGTGAGTATACGCACTCTGCAGTATTACGATACTATCAATCTTCTCAAACCTGATGAATACACTGAGTCGGGATACAGGCTATATGACGATACGGCGCTTGAAAGATTGCAGCAGATTTTACTGTTTAAGGAATTGGAATTTCCGTTAAAAGATATAAAAGATATCATAGATGCGCCTGACTTTGACAAGAATAAAGCATTAGATCAGCAAATTAAATTGCTTATGTTAAAAAAGGAACATCTTGAGAATCTTATTGATTTTGCTCGAAATATAAAACGTAAAGGAGTAAAATACATGGATTTTAAAGCATTTGATACAACCAAGATTGATGAATATGCTAAACATGCAAAGGAACAGTGGGGGGATACATCGGAATATAGGGAATTTAAGACAAAATCCAAAAATCGGACAAAAGAGGATGAGATGGAAATCTCCAACAGGATGATGCAAATTTTCGCCCGGTTTGGTGAAATAAAAGACGAAGTTCCGTCATCTGCCAATGCGCAGGCACTTGTTAAGGAATTGCAGAATTTCATATCAGCGAATTACTACAATTGCTCGGATCAAATTCTTTTTGGACTTGGCAAAATGTATACTGAAACCCCGGACTTCATGAAGAACATTGATGATGCCGGCGGAATCGGTACGGCAAGTTTCGTAAGTAAAGCAATTGAAGTGTATTGTGGAAAATGATAGTGATATAATATCTTTGTCGCCGGTTCCGGGAGGAGTGCGGATTTTCCGTATAGGCTGTGTCCAGGTGCAAAACATAATGAACATCCCTGTGGTACACGAGCCTGCCGGAGACATATGTGAAGATAATGCAGTAGAATTTGCTATTCGTCATAAAAGACGGTATAGGTTGTACTATCGTTTGTGTTATCAGAATTGTTTGAACTCTCAGTAGAAGTAGGTTGCTCTGAATATGATGTATATGCTTCGTCTTGCGCTTTCTCATCGCCTTTACGAAGACTGGTTCCACATTTTTTGCAAAACGCATTATTGTCCCAGTCTCTTGTCCCACATGCCGGACAATAAACGGCAGAAGAGTTATTTTTTTGACTGTCTTGAGAAAAATATTCGTAATCTGAGATAGTGTCTTCTTGAACATGAGATTTTTCTTTTTTGCCATCCTCAAAAACTCCGGCTTTTTTCATGGATTCATCATATTCAAGATTTACATGTTTGCCTGTTCTACGTGGATGTTTCATTTCACGATATGGGACATCGTATTTGGGAGCTTCAAGTTTATCCCGAAGCTTTCTGATTTTTTTGCAGATAGCTTTAACAGTCAAATAAAGTACATATATTAATACGGCTATAATCCCAATCCAGATGCGTTCCATACTTTACCTCTCATTAGTTGATTTGATAATATAAATATATCATAAACGTGATAAATACAGAATAAGTTCAATTGCATGTATAAAAGGTATAAAGCATTCATGAGCATATACGATAGAGATTGGTACAGAGAAGATTATTCAAAAAAAGAAAAGAAATATAATGGGGACTTTAGTTTAAAGAGTAGACCTGTTAATGGGAATACGAAGAAGGCAAAGACTCCCGGGAACAAGCGTTTTAAGAAGTTCTTTTTTAGCGTGATTTTGTTAGGATATGTATACGCTTTGTACAAGGTGTTCATACTGTCACCGAATGTTGTGAAGGTAGAAGGAACCGGATTCTATGTGCTTAGAGTATATTCTGAATTGATTGAGAATGAAAATACGGACTTTTTCAGAAGCGTGGGAATAATCATTGCAAGTATGATTCCGGTCGGCTTTTTGTATCCGCTTTCTAAAGGGAAACGATGTATTGGTGAAACGATGATGTTTGGAGCGTTTCTTGGTACATTGTGCGAAATTCTACAGTTTGTATTTAACTGTGGAAGTACATGCTACGATGATATTCTTTATGCGACGTTCGGTGCTTGGATTGGATACAAACTTTTCGTTTATGCGTGCCGTCATACCTCAGACGGATTTAGTTACATTTGGCCGGCAGATGAAAAACCTAAGAAAGGGTTGCTGTTGTATCTGTTCTTAATTGTTATGCTGTTTAGCATATGGGTTAATTACAATAATGGAACCCTGGGTGAAACAGCTAAAATACCGGATATTAATACAATTAAGCCGACGTCTGATATAGAAAAAACTGAGGAAAAGAATAACGTAATTCTGTCTGAAACCACAGAGTCGATATATGAAACAATACTTACTGCCATGCGTTCCCATCAAAAGAACTACCGTATTTCGGGAGTCACGGGATTGATGTCATTTGATGACATATATCTGCAGTTTAGGAAGGTTTTGGATGATCATCCTGAATTATTTTGGTTAAGTGGTAGTTCTAATGGTTCAAGTTTGACTTCCGGCCCACTGGTAACGTATACGATTTATCCTACTATGAACTGCGATATATCAGGCGTGCCGGCTAAAGAACAACAACTGGAGGATGTGGTTAATACTGTTGTTCAAATGGCACAAATATATGATTCTGATTATGATAGGGCTTTGTTCGTGCATGATTATATAGCGCTTAATTGCGAGTACGATGATAATACTTACTATTATTCACTTTATGCATCTAATGATACACCGATGATGACTCATGCATATGATTGTTACGGATGCTTGGTTGAACATACTGCTGTATGTGCCGGATATTCCAAAGCGTATAAGCTTATCCTAAATCGATTGGGAATAGAGTGCGATGTAGTTACCGGAGAAGCATATAACAGTATGGGTAACGGAGCTCATGCATGGAACAGAGTAACAATAGACGGAGTGCAGTATTATGTGGATGTAACATGGGATGATCCGGTAACAAACGGATACGTTCCAGATACGGTTCCCAGAGATTATTTTATGCTTACATATGATGAAATAAGTAGAAATCATCATGAAGAATAGTAATATAGTATTCCTGTCGCCGGTTCCGGGGGGAGTGCGGATTTTCCGTATAGGCTGTGTCAAATATAACCATTATTTCTTAAAAACGGGTGATGCGGCGCTCGTTTTTTTGGTGTATTCTATATTTTAGATGAGGATGCTGTATTGCTAAACAGCAATACAGATTTATAAGGAGAAGATAAATGTTAAAGGCGAAAAATATTATTATATCCATAATCACAATGGCGGCTGTACTGTTTACCATTGTGATGATTCCAAATACTGCACTGGCAGATACGGTGACGGAATATAAGGTAACTAGGACAGGAAGAATTACAAAAAATGATGTTGAACTCGGATCGCCGAACGCTGAGATTGTTGTTAGCAGCGGCGTATTTATGAAAATTTATAATGAGCTGAGTGAAAGTGTCATTACGATATCATATGAAGGAATCGAGGACCAAGGTCTTCACAATTCTATACCTGGGGGCGGTAGTTGTGTGACCTTTGAGTCTGGCGATTGTTTTATTGAAGACGAAACTCTTTACTTACATTGGGATGCTGATTCCCAAACCTTTACCATTACCCGCCCCGCTCCGACAGGAAATTCAGGTTCTGAAGGAAGTGGTTATGCTCATGTTCATAACTTCGTTCATTGCATAATTACGAATCCTACAGAAGAGATGGACGGACTGGAGGGTGAACAGTGTGTATGCGGTGCGATAAGAAACACTTCTGTGATTTCTTCAGACATTGTATTTTATGAAAACCTCTATAAGAAGATAGATAATGCCAAGTCAGGTCAGACAATAGTTCTTGAGTTAAAAAGAAGAAATACCTTTACCAAGGAATTTCTTGAGAAACTTGCAGCCAAGAACAATACAAATTTCGTAATCCGATTTACGGGCAATGACAATAAAAGATATGAGATTTCCGTTCAGGCCGGCGCTTTAGACGGAATGGAATTTACGGAAAAGTATTACGGCTACAAGGCTGTAGCAGGTTTTCTCGAAATGCAGGAAATAGCCCGGTAAGTATATCTTTGTGCATGAATAATTAAGCTCAATCCGTTGGGATTGGGCTTTTTTGATGCAGAAAAATATAATTGACAGTTGACGATATATATTACAAAATAAAATCATGAAAAACGACATCCACTACAACGACATTCACTTCCAAGGGGAAGAGTATGTCCCTATGATTGTGCTTAATTCCCAGATTCCGCAGGGCCATTATCGTGAGTATATAGCATCTTTCACGAACCCTGTGGTCAAGGATATGGCGCTTGCTGAGTTCTTCTTCTTTTCAGGTAATCAGGAGAAGGCTTCTCCTATTCTGGCCAAATATCTCGATTATCCGAATCCGTATATTAAACTTACGGCATGGCTTATTTATTCCTTTAGTAATTTAACACTTGGTAAGGTGTCCGAAACCCGCCGGGGAATAGGATTCGTTAATGAATTCATAAGTTCGGATTTATCACATTTTGAGAACACACAGATAAAGGCATTGTGGGTGCTCGTTTCCAATGCTGCCAATGTTCTTATAGACCTTCAGATTCCGGGAGTTCCCAGACTTAACGAGTTTTTGAACGAATTACCGACAGGACTTAGGCTGTTCGGCGGCTATATTATGGCACATCAGGCTTACCTTGACGGTGAATATGCCAAGGGCCTTGGTATTGTCGAAACTTCACTTGCGTTTGATGGTGAAAAGTATATCATTGCATCGATATTCCTTAATTTGGCAGGTGCTATGAATGCCATGAGTTTAGAGGATGTTAATCTTGGAAAGAAGTACTTTACCAAAGCGTATGAACTGGCCCAAGAGGACGGATTATTTGAGCCTATCGGTGAACATCACGGATTGTTACAGGGCTTAATAGAAACCTGCCTTAAGAAAAACCATAAAGAAGATTATGACAAAATAATTGAGATTACATACAAATTCAGCTATGGCTGGAGATGCATTCATAATCCGATTACTCACGGAAGTGTTGCGGATACACTGACCACTACGGAGTTTTCGATTGCGATGCTTGCCAACCGCGGTTGGACAAATAATGAAATTGCCGAGTATATGGGCCTTAACATAAACACGGTAAAGACTCATATTACCAGCGTGTTTACTAAATTAAACATCAGCAATCGTAAACAACTTAAAGAATATATGTTAAAATAACCATTTTTTCTTCAAAATGGGTGATGTGTAAACCTATATTGATAATTTATAATGATTGACGGATGATCGTTTTTCATATTAAATGTGAATAAATGAGCAAAACAGCGGTTCTCTTTTAGAGGCCGCTTTTTTGTTCGCAAAAATGTGACAGTAGGGACGGTTCTTTTTGTCACACTTTTTTCAGAATGCTGATAATATTGCGGAATGTGACAAAAAGATCCGTCCCTTCTGTCCCATTTTATATGGTATAATTAAACATTATATGCATAAGAGAGGGTATAGTTTTATGGGTACACACAAGAAAGAGGGGTTCGGAAGTAAGATAGGATTCGTGCTGGCGGCAGCAGGATCCGCAGTCGGACTGGGAAATATTTGGAGATTTCCGTATTTGGCGGCTAAGTATGGTGGCGGTGTTTTCCTGGTAATTTATATTATTCTTGCGGTAACATTCGGATTCACAATGATGATTACCGAGATTTCAATCGGAAGGCGTACAGGTAAATCCGTTATAGGCGCATACGGTGAAGTTGATAAAAGATTTAAGTTTATGGGACCGATTGCATCGGTAGTTCCTTTTATTATCACACCATACTACTGCGTTATCGGCGGATGGGTAATCAAGTATCTTGTTGTGTTTATAACAGGTAAGGGAACTACAGCGGCTGATGACGGAAGTTTCTTTACGGGATATATAGGCAACATGGGTCAGTCCACCCTATACTTTGGAATATTCGCGCTTATTACTACAATCATTATTATCATGGGCGTTACCAAGGGAATCGAAAAGATATCAAAGATTATGATGCCGCTTCTTATAGCGTGCATCATCGGTATTTCGATTTACTGTATTACAATTCCGGGTTCTTCTGCAGGTATTAAGTATTATCTTCTGCCTGACTTTAGCGGAATGACGCTGGGTAAATTCTTTGAGGCAATTGTAGCTGCGGTAGGTCAGTTGTTCTATTCTTTGTCAATTGCCATGGGTATTTTGTTTACTTATGGATCATATATGCGTAAGGAAGATTCTATCGAAAAATCAGTTCATCAGATTGAGATATTTGATACGGGTGTGGCGTTGCTTGCAGGTTTCATAATTGTTCCTGCGGTATATGTCTTTAGTAACGGCGATGCAGCGGCACTTAACAAAGGCCCGAGCCTTATGTTTATAACTTTGCCCAATGTATTCTTAACTATGAAAGGCGGTCAGATAGTAGGAACGGTATTCTTCCTCTTGGTTGCACTTGCAGCGCTGACATCTTCGATTTCGTTGCTTGAAGCAATGGTATCAATTATTAAAGATAAGTTTAATCTGGGCAGAGTTGCATCAACAATTATATGCTTTGTATTCGTGGCAGTACTCGGTATGACGTCGGTACTTGGATACAGCAAGTGGGAAGATATTACAATATTCGGATATCAGTTCCTTGACTTTTATGATTTCGTTTCGAACAATGTGCTTATGCCTATTGTCGCATTTATTACCTGTATTCTTATCGGTTACTTCGCAAAGACGAAATATGTTGAGGATGAGGTATGTTCCAATGGGAACAAGTTTGCCTGGAAGATGCTGTATAGATTTAATATTTGTATTCTTTGTCCGATTTTCCTGGCAATTATATTAATTACGAACTTTGTGTTAAGTATTTAAATTTAAATATATGAAATGAGAGGTATCTATTATGGATGAAAAATTAACAGCGTTGGTTGATCAGATTGCGGCTGATCGTACAGAACTTCGAAAGAAAATGTTATGGGAAACCGACAGTAATGCATGTGCAATCATGGCAGCATATCTTTGTGCCTCTGCAAATAAACATGTCGATGCCGAAAAATATGCCGAATGCAAGAAGATTCTTAAGAAGAGTGTAAGCGTATTCTCGGAATTCAGAGGAATTGCATTTTCTCTTGTTGCTACCAAAATGGCGCTTGCAGATGATGCGCAAAAGTATATTGATGAGTCATTCCAGGTGTATAAGAAGCTTCGCTCACTTCATAAATTGACTGCATCGCCTTATATGGTTATGGCATCACTTATTATTTATGAAAACGGCGGCTTGGACAAAGCGGATGAGAATATCTCAAAGCTTGAGGAACTTTATAAGAAGTTAAAGAGCGAGCATCCTATGCTTATCTGGGATTCTGACAGAGGATTCCTTGCTATGCTTGTAACTTCCGGACTTAACATTGATGCAGTTGTTGAGGAAATCGAAAGCGGATATGAAGCAAACAAGAAGGTTGCTTTATCTAAGGATTCTGTTCATACAATGGCACAGGTTCTTTCCATTGTTCCTAAGCCTACAGATGCTAAGGCACAGATGGTTAAGGATCTTATAGCAGGCTTTAAGGCTGCCAAGATTCCTGTCAGCAAAGAGTATGGCCTTGGAGCAGTCGGTGCATTGACATTGCTTGATAAGTCTACAGATGAAATAATCAGTATGACAGCGGAAGTTGATGCTTACCTTAAGACCAAGAAGGGCTTTAAGTGGTATTCAATATCAGCCCGTCAGCGTCACATGTTTGCGCAGATGATAGTTGCTATTGCATATTTGCCTGAATCTTCACTTGTATCTTCAACTGTTGTGGCTAATACAATCGCTACTATTCTTGTTGAGGAAGTTATGATGATGATTCTTATTTCAACAATGGTTGCCAACTCATCAGCAAGCTCAGGAGGAAGCAGCAACTAACCATTGCGAAAAAACTGGTGCTTTTTGCGACAAATTTGATACGGAAATATAAGATGACCCCATGCTACATTAGTAGTGTGGGGTTATTGTATATTTTTGTACGCTAAGGAGCACTTATGAATAAGCTTGGATCAATTGAATTAAATAATAACTTATTCGAAAAGTTTGAAATTGGAATATGGGCTATTGAAATTGATGAAGATGCTGCTCCGAGGATGTACGTAGACAAAACAATGCTTCATCTGCTGGGCCTTACTAAGCAGGTGTCTCCGGAAGAAACATATCATGCATGGTATGACAATGTTGACCCGGAGCATTATGTTTATGTGCAGGCGGCTGTTGATAAGATGTCAAACGGTGAGGCTGCAGAAGTTCAGTATCCCTGGCATGACCCTGATAAGGGCGTGATTTATGTTCGATGTGGCGGAGTACGCAATTACGAATATACAAAGGGTATACGACTCGAAGGTACCCATAGAGATGTTTCGGATATTATGCACTTCCAGATGAAGGCTCAGGAGAAGTTTAATCAGATAGAAGTGTTCTCTAATTATTTCCTTAAAACATATGTTTCGGCGTATTATGTTTCGCTGGAGGATTGTTCCTGCGTGCCTTACAAACGTACGGATGATCTTGATGAGAGGTTCCCTGTTAACAATAATTATTTCAATTCTGTTATGGCGTACATAGATTCTGATGTGCATTCTGACGATCAGGATATGCTTCGGGATATTATGCGTCCTAATTATTTGCGTGAACGACTTAAGAAGGAACCTTCATTTACCGTTATGTTCAGAGATATTGCAGGCGGAATTGAAAAGAATTATCGACTTCAGATAATAAGAGGCGATAATGAAGCACATGCAGTGTTTGGGTTTATCGATATTACCGAAGAAATCCAAAAAGAAATGATGAATCGCGAGATTATTGAACGTAATTTCGAAATTATAGAGATTCTGGCTTCCGAATATACGTCGGTATATTACATTGACTTAAAGACAGATGCCCTTGATCCCTATACGATGAATGAAGAAACGGAGACTACTTTCGGTTCCGTATTCAGGAGCGGGATTACATATTCCGAGGCATACAGATTGTATGTTGACAGACTTATTTATCCTGAAGACCGGGCTATGATGTTAAAGGCCGGTTCTATAGATAATATTATGGAAGAACTTCAAAGTAAGAAGACATTCCTTACCCAATACAGAGATTCCGAAGGCCATTATTGCGAAATGAAATTCGTTAAGGTTGGCAATATGGGCGGTACTCCCGTAGCTGTAGCCCTTGGTTTTGCCGACAAGGACGAAGAAATACGACTTGAACTTAGCCGTAAGGAAAAGGATGAACGAGACAAAGCGGTTATGAGTGCTTTGGCAGATGACTTTGGCTGTGTTGTATATGTTGATTCCAATACGGATGCCGAAGTTCAGTATAGATTTGATCCTATTTTTGAAAAGTATATACCGGGCTGGTGGGAAATCAGTAATTTCTCTGAGCGTCTTGATAAACTAAGTGAAACACTGGTGCACCCTGATGACAGGAAAGCTTTTATAGCGGGAACCCGTAAAGAAGTAATCAGAAAAGCACTTCTTAAGGACAGATATTATACCATTAATTTCCGTATCCTGATTGATGCGCAGATTATGTATTATCAGGCTAAATTCGTTCCGGACGAACATGCCTCGAATTACCTGATTGCCGGATTCCATAACGTTGATCAGGAAACGAAACGTGAGATGGCTGCCCTTGAAAAGGCGGAGCGTGCCAACCGTGCTAAGACTGACTTCCTGTTTAATATGTCCCACGATATCAGAACACCGATGAATGCGATTATCGGTTTTACCAATATGGCACTTCGTGATATCGAAGATAAATACAAGGTAAAATCCAGTCTTCTAAAGGTTAAGTCCGCAAGTGAAATGCTACTTTCAATCATTAACGACATTCTGGATATGAGCCGAATTGAAAGCGGTATGGTTACGATAAATACATCTGTTGCCGATATGGAAAAAGTGTTCATGGGTATCAAACCTATGATGGAAGAACTGGCAACAGCCAAAAATATAGACATAGCTTTTGCAATCAAAAATATCAGAAACAAGTTTGCTTATGTTGATGTACTAAGAACCGAAAGAATTCTTGTTAATCTTGTTTCGAATGCCGTTAAATATACCCTTGAAGGCGGCTGGGTAACAGTATCCCTTAATCAGATTTCCGATGCAGAGGATGGCATAGCAATTTATCGATTTGTAGTGGCTGATAACGGTATAGGAATGAGCAAGGAATTCGTTCACAGATGTTTTGATGAGTTCGCAAGAGAAGAAAATACTACCGTCAGCGGAATACAGGGAACAGGCCTTGGATTACCACTTGCCAAAGCCCTTACGGAACTTATGAGCGGTAATATTTATTGCGAAAGTATACAGGGCAACGGTTCTATATTTACTATTGATATTCCTTTTAGTGTTGTTGAAGATACGGAAGAAGACAATAATGTTGAGCAATCCGAAAGTGTGGACAGACATTATTTCAAAGGCAAACAGGTGCTTTTGGTAGAAGATAACGAACTTAACCGTGAGATTGCGGTTGACATCCTGACTGAAGAAGGAATGGTAGTTACCGAAGCGGAAGATGGTCGAATTGCAATCGAAAGAGTTCGAATGCAGGGCCCGGACTTCTATGACTTTATACTTATGGATATTCAGATGCCTTACATGGATGGATATGAAGCTTCTACCCATATTCGCGAACTGTATCCTAAAAAACATATACCGATTATAGCTTTGTCAGCCAATGCCTTCGAAGAAGACCGTCAAAAGAGTATGGATGCCGGAATGGATGCTCATATTGCAAAGCCCATTACCGCAGAGGCTCTTCTTAAGGAACTTCGAAGATTCGTATAGCGTGCAACACGGAAGATATTCTTCTGTGTTCACATACATTCTATGTAATTGGGGAATTACAGGGTTTGAGTCAGGAGTACGCTCCTGACTCATTTTTTTGTGACAGTGGGGACGGTTCTTTCTGTCACACTTTTTGCGAAAGGCGCGTAAATACTGGAAATGTGACAGAAAGAACCGTCCCTACTGTCACATTTATGATATAATGCAACGGGAAGGAGAGTGACAAAATGGTTAAACATGTTATTTTATGGACACTTAAGGATGAATATACGAACGAGCAGAAGGCTGATATTAAGAAGGGAATCAAGGATGGCCTTGAGGGCTTGGCAGGCAAAATCCCGGGAATGATTGATATTAAGGTTAATACAAATCCGCTGCCTTCATCAAATTGTGATGTAATGCTTGATTCGACTTTTGAAGATGAGGCATCGCTTAAGGGATATGCGGTTCATCCCGAGCATGTAGCGGTTGCCGACGGAAAGGTTCGCCCATTTACTGCAAGCAGAACCTGTATGGATTACGAGGTATAAATGAGTAAGATATTTCTTAATGACAAAATTAAACAACTTATAACCGAGGCCGAAAGAGAATGTCAGCCTTATTTTTCATTAGCCGAAGAGGTGGCACTTGATAACTGTACCAAGGTAATGAATGCCTTTTTGGAAAATGAGGTTTCATATTCGGATTTTGCCGAAAGCAACGGATATTCCTTTTTTGATGAAGCAAGAGACAAGATAGAAAAAATATATGCGGAAGTGCTGGGAGCCGAAGATGCATTGGTTCGTCCGCAGATTATGTCCGGTACTAATGCCATATATCTTACATTATCCGGATTGCTTCACCCGGGAGATACTATGATATGTATTGCCGGGGCTCCCTATGATCCTCTTCAGGAAATTATGGGAATAAGAGGCGAAAGCCCGTTGGCATTATCCCGTAACGGCGTAAACTATGAGCAAATTGAACTTGTTAATAACGATTTTGATTATGAAACCATAGCAGCACGTATCAAAAAGGGCGGAGTCAGACTGGTTGAGATTCAGCGCTCCTGCGGATATTCAAGAAGATACGGGATTACTGTAGAACAGATAAAAAAGGTATGCGGAATAATCAAAGAAATTGACAGTAGTGTCATAATTATGTGCGATAACTGCTATGGTGAACTGGCCGAAAGAAAAGAGCCGACAGAGGTCGGGGTAGATATTATGGCAGGTTCCCTTATGCATAACTTGGGCGGCGGAATAGCTACCTCCGGTGGTTATGTAGCAGGACGGGCAGACCTTATCGAACAGGTGGCCGACCGTCTGACTTCTCCGGGAATGGGTAAATATCTTGGCGCCAACTATAACCAGAATATTAAGTTCCTTAAAGGATTGTTCATGGCACCCACTACCGTATGCAATGCGGTTAAAACGGGTATACTTACTTCTTATATTGCCAAGAAACTCGGATATACCGGAATAATTCCCGAGTATAACGATTGTCGAAGCGATATTATTCAGACGATAGATTTTGGTTCGGAAGATGCATTGGTCAAATTTTGTCAGACACTTCAGAGCGTTTCCCCGGTTGACTCGATATATGCGTCGGTTCCCTGTGAAATGCCGGGCTACCCCCACGAAGAAATTATGTCTGCAGGATGCTTCGCTCAGGGTTCTACCATCGAACTTACCTGTGACGGCCCGGTTGTTGAACCTTACACGGCTTTTATTCAGGGTGGCTTGACATATGAAAGCTCAAAGCTTATGATTGGTTCGGCATTTTCGAAGATATGCTGATAATATAATGAGACAGGAACCGATATTTACAGATGAATTCATCATTTAAGAATAAGTCATTATTTGAAAAACTGGATACCAAATTCATAGAGTTATACCCTTTGGACAAAGATATACAGTCCGGCGAGGGCAAAAAACCGGGATTTATGTTTAAACTAAAAACATTCTTCCTAAACTTTACGGTATATGAACTTATATGGATGCTGGTGATAATTGCACTGACACTGGTGCTTTCAATTCTTCTTCCGGAGGAGGATGTTGTTTCCGAAAAGACAGGAAAGGTATTGGCTTCCGGAGTGCTGATTACGGTTTTGTACTTTTTTGATTCCGTAATAGGATGCTTCTGTGAACTTATGTTTTCGAAGCAAAATAAGTGGGCATTTTTACTTTACAATGTTGTAGAAGTACTTGAAATTGCATGTATGCTTCTGCTTCGCACCAGATTTGCTTCCATGGCTGTTTGTATATTTTTCTGGATACCGGCACATACGGCAGGCTTTTTCGAATGGCGTAGGCACAAGGATAACAAGCAGTATGAGACTACTAAAGTAAGAAGACTTAAGAAGTGGCAGACAATACTTATTATGGTTGGGGTTGTTGTTATTTCGGCCGGTATCGGTTACTTTATGGCCAAGATTAACGTGGACACCAGTTTTTATGCCAACGATACCATTGAAAAAATCAGTGCTTATGTAGATGCGAGCCTTGCGGTAATGAGTATTCTTGACGGAATTCTTATGTTCTTCCGTTCAAGGGAATCCTGGTGGACCTGGTACATCTACGTTGTTGTCGAAACGTTCTTTAATATCCTAAATGGTCAGTGGGTACTGCTGGCGTACAAGTTCGGATATTTCACCAACGGTTTGTACGGAAATTACAAATGGACACGATACATTAAGAAAGAAGAAAAAGAGTCACAGTAATGTGACTCTTTTTTATTAGTTGCAGATTATACGCTTTGGACTTACAAACTTACTTTCTTATCAAGCATGTATGAGCATGCAAAGTATGAAATTGCGATAATGAGCAGGCTGTATAATGTCTGTGGCAGGATACCTGTCCAATCAACCAATCCGGATACAGTTGAATAACTGATAGTAGGAAGAAACGAATTTAATTTTGTTACGCCGTAGGCACCTAATATGAAAATAACAGCTGCCACAAATGTACGGGCTTTGCTTGCCTGCATGAAGGTTGCGGTCAAAGTGTATGCAATATAGTAAACGGCAACAATCATAACCATTGACAGAAGAACTGTAATAAATGTAGCTGCGATGGCTACAAAAAGTTTAGGAAGGCTTAAGCCGAAACTGTCTGCTATTTCAAATACCAGGTCAAGCATATCCTCATCGATTCCGGCTTTATTCATAATTATTGTAACATCCGTGAAAGCCAATATACCGAATATGGCCGAGAATAAAATCTCAACTATTGCGGTAAAAATGAATTTGGAACCAACAATCTTATAGCTTGAATTAGGTGTCATATATACCATAAAGCCGACCTTATTGGATAATTCCTTTGTGTATGCACCTGCTCCGAGGATAAGACCGCCTAAGGTACATACAGGAGCCATAACCAAAAATAAAACGATTGAAGCGATTAAATAATTCTCATTTTCCTTAATCATACCAAGAGCAAACACCAGCTCGGAAATGACGATTAGTATTGTAAATATAATAAGAGGTACTCTGCTTTTTATAAATTCATATTTTAATAATTTTCCCATGATGATTCTCCTTTATGCGTATAACTCTTTGTACATCTCAACGATGGACTTACCGTTTTCTTCTCTGATTGCTTCGGCATTACCTGATAAAATAAGCTGCCCATTCTTCATAAAGATAGCATTGTCAACAATCTTCTCGAGTTCATCAACCAGGTGTGAAGACATAAGAATTGTCTTGTTGTCATCTGCTGCAGCAACTATGGTGTTGATGATTTTGTCTCTCGCGATGATATCAATACCGTTAAGAGGCTCGTCAAGCATTACAAGTTTTGATTCTCTTGCGAGTGTAACTGCAATTTTACATTTAGCCATCATACCGGTAGACATTTTGTTAAGCTTCAGATTTGGCTTAAGATCCATTTCATTAAGAAGCTGCATATATTTGTCCATCGAAAAATCCTTGAAGAAATCCTGATAGTATTTGCCCAGACCTTTGCAAGTCATAAAGTTATAAAAATACGGTTCGGTGGGCATATATGCGATATGCTGTTTACATTCGGCTTCAAGCGGGTTGCCTTCAAAATAGATTTCTCCCGATGTGGGGCTGCACAAACCGCCGATCATTTTCATAAGTGTTGTTTTACCGCTTCCGTTAGGTCCGAGCAAAGCGTATATTTTGCCGCGCTCCAGCTCCATTGATATGTTATCCACTGCCAAAACGGATACGTATTTTTTGCTGACATTTTTACAAGTTAACATTTTTCCATTCTCCTTCTAGTCTAGAAATTATTTCTCCCTGATTAAGTCCCAACTGAGTTGTTTCTTTAATGAATTTAGTTACAACTTCCGAAACCATTTCATCACGTAATTGGTCAAGATAGGAAGAATCTTCAAAAAGAAAAGTTCCAAGTCCGCGTCTGGTAAAGCATAACCCGATTCGCTCCATTTCGGTATAAACCCTGGCTGCCGTGTTCGGATTAATCTGATATACCAGCGCCAGTTCCCTGGTTGAGGGCAGCTTCTGTCCCGGTGAAAGGTTGCCTTTAAGGACATCCTTCTTAATCTGATCAATTACCTGAAGATAAATAGGAGTGTTGTTATCATATTCCATAGACACCTCCTTATGCTGTTGTAATTAATTGAATTATCGGTAGTGCCGATAACGCGGTTTCGTATCAGTGATATGCGCTGTATCGTTGATACTGACCGGGGTGATATCTGCTGTATCACTGTATGAGTTAGATAGTACACTATGCGATTAAGTCTGTCAACACTTTTTTAAATTTTTTTTGCTATATCCGTAAAATACTGGGGCAACTCTGTCCGAATTACGGATAAATGAGGCAATAAAGAAGTTATATCCGTAAAATACTGGGGCAAATCTGCCCGGATTACGGATAAATGAGGCAACAAGGAAACTATATCCGTAATCCGTGCGGCTGCTACCATAAAATATCACTATAGGGTGTCGGCAAATGGAAGTTTGTAGTATAATCCGTTCATATGAATAAACTGATTAAAAGACTCAATTTAATATTATTTCCGTTATTATGTGCGGCTATAATAACGTCATGCACAGGAACCGGTTCGCCGGATTCTTCATTAACAAAGCCCGTATCCAAGGAAGCGCAGGCTATTCTCAATGAGAAGATTCCTACCCCCAAACCGGAGCCAGACATTTCCGATGAAACTGGTGAGGAAAATAAATCTGAGGCAGAATTTGCTGAAGAACAGATAACTGTAACCGAACAGACCTCGACACCTAAACAAGAACTGATAGATAAACAAGCTACAAAGCCCACATCTTCGGTAGCTCAGGGTGAAGCCTACTATGATCTGGAACACGTAGTCCTTTATCTTGATGCATTTGGAACGCTGCCTCCTAACTATATTACGAAAAAGGAAGCTCAGGCCCTCGGATGGGAAGGGGGAACTGTGGAGGATTTTCAGGAAGGTGCGGCTATAGGCGGAACTTATTACGGTAATTATGAAGGAACGCTGCCCAAAGGTTGTGAGTATCATGAGTGTGATCTTGACACACATCCTCATAAGAAACGCGGCGCCAAGCGACTGGTGTATTCCGATGATGGCAGATATTATTATACAGACGATCACTATGAACATTTCAGAGAAGTAACAATCACCGACGGGCAGGTTACTATAAACTAATCATCAACGATGCAGGAAAGATGAGATAAACTAACGGTCACCGACGGCCGAGTCACGATAGACTAAAAGTCACCGACGACGACAAAACACAGAATCGGGGAACGCGACCGAGATTAGATATTTAAGGAAACAATAATAATGAAAACCTATACAATAGATTGCAAAGAAATATTGGACCGCATATCGGCACATGAATATATTGCCGACATTCTTGAATTTCCGGAGTATTACGGAAAGAATCTTGATGCGCTTTTTGACTGCCTGACGGATATGGGCGAGTGTACCATCAGGATTATTAATATTGACAGTCTGGTGGGGATTAATGAATATGCGGGAAAACTTCTTGCGGTGTTTGAAGAAGCAACAAAAGCCAATTCAAACATAACATTGATGATAGAGAACGAAGACACCGTTGGAATAAATATAGATATAGAAAATACAGTCGATGATGAGATAATAGTAAATGTAGAAACTACTGAGGACGATAACTAATGGAATGGAATTTTATATTTTTTTTTAACAGCATACTTCTTGGCGTAGGCCTTGCCATGGATGCTTTTTCCGTGTCACTTGCCAACGGAATGAATGAAAAAGATATGAAGAAAGGCCGTATGTGTGCAATTGCAACGGTATATGCAGTCTTTCAGTGGGCGATGCCGTTAATCGGATGGATTTGTGTTCATACAATTGTTTCGTATTTTGAGGCATTTGAGAAATTCATTCCCTGGATAGCACTTATACTTTTGCTTTATATCGGAGGCAAAATGCTGCTGGAAGCAATTAAAGGTGATGATTCCGGTGACGAGATTAAGAAACTTTCATTCGGAACATTGATGATTCAGGGAATTGCAACATCGATTGATGCGCTTTCGGTAGGATTTACCATTGCCGATTATGGATTTGCCATGGCAATGGTTTGCAATATAATAATAGCGATTGTGACCTTTGCCTTGTGTATTATAGGACTTGATCTGGGTAAGAAGTTCGGAACGAAATTCTCCGGTAAGGCCGGAATACTCGGCGGCGTTATTTTAATAGGCATAGGAATTGAAATTTTCGTGAAAGGTATGTTTTTTTAACTAAGGTGATTTATGGCAAAAATATATACAAGTGTTGAACAACTCATAGGCCATACTCCCTTAATGGAGTTGACCCATATTGAAAAAGGACTGAATTTAAAAGCAAAACTTCTTGCCAAGCTTGAGTACCTTAATCCTGCAGGCAGCACTAAGGACAGAGCTGCCCTTAGCATGCTGGATGATGCAATCAAACGGGGTGTCATCAAAGAAGGCGCGGTAATAATAGAGCCCACAAGCGGAAATACGGGAATAGGCCTGGCTGTAGTCGGAGCAGTAAGAGGATATCGTACGATTATTGTTATGCCTGATACCATGTCCAAGGAACGTCAGCTTCTTATGAAAGCTTATGGCGCCGAGCTTGTGCTTACGGATGGTAAACTTGGAATGAGCGGAGCTATTGCCAAAGCCGAGGAACTTGCCAAGAGTATTCCTAACAGTTTCATTCCGGACCAGTTCTCCAATCCTGCAAATGCCAAGGCTCATTATGACACTACAGGTCCCGAAATCTGGGAAGACACTGACGGATTGGTTGATATCTTTGTGGCCGGGGTAGGAACGGGCGGTACTATAACAGGCAACGGCAGATTCTTAAAGGAAAAGAATCCCAATATTAAAGTGGTTGCCGTTGAACCTGATACATCGCCGCTGCTTTCGGGAGGAGAGGCAGGCCCCCATGCCCTTCAGGGAATCGGAGCTAATTTCATACCCTCGCTTCTTGATACAAAGATATACGATTCGGTTATGCCGATTTCAAAAGAAGCAGCTTATAAATATGCCAGAATGATGGGCACTGACGAAGGTATTCTGGTGGGGATTTCATCCGGCGCGGCACTTGCTGCTGCAATTGAACTTGCTATGTTAAAGGAAAATGAAGGTAAAACGATAGTTGCACTTTTACCTGATACCGGTGACAGATATCTAAGCACCGATTTGTACGAGGATTAAATTATGCAAAAGAACAGTTTATCGGGCCTTAAGGTCCAGGTGGTTGAATTAATTGATTTTTTAAGAGGAGCGCTGTTTCCCGATATCTTTGACCCTAACTCAATAGGTGAAGGTCATGAGAAGGTTGACAGGGATACTGCCGAAGTGTTGCTTCGCAAAATACTGCTTCCCATTCTTGATGATGCCGATAAGTGCAAAGATATAGCTAAACAGATGATTACGGCACTTCCTGACATTAAGGATGTGCTTATGAGCGATGTACAGGCCGCTTATGAGGGAGACCCGGCAGCGGGTTCTGTTGAAGAGGTTATGCTGGCATATCCCGGATTTGAGGCAATCAGTATTTTCCGCCTGGCACATAAACTGTATGAACTTAAGGTGCCGATTGTTCCCAGAATGATGACGGAATATGCCCATCAGATTACGGGAATCGATATTCATCCCGGCGCGACCATAGGCAGATATTTCTTTATTGACCACGGTACAGGTGTTGTTATCGGCGAAACGACAACAATAGGAGAACATGTTAAGCTTTATCAGGGCGTTACTCTTGGCGCCAAGAGCTTTGATGTTAATCCGGACGGAACTTTGGTAAAAGGTATCAAGCGTCATCCGGACCTGGGCAATAATGTGGTTGTTTATGCGGGAGCCACCGTGCTCGGAGGTAAGACCTGCATCGGCGATAATTGCGTAATCGGTGGTAATGTGTGGCTTACACACAGTGTCGAAGCCGGAAGCAAAGTTATGCCCCAGCAGCCTCAAAATGATATTTTTACAATTGATGACTGACAGTAATAATGAAAAGTATAGGGAGGTTTTAATCTATGAAATATTCATACAAAACACAGGGCACATGCTCTTCACAGATTGATTTTGACATTGACGGTGATGTTATAACAAATATCGTATTTACGGGAGGCTGTAACGGAAACCTTAAGGCTATTTCAAAACTTGTTGACGGAATGAGCGTTGATGAGATTGAAGGAAAACTTCTCGGAAATACATGCGGATTTAAGAATACTTCATGTGCGGATCAGCTTGCCAAAGCAGTACGTGCTGCCAAGAATGCGCAGTAGTTTATAAAAAATTTAGAATATATACAGACTTCCTTAATTGCATGCATGGTCTAAATAGTAGATAATCTAATACATGCGAAACTTTATTACTAATTTATCATACAAATTAAGAGAGTTTATGGTGGGCCGATACGGGGATGATGCCTTTAATCATTTTCTTACGGGATTAGGGGTTGTTTTCCTGATTATGTCGATGTTCCCAAAACTTGGATTTGCATATCTTTTGGTGTCACTTTGCTTCGGCTGGTCACTTTTTAGAATGCTCTCTAAGAACGGATACAAAAGGAGCCGTGAGAATGCAAGATATCTTAAGACAATTGACTTCTTTAAGAAGAAGTACTATTTGCTTAAGAATATGTGGCGTGACAGGAAAACTCATGAATATTATAAGTGCCCCAATTGCAAAAGTTATGTTAGAATCATAAAGCCGCCTAAGGGCAAAAACATAGCAGTAAGATGCAACAAATGCAACTGCGAGTTTAACAGGAGAACCTGATAAATTTCGATGAATAAAGATCCATACACAGTGCTTGGTGTTTCAAGAGGCGCAACTCCGGAAGAACTTAAAAAAGCATATAGGGCAAAGTCAAAATTGTATCATCCCGATTTACATCCGGATGATCCTTATGCTGCCGCCAAAATGAGTGAGCTTAACGAAGCTTATGATTTACTTACAGATCCCAAAACTAAGGATTATTATGCTTATGGAGGAACTTCACAAGGCAGTTATTCCAATAGTCGTGCCGGATACAGCGGTTATTCTCAGGGATATCGCCAACAGCAGAGCGGTCAGAATACATACAGAACCCATTACGGAAGTTCAACAGGTTATCAGAACAATCGAAGAACTTACGGCCAGGGTTGGTCAAGCAGCTACTGGGGGTTTGATTTTGACGATTTGTTCGGATTTAATTCTTATCAGAATGCGACAGGTCATGAAGAAGAACTTCGCCCGGAAAACGGTGATCCGGTTGAACTGGTGCGTGCAATAAGAAGCATCAAGGAAAATCACAGTGAGGATGCAGTGGTTATTCTTGCCAATATGCCGGAGGCATATCGAAATGCCAGATGGTATTATGTAAGTGCGGTTGCTTACTATAGCATCCGGTACTACGAGAACGCCATAGAAATGATTAAAATGGCGATGAAACTTGATCCTGATAATGCCAATTATTCATATCTTTATCAAAAGTATAGCAACGAAACCAAATACCACTATACTTCGGAACCTGAATTCAGACATTCTTACAGATCCACATCTCTTTTTGGATGGGTTCGAAAGGCTGTACTGTATTTCGTTGCTTTTGAAATCATTATGTTTATACTAAGACTCTTTTTCTTTGGGATACTTTAATTCAATGATTATCGACAAATCTCCTAAAAAAGAGTATTCTAGTAGAAGCGTTTTTAATTTAAGGAGATTATTAAAATGATTATCGTATTAAAGCCGAATGCAGATGAGGCTAAGTATAAACAACTCGAAAAATGGCTGAAGGAGGATATGCAGCTTGATATCCACTACAGTCAAGGTAAACAGTCTACTATTTTAGGTCTTGTAGGTGATACTTCAAAGGTTGACATTGACACTATCCAGGCTATGGATATTGTTGATACGGTTAAGCGTATTCAGGAACCTTACAAGGCTGCAAATCGTAAATTTCATCCACTTGATACTACAATTGATGTTAACGGAGTTAAAATTGGAGGCGGTAATTTCGGTTTAATCGCCGGTCCATGCTCTGTTGAAACGGAAGAACAGATAGTTACTGTTGCAAAGGCTGTTAAGGCAGCAGGTGCAAGTATGCTTCGCGGCGGTGCATTTAAGCCTCGTACTTCTCCATATGCTTTCCAGGGTCTTGGCGGCACGGGAATTGATTTACTGTTACTTGCCAAGAAAGAAACAGGACTTCCGATTGTTACGGAAATCATGGATTTATCCCAGCTTGATTTGTTTGATGATGTTGACGTGATTCAGGTGGGTGCACGTAATATGCAGAATTTCCAGCTCCTTAAGGAACTTGGCAAAATAAACAAGCCGATTCTTCTTAAGAGAGGTCTTGCAAATACAATTCAGGAGTTCCTTATGAGCGCCGAATATATCATGGCAGGTGGCAATGAAAAGGTTATTCTTTGCGAGCGCGGTATAAGAACATTTGAAACGGCCACAAGAAATACTCTTGATATTTCTGCGGTACCTGTACTTAAAGAAAAGACACATCTTCCGGTTATAGTTGATCCTTCGCATGCAACAGGCTATTCGAAGTATGTTAAATCAATGTCTTTTGCCGCTACGGCAGCAGGCGTTGACGGACTTATTATAGAAGTTCACAACAATCCCGAAAAAGCATGGTGTGACGGACAACAGTCAATTACTCCGGAAGCGTTCAAAGATATAGTTACCGGAACAGCCAAAATCCGTGAGGTTGTAACATCATTATGATGAAGGTTGCAGTTATAGGCTTAGGTTTAATCGGCGGTTCTATGGCCAAGGCAGTGCATGAAAACGCCAATCTTGAAGTATACGGAACCGATGCCGATCCCAAAGTCATTAAGATGGCTCTTGATGAGGGTACTCTTAGTAAGGAGCTTAAATTTGATAATGTATCCGATTGTGATTTGTTTATCGTGGCACTGTATCCCAAGGATGTAGTTTCGGTTATTAAATCGTATTCGGAATATATGAAGGCAGGCACCATAGTCGTTGACTGTACGGGAGTTAAGTCTCCTGTGTGCAATGAGTTGTCCCAATCCCTTTTGTCAAAAGGTATACACTTTGTAGGGGGACATCCTATGGCAGGCAAGGAGGTTGCAGGCTATGTAAATGCCGAGAGCGCCATGTTTGCCAATGCATCAATGATTTTGTGCCGCGATGAGTATACGGATGAAACAGCCTTTAAGCAGATGTGCGAATTCTTCCTTAAGATAGGATTTAAACGTATCAAGGAAACTACACCTAAAGAGCATGATGCGGTGATTGCGTATACATCACAGATGGCACATATAATTTCGAATGCCTATATCAAGAGCGATACACTTCCCAACCGATACGGTTTTAGCGCAGGCTCATTCAAGGATTTGACGAGAGTTGCATATCTGAACGAATATATGTGGACAGATTTGTTCCTGGAAAATAAAGAATCCCTTCTTAAGGAAATTGATACCTTTATGGAACACATGAGTGAGTACAGGGAAGCATTGTCTGCCGAAAACAAAGAAGAACTTATCAAACTTCTGGGACGCGGAAGAGAACTAAAAGAAGAAGATAACAATAAAGAAATCCAAATGGGGTAGTCCGAATAATGAATCTTAGATTATCCAAAGGACAACTTAAAAGCGCTGATATAGAAGCAATTTCATCTAAGTCGTTCGTACACAGACTGCTTATTGCGGCAGCACTTTCTGACAACAGTGTCACAATTAATACGAATATTATTTCAAAAGATATGGAAGCAACTGTGGGAGTTTTGCGTGCCCTGGGTGCTTCCATTGATATATACGGAGATAAATTTGTAATTAAGAAACCGGTTACAGGAGCGGATAAGGCACAGGAGACGGTTAATCTTAACTGTATCGAAAGCGGTTCGACGGCAAGATTTATTATGCCCCTTGCAGTGCATTTAACTTCGGGTGCCTGTATGACGGGAAGCGGTAAACTGCCTGAACGTCCCTTTACGGAACTGGTGGAAGTATTAAAAAAGCATGGTGCTGATATAGATGGTACGCATCTTCCCCTTAAGGTGTCGGGGACTTTAAATCCGGGAGAATATGAGATTGCGGGTAATGTTTCGTCCCAGTATATTTCGGGACTTATGTTTGTGCTTCCCCTTCTTGAGGGTCCAAGCACAATTAAACTGACTACAAATCTCGAATCATCGGGTTATGTTGATATGACCCTCGATGTGTTAAAACTTTTTGGGATTATCGTTAATCGCAGCGGAAATGTGTTTAGTATCCCCGGTGGACAAAGATATCACGGACCATCTCAAATAACTGCCGAAGGCGACTGGTCAAACGGCGCATATTTGCTGGCTTTTGCTCATATGGCCAAGCTTTTTTATAAAGACATTGACATTAATGTTACGGGACTTAATAAGGAATCACTTCAAAAAGACAGAGCAATTATAGATATTATCGAAAAATTAACCCAAAGGAATGAAACCAGACGGGATATTGTTATTGATTATGACTGTTCGGAGATTCCCGATATAGTGCCGGCTGTTGCTATGCTTTGTACGGCAGTTAAGGGAAGAAGCATACTAAGAAATGTAGAACGATTGAGAATTAAAGAAAGTGACAGAATAGAATCGACCTGTGCGCTTCTTAGTGCAATCGGAATAAATTATGAGGTGACGATTGAGGACGGCCACGAGATGCTTGCCATTGGTGGTAAGGGTGACACCTTAATTAATTCATCAAAAAATGATATAGTTATTAATAGTTACAATGATCATAGAATTGTTATGGCAGCGGCACTTATAGCACTTATTAATGATAAAGGCGTAATAATTAATGATGCGAATGCCATTAATAAATCATATCCGGGATTCTTTGATATGTTAAAAGACAGACTTGGAATGTCGGTTGAAGAATGTTAAGCAGGAGAGAATATGTCTTTTTCACTTGGAAATAAATTGAATATTAAGGTATCGGGTGCGTCTCATTCGGAATCTATTGATATCATAATTGAAGGGCTGCCCAAGGGTGCAAAGATAGACCTTGAAGAGGTTAATGCCTTTCTTAAGAGGCGTCAGGGCGGAAATGCTTCCTATACAACTCCGCGAAAAGAAAAGGACGAGCCGATTATTAAATCAGGATTAGATAATGACACATTAACCGGAGAACCTTTGGAAGCTTCTTTTATTAATGCCAATTATCGTAAGAATGATTATATTTCAATGCGTACGGTACCAAGACCATCCCATGCGGACTATGTTGCATTTATCAAGTATGACGGCAAAATGGATATGTCCGGCGGCGGATTTTTTTCGGGAAGAATGACCCTTCCCATGTGCTTTGCAGGTGCTGTGTGCAAACAACTTTTGGAACAGCAGGGAGTTCTTATAGGTGCACATATATTACAGGTAGGTGATGTGCGGGATGATTCCTATGACCCTGTTGAAGAAATGCTTGAATCAAATATTAATGAAGGACTTCCTACCTTGACCTCAAAGGCTTCCGACGAAATGATTTCTCTTATGGAAGCAACCTCTAAGGAAGGGGATTCAATAGGCGGAATTATTGAATGTAAGGCTGTCGGTATTCCGGTCGGTGTGGGTGACCCCATTTATGATAGTTTAGAGAGCGTGATTTCCTACGGAATGTTCGGAATTCCCGCTATTAAAGGTATAGAATTCGGACTTGGATTCGGTGCGGGAAGTGCCACAGGAAGCGGTTCGAATGACGGCTTTTATATGAAAGACGGCAAGGTTAAGTGCCTTACCAATAATTCCGGCGGAATACAGGGCGGTATAAGCAACGGGATGCCTATAATATTCCGGGTTGCGGTAAAACCTACACCCTCTATATACAAAGAACAAAAATCGGTAGACCTTACTACCATGACGGATACGACACTTAGAATAGAGGGACGTCATGATTCATGTATAGTACCCAGAGTTGTACCCTGTGTCGAAGCTATGTGTGCGCTTACACTGTATGACGCTATGCTTATGTCTTAAATGAAAGGAATGTAAATGAAGTCAAATATTTTCAGACAGAAGAATGTCGATAAGATGTCTTCACCGGAAGATTTGAATGAATATGTTAAAGCAACAAGCCCTAAAGTGTGGATAATTATTGTTGCAATCATTCTCCTTTTGGGAGGCGCAATTGTATGGAGCGTTACCGCAAGGCTAAGCTCTTCGGTATCTTGTGCGGTAGTTGTAAGTAACGGTGATGCGCGATGCTATATTCTTGAAAACTCAAGTGAGAATGTTGACAGCGGTATGACCGTAAATTTAATGGGCAAAGATTATGTGCTTGGTTCAAAAGATGCCAATCCGGTGGCTTTTGATTCCGAAAATGATGCTTATCTTATGCACATTCTTAATGCTGATGATGAACAAAGAATCTGGACTTACGCATACACTTTGGATGCAGATGCCGAAGACGGAATATATGAGGGCAAGATTGTAATTAATAGTATTACTCCGATTACATTCATTACAGACTGACACTAGTGTCATATAGGGTATTTAATGAGCAAGAACATTAACAAGCTAAGAGAACCGGTAAATAAAAAAGTCGCTAAAGAAACTCCCCTTATTATGCAGCTGGAGTTTCTTGAGTGTGGTGCGGCCTGCCTTGATATGATTCTTGCGTATTTTGGTAAGTGGATACCGCTTGAAGTTGTGCGCAAGGATTGTGGCGTATCGCGAGACGGCTCCAATGCCAAAAATATACTTTTGGCGGCTCGAAAATACGGTCTTAAAGCTGCCGGCTACAAACTCGAGATAGCCGAACTTAAGGAGGAAGGAATCTTCCCCTGCATTATTCATTGGAATTTTAATCATTTCGTAGTTCTTAAAGGTTTCAAACATGACAAAGTCTATATTAATGACCCCGGACGAGGCGAAATTATTGTATCAATGAAAGAATTTGATGAGTCCTATACGGGCGTTTGTATGTTTTTTGAACCTACCGAGGCTTTCGTCCCGGAAGGAAAACCAAAGAGCATAATCGGCTTTGCAAAGAAGCGTCTTAAGGGCAGTGCCACGTCAATAGCCTTTGTTGTACTTACTACGGTAATCACCTCTTTAATAGGAATTATTCGTCCGGGATTTTCGAGGGTATTTATCGATTATCTTTTGGAAGGTCGTGCGAGCGAATGGACAACAGGATTTTTTATTGCCCTGTTCGGTCTTACGATTATCGAAATTCTTGCATCTCTTATAAGTTGTATATATTCACTTAGAATTTCCGGGAAATTGTCGACGGTCGGAAGTACTTCCTTTATGTGGAAGGTACTTAGAATGCCCATGGAGTTTTTTACTCAAAGAATGGCCGGGGATATTAAGATGCGTCAGGATACTAACGCATTTATTGCACAAGAACTTATAAATACTATCGCGCCATTGTTTTTAAAACTGGTAATGACGGTATTTTATTTCATAGTAATGTTTAGATACAGCGTGATACTGAGCATTATCGGTTTGTCTTCCATAGTCGTTAATTATTTCGTATCCTCCTATGTAACCAAAAAGCGTATCAATATTTCGAGAATAGCAATGAAACAATCCGGAAAATTGGCTGCGACTACTGTTTCCGGAATTGAGATGATAGAGACTATTAAAGCAAGCGGAGCCGAAGACGGATTTTTCAAAAAATGGGCAGGCTACCAGGCAGGAGTTAATTTAGGTGAAATTAAAAGTCTTAAACTTGATATGTATATGGGATTGATTCCGCAGACCTTTTCGATTTTTACCAACACCTTAATTACTGCCATAGGTATTATGCTTATTATTTCGGGACAATTTACCATAGGTAGTTTCATGGCGTTTCAGGGTATTCTTACTTCCTTTGAAGCTCCCGCATCTGAACTTATTACCGCAAGAAGCACCATGCTTGAAATGAAAACTCAAATGGAAAGAATCGAAGACGTTATGGAATATCCGGATGATGAAGTTCTTGAGTCAATTAATGTTGACGGAACAACCGATTACCGTAAATTGTCGGGAAATATCGAAATTAAGGACATTACCTTTGGATATTCACCCCTTGCCACACCACTTATAGAGGGATTCAGCATGAATATTAAATCCGGAAGCAAGGTTGCTTTTGTGGGAGGGACAGGCTGCGGCAAGTCTACACTTTCGAAGCTGATATCCGGATTGTATATGCCCTGGAAGGGTGAAATATTATTTGACGGTAAATCAGTAAAAGAAATAGATCATGCAGTGTTTACGGGGTCTGTTGCTGTGGTTGATCAGGATATAATACTGTTTGAGGATACAATCGCAAATAATATCAAAATGTGGGATGACTCCATCGAAGATTTTGAGGTAATTATGGCGGCCCGGGATGCCAATATTCATGAAGATATAATGGCAAGAGAAGGTGGCTATGATTATAAACTTTCGGAAGGCGGCAAAGATTTTTCCGGCGGTCAAAGGCAGCGCCTTGAAATTGCCAGGGTATTGGCTCAGGATCCTACAATCATTATTATGGACGAAGCAACATCCGCCCTTGATGCCGCAACCGAGGCACAGGTTGTAAGGTCGATTACCGACAGAGGTATTACGTGCATTGTAATTGCCCACAGACTTTCAACCATTCGCGATTGCGATGAAATAGTGGTACTTAACAAGGGACATGTGGTCGAAAGAGGAACTCATGATGAACTTATGAAACTGCAGGGTGAATATTCTAAGCTTGTTATTAATGAGTAATATATTGGTGACTAAATGAACTGGTTTGACGAACAGATTAAACTAAGACAAATAAATGATGAAGAATCCCTTGATGATGTTCTTAAGGATATAGCCGGAGCTGTACTGGGATCACAAAGTGACGAAGGAAGAAGCTTCGGTGAAGAACTGGAGCAAAACTTAAGGCGTCGCGGCTTTATGAGCAGGGCTGTGAAGCTCGAAAAGGGCTGGTACAAAGATGCATTATGCGTAATGACGGGTACCTTTGCCGATACCAAAGAAAAAGTAGCTCTGCTTCCGGGCAAGTACTCGGGATATTATTATATTGACCCCAAAACGGGTAAAAAGATAAAAATAACAGGTAAGAACGAGCAACTGTTTGATGAGGATGCTGAGGCATTTTATGCGCCTTTCCCCAATAAAAAATTGTCAATACGTGACCTGCTTACGTTTATGATTAAGGGATTTTCGGTTTCCGATGTGGCTTATGTAGTTATCGTTACATTGGCCATTACACTGGTAGGAACATTGATTCCCAAAATAAATTATATCCTTTTTGGTCAGGTGATCGAGAACGGAATGTCGCCCATGTTTTTTGGCGCGATTATTTTTCTTTTGAGTGTATCTTTGTGCTCAATGCTGCTTACTACAGTTCAGACGGCAGTTAAGGCAAGGGTATCCGTGAAACTTAATGTTTCGGTTGAGGCAGCGTCAATGATTAGAATACTGTCGCTGCCTGCCAATTTCTTTAGTAAGTACAGTGCAGGTGAATTGCAGGAATATCAAAGATATCTGAATTCTCTTTGTACCATTCTTTTTAATACACTTTTTACGACAACATTATCATCTTTATTTTCCCTTGTTTATGTAAAACAAATTTTTGATTATGCTCCTTCACTTGTGGTGCCTTCGCTAATTATAATATTATTGTCTACGGCATTATCTGTGATTTCAACATTGTTGCAGATAAGAATTTCGGAAAAAAGGATGCAACTGGGAGCTGAAGAATCGGGACTCAGTTATGCGCTTATTTCCGGAATTCAGAAAATTAAGTTATCCGGTGCCGAAAAAAGAGCCTTCGTTAAATGGGGAAGATTGTTTGCAAAGCAGGCTTCTTTGGAATATAATCCGCCGGTATTTCTTAAATTGAATTCGGTTATTTCCATGACAATTACTTTGGTAGGAACGTTGATTATGTATGGTATCGCAATTTCAAGCGGAGTTACCAAAGCAGAATATATTGCCTTTGAATCCGCATCCGGTATGGTTTCGGCTGCCTTTACTTCTCTGTCGGGAATAGCGCTTACCATAGCGAATATCTCACCGATTCTTAAAATGGCTAAGCCCCTTCTTGATGCGGAACCGGAAATATCGGAAGGTAAAGAAGCTGTTGAGTCGCTTTCGGGAAATATTGAGATTAATAACCTGTATTTTAGATATAGCGAAGATATGCCGTATATTTTCGAAAATTTCTCTCTTAAAATCAAAAAAGGCCAGTATGTTGCCATAGTTGGCAAAACGGGTTGCGGCAAGTCGACACTTGTGCGTCTGCTTTTGGGCTTCGAAAAGGCTACAAAAGGTGCCGTTTATTATGATGGCAAAGATATAAATTCAATTGACCCTAAGTCACTTCGAAAGAATATAGGTACCGTTATCCAAAACGGAAAACTATTTTACGGTGATATATTCTCGAATATAGTTATTTCGGCTCCTCACTTATCTGTTAAAGATGCCTGGGAGGCAGCAAAAATAGCAAATATTGCGGAAGATATTGAAGAAATGCCCATGGGAATGTATACCATGATTTCCGAAGGCCAGGGAGGATTCTCCGGAGGACAGAAGCAAAGAATCATGATTGCAAGAGCAGTAGCTCACAAGCCTAAGGTGCTGATTTTTGATGAAGCAACTTCCGCACTTGACAATATAACCCAGAAGAAGGTTTCAGAATCGCTTGATAAACTTGAATGTACGAGGATAGTTATTGCCCACAGACTTTCTACAATCAAAAACTGCGACAGAATAGTGGTAATAGATGACGGTAAGATAGTAGAAGACGGTACTTATGATGAACTTATGACCAATGAGGGGTATTTTGCAAAACTGGTTGAACGTCAAAGAACAGATTATTAATCACTTTTTTTAAAATGTGGTATAATAGTACTCAGGTATTATTTTTTGTGGTGGGGAAATATGCAAACTAATATGTTTTTTGATATATGTGCCGTTGTTGCCATAGCAACACTTATTTTGGCACTCATAGCTAGAAAACTCGTTAAGGGACGCAATAACTTGCTATTCCTTGCCCTTTCGTGCGTTATTCTTATTTCCGGATTCACGGATGCGGTTACCATTTATTACGATAATATGATTAATATTGATGATCATTACACTATGTTAAGGTATGGTTTTAACTATGTGTATTTTATCGCACGTAATGCAACTACTCCTATTTATCTTGCATATATCTGCTCCCTTATGGGATTGTGGCATAAAATGTCAAGCCCCAAATCGGTATTGTTCTATTTGTGGATTATTCCCTATGCAATTGACCTGGCACTTCTTGCAGCCAACCAGCAGACCAACTGTATTTTCTATTTTGATGAGAACTACGTATACACCAGAGGACCTTTGATGATAATTCTCTATGCGGTGGCGTTTTATTATCTGTTCCTTGCAATGTATCTTTTGCTTCATTACCGCAAACTCCTTTCGAAAGGAAACTTTGCAATACTTATAGTATTTATACCGATTAACTTTATTTGCGTAATCATTCAGAGTATGTCAAACGTATTCAGAATCGAAGTGTTTGCATCGGCGGTTTTCTCGATTACATTGGCAGTTTCCGTTCACAGACCGGAGGAAATGATAGATTTCGTTGTGGGTCTTCAGAGCCTTAATTCTTTCCTTAAGACCACAAGAACGGCATTTAATGCCAAAAATCCCAAAACCTATTTATTTATAAGATTTACCAATTATAGAACACTTAGAAGTTCATTGGGACTTGATACATATCTTTTGATGCTTCGTAATATTTCCGAAAAGATGGAACAGATGGCAAAAGTTATGTGTCCAAGTGCCGAAATCTTTTATCTTGATAGAGGAGCATTTGCGGTAGTTGCCGAGAAACATAATTATGATCAGCTCCTTGATCTGGGACGTATATTGGCTGCATATCTTTTGGAGCCTATGAAACTTAAACAGATGGAGGTTGTTCTTGATGCAAGAACCTGCCTTGTTTTAACTCCGGATGATATTTCCTCCGAGGCATCGCTTCTTAGATTTATGAATTCCTTCCATGACAAGCTTCCTGAGGAACGTCGGGTAATGTGTCTTTCACAGATTTCGCAGACTAACGAATTCAAGATGAAGAATGACATGGATACAATTATTAACCGCGGCATTGCTGAGAATAATTTTGAGATGTATTATCAGCCGATTTATTCAACGAAGGCTCACAAATTCGTTTCGGCCGAGGCACTTATCAGATTAAAAGACAGTATATATGGTTTCGTTTCGCCGGCTTTATTCATTCCGGCGGCCGAAGAAAGCGGAGCCATTCACGAAATAGGTGATTTCGTTATCGAAGATGTCTGCAGATTTATAGGCGGACATAATTTTGAAGAGCTGGGATTGGAATATATCGAACTTAATCTTTCGGTTGCCCAATGTATTGAGAGTAATCTGTATGAAAAGATAGACGAATGCATGAAGAGGTATGGTGTTCGCCCCGAACAGATTAATCTTGAAATCACGGAGACTTCGGTTGACTATGATCCCGAAACGACAGATGCCAACATTAAGAAACTTCATGATGCGGGACTTAGCTTTTCTCTTGATGATTACGGTACCGGATACTCGAATATTGCAAGAGTTGTGTCACTTCCCCTTGATATTGTTAAGCTTGATAAGACTCTTGTTGATGAAATGGATACCACAATGATGTGGATAGTAATTAAGAATACGGTAAGCATGTTAAAGCGTATGAACAAAAAGATACTTGTTGAAGGTATCGAAGAAAAACGTGCACTTGACAGATTTACCGAGATAGGATGCGACTACATACAGGGTTATTATTTTTCGAAACCTCTTCCGGCAGCCGATTTTCTTAAGTTTATTCTTAAGGAAAACTGCGGAATAGTACCTGAAGAAAATTAAAGTCATAGGATAAAATATGAGTATTTTATATTTTGATGAATGTGCTGTTGTTATCGTACTTTTGTTTGTTGTTTCGAGCATTGTACGAAAACAGTACAAAACAAGAACCAATTTCATAATGTTCCTTATGATGTTAATGATTCTCATTTCGGCTTTTGCGGATCTTACAGGCGGAGTTCTTAATAACTACGGCTATGAAGCAAAGTGGGTTGAGATTTTTTCCTATGTAATAAATTATACATACTTCCTGACGCATAATATGATGCTTCCGCTTTATGTATTGTACATTTATTCAAGTATCGATATCTGGCACATATTTAAGAGAAAAAAATGGTTATGGGCTTTTTGGATATTCCTGACGATTATTGATGAATTCTATGTAATTCTTAACGGTGTATGCTTTGACGTGTTCACGATTACGTCTACCGGAAGATATATACGCAGCAAAGGCGCGGATATGGTATATGTAATGGCCGGATGCTATGTGGTATGGATAATTGTAGCTTTGATTCATTATAGGAAACTGGTTAATAAGGATAAACTTATTGTGCTTTTCTTCCTGTTTGCAGTAATCGGAGTAGGTGTTGTGGTTCAGTATTTTAATCCCGCATTCCTGCTTGAGAGTTTTACGGTTGCCCTTGCGTTATTGTTCTTCATGGTTATGGTAAGGCGTGAAGAAAATCAGATCGATCCTGTTACGGGAGCAACCAAGTATAATGCCGGTATCGAAAGAGTATCAAAGAATTTCGCAACCCAGAAACCGGTTATGGTTATTCTTTGTAAGATAGTAAATTATAACAATTTATCTATTTATTTGGGACAGGAAATATTTAATCATTTCCTGCATCAGACGACGGATTTCTTAAATGAAGTCGCCGAAGATAACAGCTTCAGAGCTGAAGTGTTCTATTTGGAGAGTGGACTTTTTGCCTATCTTGCCGAGACTCATGACGAAGCGTTATCCTTGAAAGTAGCAAATCGGGTTAAAGATCATTTTGCATCAGAAGTCAGAATCGAAGATTTTGATATCATTTGTGACGCAAGGGTGTGCATAGTTAAATCGCCGGAAGATATTTCGGATTTATCCACATTGTTTACTCTCGGTACCACATATCATCATACGCTTCCCAAGACGAAGGATGTTATTTTGTACAGAGATTACAAGGATGATACGGACTTTAAAATCCGTAACGGAATGAAAGATATTCTTAGACGAGCTGTTGATAATCAGTACTTTGAGATGTATTACCAGCCGATTTATTCCGCTACGGAGAACAAATTTGTTTCGGCGGAAGCATTAATAAGACTTAACGACCCCGAGTACGGATGCATTTCTCCGGGATTGTTCCTTCCTATCGCTGAAATCACCGGTGATATTCACGATATCGGTAATTTTGTTTTGAAGGATGTTGTATCCTTCGTTGCCAATACGGATATTGCTGAGTTGGGAATAAATTATATCGAAATCAATTTATCTGCTTCTCAGTGCATCGAAGTTGATTTGGTTGACAGAATCAAATTGTTGCTTGAAGAGAATAAGGTTGACCCCTCTGCGATTACTCTTGAAATCACAGAAACGGCCGCTAACATTAACCCTGAGATAGTAGATAACAACATTAAGAAACTTCATGATTATGGAATTCGTCTGGCACTTGACGATTACGGTACGGGATATTCCAATATTAAGCGTGTTACGGCACTTCCTATTGATGAGGTTAAGCTGGATAAGAGCTTCGTTGATACAATGGACGATCCAGACATGTGGATTGTTATTCAGGATACAATTAAGATGCTCAAAGAAATGGGTAAGGAAATACTGGTAGAAGGCGTCGAACACGAAGACGTTGCGAAGAGATTCATTGAACTTAATACAGATTTATTCCAGGGCTGCGAACTTATTCAGGGATTTTATTTCTGTAAGCCCCTTCCTAAGGATGAATTTGTTGAGTTTATAAAAAAAAGTCACAACAAACAAATTTTAAATGGAGGAACTGAATGAAGAAAAAAGGCAAAACGAATGCAAAAGTGGGAATTTTCAACATTCGGAACAAGATTTATCTTTGTTTCATTTTGCCAATCATATGTATGATTGTAGTTGGACTTGTTTCCTACAACCGTGCATCAAAGGGTATGAGTGAGAAGTATCTTGATTCTTCTTCACAGACTGTCAATATGGCGGTTGAATACCTGGATTTAGTATCAAAGACAATTGAACAGGAGTCTTCAAGGTATACGTTTGACAGTAATGTTAAATCATATGTTTTAGGTATGCCCGGCAAAGACGACATTGAAAAGGCAAGTTACTATAATGATGAAAGAATGGTTCTGCTAACATCACAGACCTTCAACAAAATGATTAGTGACATTCATATTGTGCCCAAGTCGAATGCAAATATTCTTACTACAGCCACTGCCAATAAGATTCAGGGTGTGTTTGATGAATACGTGGCAACCTTTGAGGCAGAATACGGTGACAATAAGAATGCTTACCCGCATTGGGTTACGTCTCATCCTGTAATAGATGAAGCTATTAATCTAAGTCCCGATGATTATTTCTTATCATATCAGGCATTTGATAACAGTAAGGTATCCTATGTAATCGTAGATGTTAAGGCTGATGCGATGGTGGCGGTACTTCAGAATATGGATTTTGGAAGCGGGTCTTACGTAGGCCTTGTGACACGTGACGGCAAAGAAATTGCCATGAAGTGCGGCGAAGAAAAAGCACTTGATACAGGAATATTCGCCACACAGAAATTCTATGAGGAGTCATGTAAATCATCGAATGCGGCATATAATGCCACGGTAAATTATAACGGTAAGGATTATTTATATCTTTATCAGCGAAGCGAACAGGGAAACGGAATGGCATTGTGTGCCCTTATTCCGGCTGATGTTGTGACTAATCAGGCGGAAGCAATCAAATCCGTTACATTGTATCTCGTTTTATTTGCGGCAATCATATCATTTATTATAGGAACATTTATTGCAGGCGGAATTCAGCGCAATATGAAACATATTTCAGCTAAACTGGATGAAGTTGCGGCAGGTAATCTTTCGATAAGCGTTGACGCCAAGGGAAGAGATGAATTCCAGTCACTGGCACGTTCTGCATCTAACATGGTATCAAATAATAAGAGCCTTGTTATGAAACTGACGGGAAGTGCTCAGGATTTACAGGGTTCTACCAAGAGCGTTAATGATGCTTCAAACGATATTATGGTATGCTCGGAAGAAATTACCAAAGCTATCGATGAAATCAGCATAGGCGTTGATAAGCAATCGGAGCACGCCCTTGAGTGCGTTAATATTACGAATAATCTTTCGGCTAAGATTAAGAAGATTGCCGAAGATGTTAATGCAATTCAGTCTCTTATTACAGATACAGAGGCTATGATTGAAAATGGTACGGAACTTGTTAATGAATTGGCAGATACGGCTACTCAAAGTGCGGGTGTTACGGTTGCAGTAGGTGAGACTATCGAAAAACTCAGAACGGAAACCGAAAGCATCAGTGAATTCGTAAGTAAGATTTCTGCAATTTCTCATAAAACCAATATGCTTTCGCTTAATGCTTCGATAGAGGCTGCAAGAGCCGGCGAAGCAGGAAGAGGTTTTGCGGTTGTAGCTGAAGAAATCAGAGTGTTGGCAGATAATTCGGCTTCTGCATCAAAGGAAATCGATAATAAGATAATTGAGATTGGTGAGAAGACTCAGGAATCTGTCGAATCAGCGGCAAATGCGGTTAAGATGGTTGACAGACAGCATGAAGCGGTTGATGAGGTTATCGGTGTATTCCGCCAGATAAGTGACAAGATGACACAGCTTGTTGAAGCACTTGAGGAAATCTCAAAGGCTGCTTATGAGGCAGATGCACAGCGTAAGGAGACCGTTGATGCGGTTGACAATATTTCCGCTATCATTGAGCAGACATCAGCCAGCTCATCACTGGTACGTGATATGTCGGTTAATCTGCTTAACAGTGTAGAGCGTCTCGGACAGACGGCGGATAATCTTGATGAGAACATGAACGGACTTAAGACTGAAATCTCAGCATTCCGTATCGATTAATCTGTTATTGCATATTATATTGATTTATTTAAGGAGCACCTTTTTGGTGCTCCTTATTAAATTATATCCCTTATCTAGCATAGCCATACCAAGATGTAGTAGTTGCAAAGCACCTTGAATTTCCTGTAAAATTGTAATGTTATACTATGCTAATTTGGGGGTTAACATGAGATTAATTAAGAGACTTTCAATTGTTTTGGCAGCTGTGGTTGCCTGTGTGCTTGTAGCAGTAAGCGCCAATGCAACGGTTAATTTGGTATCGGTAAGTGCTTCGGCCAGATTATCAAATGCCAATACGGTTGTATATTCGGCCACTTTGGCCTCAATTCCGGAATCTGATGACGGAATGTTCTACTTATACGCTTTGCAGCCATATGAGTATGAAATTAATACAAGTGATACGGTTGTTGCAACTATGGCAGCGAATCTTAATCCGTCCTTTGCATTCGGACTTTATGATGCTGCGGGAACATCCAGAATATGTCAGAAATTTGCGATCGGTGTTCTCGTGGGCGGCAAGCCGGTTACAATCAGTAACTGTCAGTATATTACCAATCCGGAGGTTGCAGCTACCTGTACAAGACCCTTACAGAAGGTTGGATTCTTAGAGCCCACAAGCAAGATGGTACTTTATCAGGTGGGCGAAACCAATATTGCTGCTGTATTAAGAGATAATTATTCGACGGCGGTTATTGTTAACAGATCGGATAAGACATTAATAAATCCCAATTCAAAAGGTTCTGATGCCCATCCTATTAACGGAAAGAAGATGTATTATGCCTTTAATGCATCAAATGCGGCGGGTGTAGCAAGACTTCAGGAGGTAATGACATATTTTACCGCCAATACAAGAGTTGACGAATTTATTATTGGTAACGAAGTTAATAATCGTATTTGGAATTATACCAAGTCCATGGACTGGAACCAGTACGTAAGAGAATATGCTCAGGCATTCAGAGTTTCGTATAATGCCATAAAGAGCACTAACGCTAACGCAAAGGTATACATTTCTCTCGACCAGATGTGGAATATGGATAATCCGGTAGGTTCATATAAGTATTACGAATATATGGATGATATGGATTTCCTTTTGGCATTTAATGAGATTATTTGCGCAGAGGGAAATATTAACTGGTATTTGTGCCAGCATCCTTATCCCCATCCTATGTTATATGCCAAGTTCTGGGACAGAACAGGTCAGGCAGGGGGAGATACATATGCCGCTCAGGTTGCTGCAGGCCAGGTAGTTACTTTCCAGAATCTTCCTGTTATGACATCCTTTATGGCAATGCCGGGAATGCGTACCCCAAGTGGTAACGTAAGAGAGATTATTCTTCCGGAAATCGGAATTACCCAGGCCCAGGGCGTGGAAGTTCAGGCAGCGGCAATGATAGCCTGTTACCAGGCAGCAAAGAACAATCCGTATATCAAACGTATATATTTCCACAGAATGAACGAAAAGGGCGCAGCCAACTTCAGTACGACGGGCATTTCGGAACAGGTATACGGAGAATTGTGTAACGATAATCTGTCCCATAATCAGTGGGCACTTAATTACATAGGAATAACCGACTGGAGACAGGTAGTTTCTTATTGATAATGCCGAATATATTACATGTGAATAGCGTTATTCATTGACACCTTATTGATATGTAGTTAAAATTATATTTGAATTGTGCGATATTTCGCTAATAATGTTGTGGAGGGAATTTAAAATGAAGTTTTGTCCTAATTGCGGAGCCGAACTTGCTGATGATGCAGTATTTTGCGGCGCATGCGGAACTCAGTTAAATCAGGAAAATGTTGAACAGCCGGCAGAATCTGCTAAGTCTGCTATACTTAATAAGAAATTTCTTATTTTTGCGGCAGCAGTTATAGTGGCTGTAGTTATAGTAATTGTATTGGTAGTAACCCTGCTTTCCGGTGGCGGATACAAGGGACAGATTAAGAAGTATTTTAACTTCTTTAATTCCAAGAATACCAACGGCTTTGAATTAAACGAGCTTACGATGGTTAAGCCCGAATATGAAGTGTACAAGGCTATGTATGATACCTTGATTGAGCCTTGCGGAGATGATGCAGAAGATGTTGCAAGTTTCTTAGGCAGCGAGTTTGCTAATAATTCTGAGTATTACGAAGATCTTTATGATGATTACGAAGATGATTACGGCAAGAACTGGAAAATCAAGTACGAAATAAAGAAAGAAAAAGAAATGAAGGATGATGATCTTGAGGACATTCAGGACTACATCCAGGAAAGCGGCGAAGAATTATTAGACAGTATCGAAGATGAAGACGATTTCGAAGATGAAATGGATGAAATCGTAGAACTTCTTGAAGATGAATGTGATATCAAGATTTCCAAGTCTGATATTAAGAACTTATTAAAGACTGTTAAGGCTTCAGGTAAGTCCCTGTCAAAGGCTAAGGTTAAGGAAGGCTACAACGTAACCGTTAAGTACACTATCGAAGGCAAGGAAGATAAGGGCAAGGGTGAAGCTACACTCAGACTTATCAAGGTTGACGGTGATTGGGTAGTTTACAATGCCGGTCATGTATTGAGCTTTAAATAAATATAACGGCCACTTCTCAAGCTTGGGAAGTGGCTTTTTTCTTTACATTTGCAAAAAATTATGTTAACCTAACTTTGTCATTATTATGACTTCAGAGGGGGATAGAAAATGAAAAAGATATTAGCAATACTTATAGCGCTGGGAATGGTTTTTACTCCGATGTGCATAATAGCTTCCAATGCAGAAGAAACTAAGATGTTAACACCTGAAGAGTATGAAGTGCTGCTGGCTCAGCAAAGGGATTATGTGGCTACCCATCCTGACATAACACCGGAAGAGTACATTACTTTGATGAACGCAAATCCGAATTTTAATTTGCGTGCGTATATGTACTACAACGAGGATCTGATGAGTAGATACACATACGGTTATTGGCAGTATTACAAGCAGTATCTGTCCAAAGGATATAAGGAAAACAGAGTATATTATTTCCAACCCGACGATCCTTTTAATACAGTGACCATCGGAAGATACCAGACCAAATATAATGCCAAATCTCAAAGAGGAACAAACCTTCACCTGGCATGTGAATATATGAACGGCACGGTAATTAATCCGGGACAGTTATTCTCTTATAATATGGCGGTAGGTCAAAGAACATCTGACCGTGGGTTCAAGATTGCTCATGTATATTCGGGCGGTCAGGTTGTAGACGGAATAGGCGGTGGAATCTGTCAGATATCATCCACTTTGTATGTTGCCATGATGATAGCCGGAATTCCCGCAACGGAGCATCATTTCCATTCGCTTCCGGTAGATTATTTAAAACCTAACCTTGATGCTACCGTAAGCTGGGGTAAGCTTGATTTACAGTTTATTAATCCATACAACTATCCTATTCAGATAATAAGCTCCGCTAATGATGGAATTGCATCAATCAGCATAGTTAAGTATAATGCTAATTAAATAAAAATAATTAGGATTATTATGTGCGGAATTAGTGGTTTCATATCTAAAAAGAATATTTTATTAACAGAACTTAAGGCCATGAATGATACAATGTATCATCGTGGCCCTGATGATAGTGGCGAAGAAATTTATGATGCATGTGACGGCTACAAAGTTGGTCTTGCACAGCGCAGATTATCGATTCAGGATCTTAGCCCCATGGGCCATCAGCCCATGCATTCTCCCAACAAACGCATAAGCGTGGTATTTAATGGTGAAATATATAATTTCCAAGATATCCGAAAGGAACTTGCGGATTATACCTTTGTATCAACTTGCGATACAGAGGTTATTATTGCGTCATATCTTAAGTGGGGAATCGACTGCGTCAATAAATTTAACGGAATGTTCGCCATTGCCTTGTTTGACAGGGAAGAAGATACTGTATATTTCATAAGAGACAGAATAGGTAAGAAACCTTTTTATTATGAAATATCAAAAGATTCTGACGGTACAAGCATATTCTTCGGTTCGGAACTTAAGCCTATTATGGCTCGCCCGGGATTTGCTAAAGATATAGATAATTCCATAATTACACAATATCTGTACCAGCAATATATTAATGCACCCCGTACTATATTTAAGAATGTATATAAACTGGAACCGGGCGCAATTCTTAAATTCAATCTTAAAACTCAGGAGATTAATACATATAAGTATTGGGATATAAGCAAGGTTTACCATGAGTGTGCTCAAAATCCCGTAACGGATTATGCTACGGCCAAGGAAACCTTAAAAGAAATTCTTACGGAATCGGTTCGTAAACGTATGATTTCCGATGTGCCTTTAGGAACGTTCCTTTCGGGAGGATATGATTCTTCTCTTGTTACCGCTATTGCACAAAGCATATCATCCGAGCCTGTTAAGACTTTTTCGATTGGTTTTAATGAGCCTAAATACAATGAGGCAAAATTTGCCAAGGAAGTAGCAGAACATTTGGGAACGGATCATACGGAGATGTACATTTCGGAAGAGGATATGTATGAACTCGTTTCAAGCATTCCCAGGTATTATGACGAACCATTTGCGGATTCTTCCCAGATTTGTACTATGCTTGTGTCAAAGCTTGCCAAAGAAAAGGTTACCGTTGCTCTTTCGGGAGACGGCGGAGATGAATTTTTCTGCGGATACAATATTTACGAGAATGTTAAGCAGGCCCAAAGTCTTGATGCTCTGGGCGCACTTACGTACGGTGTGTGCAACCTTCCGGGACTTAAGCAGGCAGGTCTATATAATAAACTGCCCTTTAGAGTGCGGGTAATTGCAGGTAACCGCAATAAAGAAACAAAGACGCAGTTCGGTGCGGGCAATTATGTTGAAAAAGCATATAAGATGGTGCTTGGTGATGTGGAAAAGCCCCACTTTGAATTTGAAAGTAAATACGATGTTGATAACTGGCAGATAAGAAGAATGCTCCTTGATATGGATACATATCTTCCGGGCGATATTCTTGCCAAGGTAGACAGAGCTTCCATGAAGTATTCGTTGGAATCAAGATGTCCTATTCTTGATAAGGATGTAATGGAATACTCCTTCAGACTTGATCATTCCTTTAAGTATGATAAGGGCAACAAGAAACGTATTCTTAAGGATATAGCATATGATTATATTCCACGGGAACTTCTTGACAGACCCAAGGTAGGTTTTGGGGTACCTCTTGATAAGTGGTTAAGGGGTCCTCTTAAGGAAGAACTTACGGATATGATAGATACAACATTCCTTAAGAACCAGGGAATATTTGATGCCGAATACGTGTCGGGACTTATTAGCGAATACTTAAGAACGGGAGATGCCGGTCCTGCAACAGGCGCCAACTATTCGAAGATAACATGGTCGTTCTTCGTATTTGAACAGTGGTATAAGGAGTATTTTAAATAACTATGAAGAAGATTAAAGCCGATATATACGCTTACGGAATAATTTTCGCAGGCTTCGTGGCAAGGCTCATATATATTCTGAATACCACCGTATACGAGCGTGGTCATGACGTAGGCTACTACCAGTCCCTTACGGATGATACCATTTCAATCGGACATTTGGGATATATTGAATATATAGCGAAGTTCGGACATTTGCCGGACTTTGATCCTTTTGATGTATTCATTTTTTACCATCCGCCTCTAAATCATATTTTGGGAGCAATTGTGGTAAGAATCAGCACCTTCTTTGGCGCGGGAATTGATGCGGCCTTCGAAAATGTCCAGTTCCTTATATTATTTTATTCAACCGTAACAATGATACTGGCATATTTTATTCTTAAAATGATTGCCCAAGAGACAAAGCATATACTTTTGCCCTTGGCACTGTTTTGTTTTCATCCGTCCCTTATTTATATGACGGGTTCCATTAATAATGATATGCTTTCGGTTATGTTTGAAATACTTGCCATTTATTTATGCCTTAAGTGGCTTGAAGATTATAAGCTTAAGTATTTGCTTCTTACGGGACTTTCAATAGGTCTTGGAATGTGTGCCAAAGAAAATGCCGCAATCCTGGCATTTCCGGTGGGCTTCATGATGCTTCTTAGATTTATTGAAATGGTCAAAGACAAAAAGACATGGCAGTGCATTAAAGAATATATTTATTTCGGACTTATTACTGTTCCTATAGGTTTATGGTGGACCATCCGAAACTGGGTTTTGTTCCGCCAAACCCCCGGTGTACCCACGGGAGATGAAACAGATCTTAAATATCTTGGATTTTATTCATGGTGGGATCAGTTCGGCTGGCCCAAGGACTGGGGACTTGATTATCCATTCCATACGCTTTATGCCAAGTCGTGTTCCAATTCATGGGTAATTATGTTCCGAACCGCAATGTTTACGGAAATGCGGCCTGATGTGACGGGAATTGCACTTTTATCATTACAGGCAGTATTTGTGGCATCTGTAGTTCTGGCCTTTATATGTGCGGTACTTACAATTGTTGTTAATGTGAAAGAAATTAAGCACGGAAATAAGCGCCGGGGACTTTTCCTCCTTAGCGGATATATTTCATTTATTTTGTTGTTTATAGCATTTATAATCAAGTATCAGTTTACATGCTCTGCCGACTTTAGATACATAGCTGCTATACTGATATTTGCATCTACGTCACTGGTACAGGCAAGATTCGTATTTAAGAAGAATGATAAGCAAGATTAAGGACAATATTTTAACGGCATTGTTAATCACCATTTCGATAGTGGGAATGGTGATTATTTGCTTTACGATAAAAGCAAATGATATATGGTATGACGAAGTCTTTTCCATGGAGTTTGCATCCCGTTCCTTTAAGGAAATTATTTCTCTTACGGGAGCAGATGTTCACCCGCCGTTATACTATTTTTACTTAAAGTCCGTTATTATGCTGGGACAACTTATTGTACCCGTAGCCGATGCTGTTGTAATAGCTAAATTTGCTTCGGTAATTCCTTATGCTCTTTTGCTTATGCTGTCGGTTACGGTAATCCGTAAGAATTTCGGTTTTACATGCGGTGCTTTCTTTGCAATGCTTATTACGGTAATGCCTAATCTTGCAGCATACTACGTCGAAATAAGAATGTATGCATTTGCACTTTTAATAGTCACATTGGCGTTTATATTCGCGTATAAGACAATTAAGACATCTGATGATAAAAATATAAGCTACCCGGTACTCTTTACGTTATTTGGCATTCTGGGCGCTTATACGCAGTATTATGTGTGCATAGCCATTGTGGGTATTTATATTTGTGTCGGAATTTATTCTCTTTTGATCAAAAGATATAAGCTGCTTGCCAAATTGGGAATATGTGCGGGAATATCGGTGGTGTGCTATATTCCCTGGATTCCTTACCTGCTGGGACAGATAGGAAGCGTAAAAGAAAGTTATTGGATTGAACCCCTTACCTTAAGAAGTATATTCGGATGCGTTAAATATATGTACCTTCCCTCAATAGGATTGGGAATGGCAGGTTATGCCGTGGCAGGAATTATGATAGCCGCCACATTATTTACAATGGTTAAATTCTTAATGGACAAACCCAATAAAGAAGCACTGTTTATAGGAATCTCGGGCATCATAACACTTGTTATTACAGTGCTTGCGGGCTTTGTTTTTTCTATAATGGGAAGCCCTATTTTCGTATACAGATATATGGTTCCGGTATTCGGAATGTTTTATCTGGGACTTTCGTATATGGCCTGTGAGACTTTTGCCGGGAAAAAGATATTGTTGTGGGTTGTGGTTGCGGTGTTTGTTATAGGCGGCCATTACAGCTTAAGTTCATTTGAATATGAAGAAGCCAAGAAACCCGATGCCATGAAGGAAACTGTGTCCGTGCTTGAATCTTTGCCGGAGGATTCCGTTGTTATTACCAATTTTGATCAGATATGTACTCTCATGGATTATTATCTTAAGGGAAATACAGTATATCTTTATGAAGATACTACGGACCCGATAGTTCAAATAATGTATAATAATGACGGACAAAGCATATCAGAAGCCGAAATGGCGGATCTGGTATTAACGAAACAGAATGTATTTTTCTTCGGAAGCTTTAATTCCCGTGAGGAATTGCTTGATGAATGGAAGAGTCTTGGAGTTAATAATGAACTTTATTACGATTCTGCATTTATAGAAAGATATTACTTTAACATTTATAGACTGGATTAATTGTGCTAATTGCACCAACTGTACAAATTGCATGAAAAACAAACTTAAAAATCCACAATTCTATATAGTTCCGCTGATGATAGTGTATGGGGCAATCTATATTAACAGGATGTTTATGAATAATCCCTGGTATGATGAGCTTTATACATATTATTCGTTCATTTCAAAAGGACCTGTTTATTCGGCCATTCACTGGCCCCTCCCTAACAATCATATGGGTTACTCCACACTTTCGGGATTTCTTTCGTATTTGGGGAATGCAACGATTGCCCTTAGGGGAGTGTCTTTCCTGTGTGCAGTGGCCAATATATATTTGGTATATGTGCTGGCGCGCAAATTTATGAGCGAGCGCCTTTCATATTTGGCGGTATTTGTGTATGCCGGTGTATTCCAGGTTCATAATATGGCAGTTCAGGGAAGAGGGTATACACTTTCGACCACATGCTATATAGTTGCCCTGCTTATGCTCTATACCATCTGTAAAGGTACACCCAAAAAGATAAATTACATATGTTACGCAATCGCCCTAATCCTTGGTATATGGGCGGTTCCGTCCTCTACCTTCTGGGTAATTCCCGTATGCTTTACGGGCGGAATCTATTTGTTGTTTAACAAAGAGTATAAGAAACTTATTAAACTTATAGCGGCATCTTTGGCAGCGGCACTCGGTGCACTGATGATTTATTTCCTGGTATGGCTTGCAATAGGTTCTAATCTTTTAAGCAAAGACCCGAATGGCGTATATGCCGGAGTTTATCAGCTTTCCATTATTAAAGAACATCCGTTATTAGCAGCAAAGACGGGACTGGATTATATGCTTGCGTCTCCCTATATACAGAGTATGGATCGAAGCTTTGTGATTAAGGATCTTATTAATTATCTTACGATTTTGTTTGATCAGTTCTATTCAAATATGGGAATTGTGATTATTGCAATACTGGCGGTTACTTTTGTTGTGGCCCTTGTCAGATTTATCAAGGACAGAACGAGATTTTTGGAAGCCTATTTGCTTATAGGAACGTTGTTTTTGCCGATTATGCTGATAGTTCAGTCTGTTCAGCCTTATCTTAGAGTCTTTAGCTTTTACGGCCTGGTGCTTTCCCTTAGCATAATGATGTATGTTAAGATGGCTGTATTTAAGGCAGGCGCTGACAATACTAAGATATGTACAATTGTCACGGCAATTCTCGGTGTGTTCTTTATAGGACTTTTGTTTACACCAAAGTATACGATGCCTATGGCGGGACGTGAGAATGATATAGCCGATGTACTTTATGCCATGGAGGATAATGGAATTAAGGTTGATGCAATCGACAGTATTTATTATACGGATGATTATCAAAAATATGTTATCAAGTTCTTTTTTGACGATGATCCTGCTGAGGCACCTTTGGGAGAGGCGTCTTTCGTGCTTGTTTCGGACACTATGCTTGATGAGAACATAACCGCCATGGAATGGCCGCTTCTTACGACTTATTCGGATTTTGATTATGATTTGTTGTATAATGATTATGAGAATGTTGCCGAAACGGATAAATATATAGTTTATCGCAAAAAGTGATTATTTAATGAAGACAGAAAATAAAACCCTAAGACTCCTTGGAACTCTTGGAATAATATTCATAGTATCAGGTCATATCGGTCTTGATTTTTTTACAATAGGTGGACTTTTCCCATACTATTCTTTTCATGTATATATTTTTATTTTTATCGCGGGATATTTCTACAATCCCGAAGATGAGAAACATATTCTTAAATACATTTTGAAGAAGGCCCGTAACCTTTTAATACCGTATTTTACGTGTAATCTTCTTTACGGAATAATCGTTACTTACTTAAATACCAGAGGATTTTGTTTCGGACAGAGTATATCTTTGTACAATCTGTTCCTGGCACCCCTGTTTGGAGGCCATCAGTTTATGCTGAATGCACCTTCCTGGTTTTTGGTGGCATTATTCCTGACGGAATGCCTGTATATATTGGGAAGAGCGCTTCTTAATAAGCTTCATCTTATGAATGAACTGTTACTTTTGGGGCTTACGCTTTTGGGTGGAGTATTAACGGTATTCCTGGCAATAGAAGGACATGTATGGGGTCATTACAAAGATGTGGGACGGCTCCTTATTATGCTTCCGGGAATTCAGTTCGGCAGGGTATTTAAGGAAAAGATAGAACCTACGATTACAAGACGCGTGCTTAAAGACATAATTACCATTGCTTTATGTGTAACAGTCGGAGCTGTACTTAAATATTTGTGCGGAGGCCTTGCTTTTAGCACGGTATGGGTATCGGGATTTGCCAACGGACCTGTTATGCCATTTGTTACGGTAGTAATAGGTATCGGTTTTTGGTACAGTGTAGCCGACCTTATTATGTATTTTGTCGAGAAAAACGAGACGGTATCGCTTATTTTTGATTCGGTGCTTAATGTGGGTCGACACACCATGTCGATCATGCTTCATCATTTATGCGTTTTGTTTGTTATTAATTCTATTATTTACTGTATGTATTGTAACGGAAAGGGTTTTGGAAATTTTGATACGGAGCTCTATTTTAGCGATATTTACTATGTATACGGTTCAGATGCAATTAAGTGGGGATATTTGATTTTGGGAGTTTTGATTCCGACGCTGCTTGGCTCCTTATATGAATATCTTCGCCGTAAGATTTCCCTTAAGAGGCTTGAACGTAAGGCGGCCAAAGCAGCACCGATTTTGTTCGTGGGAATTTTGGCTGGAGCCGGTATATCTTTGTGCGGTTGTACTAATGAAGTTAAACCTTATGTGGCTGAGGATTATATTGAAGAATCGACACTTATTAATAGTGAGATTACCGATAATCCTGTGAATGTGTATGACTTTTTGAGCGTACCTACTTATGTTACGAAGATCAAAGATAAATATTTTATTGTGGACTGCTATCATGATTCTGTTATTTATTCGGACAGTCTTGATAAGCCGCTGTATGAATGGCAGGTAATGTGCAACATTAACCGCGGTCATACGATTGCGTCCGACGGGCTTGTTTATATGGTGGACGATACCGAGAATAACAGGATGGTAGTGCTTGAAGAAACTACGATTGACGGGAAGAGCGTATTTGTCGAAACCCAGGAATTTAACAATGTGGGAGTACGTCCCCACTATGTTGTTTATGATGAGGGCACCGATACATTTTATGCATGGAGTTCCATGACGGGACAGATGTACTGTTATCGCCATGAAAGCGGTAATCCCAGAATGTATTTAACTAAGATAATGGCAATTCCGGAATTGGACGGATTTTATGTAAGGTCCTTTACGATTATGGATGATAAGATTTATTTCGTATCGGGTAACTTGAATATAATAGAAGCCGATCTTGATGATTTTAAGATAACAAACCGTTATCCCGTAACGAATGAGATCGCAGGAATGGTTCAGCTTACGAAAATTCAGGATTATTACTATATAACCGTTTCTACGGACGCTTTGGCAAATCAGGATGCGGCAACAATGATAAGGTGTAAGAACCTTACCGATCTTGCTGCCGACAATTACGAAGATGTTTATGATAATTTCATAGGCGGAGGAACACCCTATACCATTACTAAGATAGAGGATACTTTTTATTTGTGCGAGCACAGGCTTCCCGGTCATTCGATTTGGAGCTTTAACGTTGAAGATAATGTGATTAAGGACCCCGTCACTATATATTGACGGCTGTGATATAATTTTACTTATGATGATATTAAAAATACTGGTACTTGTACTGTGGCTTGCAGTAATTCCTACGCTTGTGGGACTTGTGCCGATTCATTTTATGAATAACGTTCAAAAAACCTTTAGTAAAGCTATTATTCTCGGATATATAGCTTCTTTGGCGCTTCTTGAATTCATAGGTATTCCTATTGTGCTCGGAATCACGTACTCGGCTTATAACATTTTCATAGGAATGTTCATTGTTATTATGCTTTTCGTGGCCGGACTTGGGGTGTTTATTACCCGCAAAGATATAATCCACGCACATAAGAACGATGATACGGAGACCTTTTCCCTTAAACGCAGATTCCGTTCGGTAATTGATGATTTCGTGAACAGTTCCCTTGAATGCAAAATTTATATGGGGATAATCGCAATAGTCTTTATTTTCCAGATAGTAATGGCTCTTAAGATGGCTTCTTATGATGTTGATGATGCATATTACAACACTTATGCAACAACCGCCCAAAAGTACGGAACATTATACAGAACCGATCCCAATACAGGCAAAAGTACACCCCTTGATATGCGTCATGGGCTGGCACTTTTCCCTATTTTCCAGGCATTTATCAGTACACTTTCAAATTTGCATTTATTGATAGTGGCCCACAAGATTATGCCGATTGTGATAATTTCGCTTTCGTACATTCTTGTTTATGAAATTGCCAAACTTGTATTTTCCGATTCCAAGGAACAATGTTTGATGTTCCTTTTGCTGATGAATGTATTTAGAATTTTCGGCAATGTTTCTGAGTATACAACCGAAACGTTCTTTTTCTTAAGAACCTGGCAGGGCAAGGCAATTGCGGGTAACTTAATTATTCCCGCTATCATTTGGCTGTATCTTTTGATGCGCAATGACCGGGATAATCTTATGGGAAAAAGATACTGGTCTTTCATACTTATTACGCTGCTTGCTTCAGGCGCCAGTTCCTCTCTTGCAGTGCTTTTGTGCTGCATGCTTAATGTGGTATTGGGCGGAATTTTTGCAATTAAGGACAAAAATATAAGGATTTTCTTTAAATCCGTTATTTCCTGCCTGTTTGGGGCAATATATATTTTGATTTATATACTTAACTAGGAAGGTAACTTATGCAGACTTTGATAACCTGTCTTAAGGTTGTTAAAAACTACACAGGGATGAAATTACTGTTCGCGCTTACGGCGATTGCCTGGGTATATCTTTTCTTAAAAGAAAAGAATAAGACTCTCAGGGTAATTTTCGTATATATGCCCGTTGTTATTTTGCTGGCGGTTATGTGCCCGCTGACCTATAAGATGTTTGAGTTAACTCATCTTGACACGGCTATCTATTACAGGATATTGTGGGTAATTCCCATGGGAATGATTACCGTTTATGCGGCAGTTAAGGCAGCAGGCAAGAATACCCTGACCCGTGTCGTGGGACTTGTTGTTGCTACGGCGTTATTTGTTTTGTGTGGAAAGTGTATATATTTTTCGGATCATATGTATGAAGCCGAAAATAAATACGCAATTCCCCAGGATCCGATTCTGGTAGTTGACAGGATTAGGGAAGATGCGCCCCAAAGAGAGAGAATTACGGTGCTTGTTCCCAGCGTGCTTACATTGTATGTCAGACAGTATGATGCGAATATTAATATGCCTTACGGCCGTGAAATGTTTGATATTAATAACAATTATTCCATTCCGATTTTTGAAGAGTTTGAACATGCAGACCCTATAATTATGGAATCACTTATTGAACAGACGAGACTGTTTGAGGTTGAATATATAGTATTTTATGCCGGAAGCACAACGGACGTTGATCCTACAAAGGCCGGACTTAAATATGTTGATACCATAGGAAATTATATTATTTATAAAGATCCGATAAGAGCGGCAATAGCTGATGAAATGAGTAAATATTACGAAGAATAGGTATGAGCTTTAATTCATTTTTATTTTTACTGGTGTTTACGCCGATAACATTGTTAATATACTGGATGCTTAAGAAAAAGGGGCTTAAGAACGAAGCAATTTGGTTCCTTGTGTTGGCATCCTTGTTTTTTTATGGATATAAGAATCTAAGCGGACTTGCTGTGCTTGTTGTAAGCCTTGGAGTTAATTATGCCGTCACCTATTCCCTTCTTAAGGGAGCATCCAAAAAGGTGCTTGCTGCGGGCATAATATTTGACATATTGCTGCTTGCGGTGTTTAAATACGGACCTCTTACGGGAGCACCCTTCTTCGGGATTGTCACGGCTCCGGGAATCAGTTTTTATACCTTTTGCGAGATTGCCCTTGTAATGGAATGTTATCGGGGAACGGTTGAAGGTCTTTCTTTTAGAGAATACAGTTTCTTAATGGTGTTTTTCCCGAAGATGATTGAGGGCCCGATTGTAAGACCTGATGATATTCTTAAACAGGAGTCGGGGCTTACATATGAGTCCATGAACATCGAAAGAGTATACAGACTTATTGTGTTGTTTACTCTCGGATGTTTTAAGAAGGTAATTATTGCCGATACCTTAGGCGGTGCTGTTGACTACGGATTTACGAATCTTTCGTCTCTTCATACGGGTGAAGCACTTATAGTTATGCTTTCATATACGCTGCAGCTATATTTTGATTTCAGCGGATATTGTGATATGGCAATGGCTATAGCGGGTGCGTTTGGATTTGAATTACCCCTTAATTTCGACAGCCCTTACAGAGCAAGAAATATTCTTGAGTTCTGGAAAAAATGGCACATTTCACTTACAACATTCTTTACGAGATATCTGTACATTCCTCTTGGCGGCAACAGAAAAGGACGATTAAGAACCTATATCAATTTCCTTATTGTATTTTTGGTAAGCGGCTTATGGCACGGTGCCGGATGGCAGTTTATTATTTGGGGAATGATGCACGGTGTGCTTTATTTGATATGCAGGGCAATAGCCGATATAAGCGGTCGCAGGGAACTCCTGGGAGGTAAAATCGGAAAGATTATTGCCACTGCAGGTACATTTTTGTATGTAAACGTTGCCTGGGTGTTTTTTAGAGCCCCTAAGGTAGAGGATGCGATTCATTTGTTCAAAGATATGGGTGAATGCTGGTTCCCCAGGTTTAACTACGGACTTGCCAAGTGCTTCAACATCGATGAACTGTGGTATCTGCTTAAGATTCTCCACCTGGACGGATTTAACAACAGTATATATATTCTGATGTTCCTCATTCTTGCAGTATTGATGATTATTGTATTTGCGGCACCTACGGCGGTTGAGTTTGCTAAGAAGTGCCGGATTAATTGGGGAACTACCGTACTTATTACGATTTTGTTTATTTGGTGCATCCTTTCTTTCGAGGGTGTTGCCACATACCTTTATGTGAATTTCTAAAATGTGACAGTGGGGACGGTTCTTTTTGTCACATTTTGGTTGCCGGGGAGCGAAGATGGAAAAGAAAAAGATTCGCAACTACATATTGTTTATGGGAGTGGCTGTGCTGGCAGTGTGTGTGCTGGCGGGGGCACTGGTGTATTATGTGGATCCTTTTTTTCACTATCATGCGCCGATTGACGGATTCGCCTACGTTGTTGATAACCAGCTTACACAAAACCCGGGTATGGCACAGCACATGGAGTATGATTCTGTAATTTTGGGATCTTCCATGACAGTTAATTTCGAAACGGACTGGTTTAAGGAACTTATGGGACTAAATACCCTGAAGCTTAGTTATTCTTCAGCCTATCCCAAGGACATTTCCAATATACTTGCAAAGATATACGAACCCTATGATGACGGCAGGGCAAAAGATATAAAGGCAGTATTTCTGGGACTTGATATTATCACATATTCGGGGGATGTTAACGAAACAAAATATCCTTTGCCGGAGTATTTGTATGATAAGAATCCGATAAATGATATCAATTATCTGCTTAATAAAGATGTACTTCTTAATTATGTGCTTCGCCCCATAGCAGATCCCGAACCCACCAATCTGTCCCACGTTTATGCCAGTTGGTGGACCGAAGATTACTACAATGAAGAGTGGGTACTTCGTAACCACGAATCTCCCGCGAAACGCGAAGAGGCATTGCCGGAACATGCTTTTGATGAAGGAATAGTAAATAATCTTACATGTAATATCATTCCGTACATTAAGGAGCATCCGGAGACGGAATTTAATATCTTTTTCCCACCCTACAGTATTTTGTTTTGGGATGATGTGCTGCTGGATAACAGACTTGAGGCGACGTTTAATGCATACAGAATTGTAGAGCTTACACTGAGGGATTACGAGAATGTTAATATGTATTTCTTCCCGGCGGACAAAGATATAATTACCAATCTTAATAACTATGCCGATTATTCTCATTACAATCCGAGAATTAACAGATATATGGCGGAGTCATTCGTAAACGGAAACGATATAATAGACGGAAATATGGAAGAATATATGGACAGTATGCGTGAAATTATCGAAGAATATGATTTTGACAAGCTTAATTCAAAACTTGAAGAATATAAATAGTATGGAGATATAGAAAGGAATTGGTAATGAAAGAAGCAGGAATCAAGGGCTTTTTGCTGTTACAGGTATCATTTTTGATATACAGCTGTTCGTCGGTAGTGGCCAAATTTGCATCGGGTAATGAGGTGCTTAGTTTTAAATTTATACTTTTTTACGGACTTGAGGTTGTGATTTTGGGAATATATGCGCTTTTATGGCAGCAGGTTATCAAAAAATATGACCTTTCGATAGCTTATGCCAATAAGGCGGTTACTTTAATATGGGCACTTCTTTGGAGTGCAATTTTGTTTAAGGAACATCTTAAATGGAATCAGATTGTGGGAGTATTAATTGTTATTGCAGGCATTTATATGCTTAATACAACAGGTAAATCCAAAAAAATATCTGATACGGATGATGCCGAAACTAAGGAGGTGGAGTAATGAACTGGTTTGTGGTATTACTTATTACTTCTGTTATAATTGCATCTTTCTCACAGATTTTGCTTAAGAAGGCTGCGGACAAAACCTATCCGAACTGGATTAGGGAATATCTTAATGCTTATGTAATATGCGGATACGGAATGATGTTTATATCTTTGTTCATTACAATGATTGCGTACAAAGGCTTCGAAAATTTCGCAGCGGTGCCGCTGCTGGAGTCCCTTGGCTATGTTGTTGTTATGATACTCAGTTATTTCTTTTTTAACGAAAAAATTACACTTCGCAAAGCTTGCGGAATAGCCCTCATACTAGGTGGCATTTTTGTGTATAATATGCTATAATTCATTGGATTATGTGTAGATTTTTAGGAGTGAGATTTTATGAAGAAAATGCGTGAGAATTCCCATGCAGAATCAAGGCTCGGAAGAGACCTTGATTTCATAGATTTGGACAGTAAAGATTTCGACGGTTATTCGGATGACGATTACGACGACGATTATGACGATGACTACGAAGACGACTACGAAGACGACTACGACGACGATTACGAAGACGACTACGAAGACGACTACGAGGACGACGATTACGACGATTACGAAGACGAAGAATCCGAGAATGACTATTACGATGAAGAAGATGATTACGATGATTATGAGGATGATCGTTATTATCAGGACAAAAACGGTTATTCCGTATACAAGTATCAGGAGCCCAAGGGCGCAGCTGCAATAGGCGACAAAATCGCCGACTTTTTTGCGTCCAGAACTACTACTGACTGGATTATTATAGGTACTGCCGTACTGGCAGCGATTCTTGTTGTGGTGGTGGGAGTGGTATTCCTGGGAGGCAATAAACCCCTGTCAAATATTGACAAGAAACTTGCCAAACTCGAAGGCCTTGGCGACAACATGGAAGATATAGACATTATCGGTGAAGCAGGTCTGCTTGCCATGGCAGATGCCAATAATGCCAGAGAACTTGTGGCAGAAGCTTTGATTGATGATTTGTTCGAAGAAGAAGGAGAAGAGCCTGCGGAAGAACCCGAACAAAAAGCTAATACGGTTGTTGTTATGAATCTTGTTTCCATCCAGAAGGATTTAAAGATTAAGTTCATTGACAACGACACCCAGAAACTTGTTAAAGGCGTTAATTTTGAGGTTCAGATAACGGACCCTTCGGGCAAGAAGTCTACAGAAACCGATAAGGATACCGACGGTATTATCTACTTAAAAGATATAGCCGGCGGTAAATACAAGGTTGCTCTTAAGGGCCCGGAAGATGATAAATACAGCTTTTCTAAGGATAACGTTCTTATTACGGTCAAGGACAAGATCGAATATAAGAAGGTTAATGTAGCAGACGAAATCAAGACGGAAAAAGATATAAATGCCGCTGCCGAAGATACAGCTAAAAAGGCAGAAACAGAATCCACATTAACAGATACCGTAGAGTGGGTTGAGTCTACGAAGACAACTGTTTCGGAAGGAACCGAAACCTTGGAAGAGGTAAGCAGAGACAGTATTGCCGATCCCGGTAAGATATCTGCTGTTCCTATGAAACTTTTGAGCAAAAAATATACAAACGCAGGAGCCCCGGATCCGAACGAAGGAGACCCGACGGAAGCACCCGGTGAACCCACACAGGAACCGGGAGAACCTACGGAGGCACCCGGTGAACCCACACAGGGCCCTACCCAGGAACCTGTACCTACGGATGCACCCACACAGGAACCTACGGCTACGCCTACACAGGAACCTACACAGGCACCGACACCTACGGCTAAACCTACGGAAACTCCTACGGCAACACCTTCTGGTACTCCTACGGTTACACCTACAGGATCAATTACACCGACCCCGTCGGTTACACCTACAGTAACACCGACACCTTCAATTTCACCTGCCGATAAGGCAAAGACTGATACTACATCCACACTTAAGACCACCAAGGGTGATGTGCTTTATATTAAGAATGCAGACGGTTCGGTACGTGAAGCTAAATATGCAGATTATTATATTGAGGGCACGAAGTTCTTTAAGAAGACAAAGAAGGGTGCTACATATAAGTACACCGGATGGCAGACTATAGACGGAAGTACATATTTCTACGATAAGAGTGGAAAGCCTGTTACAGGCGAACAGGTAATTCAGGGAGCCAAGTATAAGTTTGATTCAAACGGTAAGCTTGATACAAGCTCCGGAGTACTCGGAATTGATGTTTCGAAGTGGAACAGCAAGATTGACTGGGAAGCAGTTAAGAATTCCGGTATTTCATATGTAATTATAAGATGCGGATACAGAGGTTCATCTACAGGAGCTTTGGTAGCCGATCCTAATTTTAAATCAAATATTGAAGGAGCTAAGAATGCGGGACTTAAGGTCGGCGTATACTTCTTCTCTCAGGCGGTTAATGAAATCGAGGCGGTAGAGGAAGCATCAATGACAATCAGTCTTATAAACAAGTACAGTCTGGCTTTCCCCGTATTCCTTGATATCGAAAGTTCCGGCGGAAGAGGCGACAGTATAAGCGAAGCACAAAGAACTGCAGTAGCTAAGGCTTTCTGCCAGACAATTCAGAACTCCGGATACAGAGCAGGCGTATATTCAAATAAGACCTGGTTCGAATCAAAGATGGATGTTAATGCGCTGTCAGGATATAAATTATGGCTTGCACAGTATGCTGCCACACCTACATACAATAAAACAAGATATGATATGTGGCAGTACTCTTCTAAGGGTAAGGTAACCGGAATTACCGGAAATGTTGATATGAATATTAGTTATCTTGGATACTAATAGCAGATAGAAACGAGGTTATTATATGAAAACTTATTTAGTTACAGGCGGAGCCGGATTTATCGGTTCGAACTTCATTCATTATATGTTTAACAAATATGGTGATGATATCAGAATCATTAATGTGGATGTACTTACATACGCCGGAAATCTTGAGAATTTGAAGGATATTGAGAACAAAGAAAACTATACATTTGTTAAAGCTGATATATGTGATAAGGATGCTATAGCTGATATCTTTGCTCATAACGACATTGATTATGTGGTACATTTTGCCGCTGAGTCTCACGTAGACAGATCAATTAAGAATCCTGAAGTATTTGTTCAGACCAATGTGCTTGGAACTGCAGTGATGCTTAACAGCGCCAAAGCAGCATGGGAATTGCCTGACGGTTCATTTAAAGAAGGCAAGAAATTCCTTCACGTATCGACAGATGAAGTATACGGAAGCCTTGATGATGATCCGAATGCATATTTCTATGAGACAACTCCTTATTCGCCTCATAGCCCATATTCGGCATCCAAAGCATCTTCGGATATGCTTGTTAAGTCTTATATGGACACATATAAGTTCCCTGCAAATATTACGAACTGTTCAAATAACTACGGACCTTATCAGTTCCCCGAGAAGCTCATTCCGCTTATTATAAATAATGCGCTTCAGGGTAAGAAACTGCCTGTATACGGCGACGGTAAGAATGTTCGTGACTGGCTTTACGTAGCAGATCATGCCAAGGCTATCGATATGGTAATTAATAAGGGAAGATTATTCGAAACCTACAACGTAGGCGGACATAACGAAAAGCAGAACATTGAGATTATCAATATTATTATTGAAACTCTTCAGGAGATGCTTGATGATTCTGACCCTCGCAAAGCTTTGGTATCGAAGGATTTGATTACATATGTTGAAGACCGTAAGGGACATGACAGAAGATATGCAATCGCCCCTGACAAGATTAAGTCAGAAATCGGTTGGGAACCCGAAACAATGTTTAAGGACGGAATTAAGCTCACCATTAAGTGGTTCTTCGAACATGAGGAATGGATGAAGAACGTAACCAGCGGTGATTATCAGAAATATTACAATACCATGTACAATGTGTGACAGTAGGGACGGTTCTTTTTGTCACATTTTGATGCATTAAAAGGAGACACTATGAAGGGTATTATTTTGGCAGGCGGTAGCGGAACACGTTTATATCCGCTTACAAAAGCAATAAGTAAACAGATTATGCCGGTGTATGATAAGCCGATGATTTATTATCCGCTTTCAACGTTAATGCTTGCGGGCATAAGAGAAGTGCTTATTATCTCAACACCAAGAGACCTTCCCGTATTTAAGGAGCTGCTTAAGGACGGAAGTGATTTGGGAATGAGTTTTAGCTATGCGATTCAGGAATCACCAAGAGGCCTGGCAGATGCGTTTATTATCGGTGATAAGTTCATAGGTAATGACAATGTTGCATTGGTTCTCGGTGACAATATCTTCTATGGCCAGAGCTTCAGTAAAGTATTAAGAGAAGTTGCAGCCCGTGATAAGGGAGCAACAATTTTCGGATATTACGTAAGAGACCCCAGAGAATACGGCGTGGTTGAATTCGATGAGAACGGAATGGCCATTTCTATTGAAGAGAAGCCGCAGAATCCCAAGAGTAATTACGCAGTACCCGGATTGTATTTTTACGATAACGACGTAGTTGAGATTGCCAAGAATGTTAAACCTTCCGCAAGAGGTGAAATCGAAATTACCAGTATTAATAATGAATATTTAAGCCGCGGAGAGCTTAGAGTCGAGACTCTCGGACGTGGATTTGCATGGCTTGATACCGGAAGCCATGATTCACTGCTTGATGCAGCTGATTTCGTTGCAACTTTCCAGAAGAGACAGGGATTGTATATTTCCTGCATCGAGGAAATTGCTTATAAGAGAGGTTTTATCGACAAGGCACAGCTTCTTAAGCTTGCCGAACCGTTAATGAAAACCGATTACGGTAAATATTTGGTAGAAGTATCAGAGGGACTTTAATTATGGGTAAGATTACTGTTGAAACATGTAAAATAGAAGGGCTGAAGGTTATTACACCTGCGGTTTTCGGTGACAGTCGCGGATATTTTATGGAAAGTTATAATAAGAATGATTTCGTAGAGGCTGGAATTGATGTTGAGTTCGTACAGGATAATCAGTCAGCTTCCACTAAGGATGTTTTAAGAGGACTCCATTTCCAGATTAATTATCCTCAGGATAAACTGGTTAGATGTATCAGAGGAAAAGTTTTTGATGTGGCTGTAGATTTAAGAGAAGGCTCGGCAACATTTGGTGAATGGTTCGGAGTTGAACTTTCCGAAGAAAATAAAAAGCAGTTCTTCGTGCCAAAGGGATTTGCTCATGGTTTTTATGTTATGAGCGATTACGCCGAATTTGCTTATAAATGCTCTGATTTCTATCATCCCAATGATGAAGGCGGATTGATGTTTGATGACCCTGAAATAGGCGTTAAATGGCCTTTTGAGGATAAATCATTATTAAAGCTGTCGGATAAGGATAAGGTTCATCCTTCATTTACGGAATATAAGAAACAAAGAGGACTGTAATCTTTAGTTTATGGGTAACAAAGAAGCAAAGAATTCAATTAAAAAGAAGATATTTACAAAGCCAGTTGCAATAGCACTGTTTTATACAGTGTGTATAGCGCTGGCCCTTGTTATTGTTTTCCATAACAATCCTTTGGCACCGGATCCGGATACCGAAAGGTTAAAAAAGATATGCGCATGTGTGTTGCTTTCACTGGCGTGTGTGATTTTTGGTGTGTTCTTCGATAAAATACTGGTTCTTCCCAAGGAACTGTGGCAGTCTCGTGAACTCATATGGAAACTGGCCAAGAATGACTTTAAAAAGCGCTATGCAGGCTCATATTTAGGCTTTGTGTGGGCGATGGTACAGCCTGTCATAACGGTTGTTATGTATTGGATAGTCTTTGATGTAGTGTTTAATACACGCTCCCAGATGATAGCTTCGGGCGTGGAAGTACCTTATGTTTTGTATCTTACGGCGGGACTTGTTCCCTGGTTCTATTTTTCAGAGGCAATTATCAATGGAACGAATGCATTGCTTGAATACAGTTACCTTGTTAAGAAGGTAGTGTTTAAGATTAGTATTCTGCCTATTATAAAGCTTATAGCCGCTACGTTTATACATGTTTTCTTTACGGTGGTATTGCTCATTGTGGCAAGTTGTTACGGATATTTCCCGACAGTTTATACGACACAGCTTATATATTACAGTTTTTGTATGTTTATATTTGTATTGGCCCTTAGTTATTCGAGCTGTGCGATTGTTGTATTCTTTAAGGATTTGGGCCAGATTATCAATATTCTGTTGCAGGTAGGTATGTGGGCAACACCTATTCTGTGGGATATCAATATGATTCATGACGAGGGATTAATTATATTATTTAAGCTAAATCCTATCGTATACATTGTAAACGGCTTTAGATCTGCTATTTACGAGGAAACATGGTTCTTCGAGCACTTCTACAGTTCAACATACTTCTGGATTTGTACCATTACATTATTTGGTATAGGTTCACTTATATTTAAGAAATTGAAGGTCCATTTCGCGGACGTATTATAAAAGTAAGGTGCTTATGGATAAAAATATCGCTATACAAGTTAATAATGTGGTAAAAACCTATAAGCTGTATAACAAGCCAAGTGACCGTTTAAAGGAAACATTTGGTATAGGTCGTAAGAAAAAGCGTTACAAAGAACATAACGCTTTAAAAGGCGTGGATTTGACCATATATAAAGGAGAAACCGTCGGTATTATAGGAACTAACGGCTCCGGAAAATCCACAATTCTCAAAATCATAACGGGCGTTCTTAATCCCACAAGCGGCGAAATCAAGGTAGATGGCCGTATTTCCGCGCTGCTGGAATTGGGAGCCGGATTTAACATGGAATATAACGGAATCGAAAATGTCTACTTAAACGGAACGATGATGGGCTTTTCGAAGAAGGAAATAGATGCCAAACTTCCGGATATTTTGGAATTTGCAGATATAGGCGAATATGTTAATCAGCCGGTCAAGACATATTCTTCGGGTATGTTCGTAAGACTTGCATTTGCGGTAGCAATTAATATTGAACCTGAAATTTTGATAGTAGATGAAGCTTTGTCTGTAGGAGATGTATTCTTCCAGGCCAAGTGCTATCACAAATTCGAAGAATTCAAGGAAATGGGTAAGACAATAGTATTCGTAAGCCATGATTTGAGTTCGATTTCAAAGTATTGTGACAGAGTTGTACTCTTGAATCAGGGTGTGAAGCTGGGTGAAGGCACTCCGAAAGAGATGATTGATGCCTATAAGCAGGTATTGGTAGGTCAATATCCATTGCCGGATATAAATAATGGCTTTCAGGATGGGGATGAAGAAAAAGCTGATAAAACCGCGGATTCTAGTGAAAATGCCAATGTGCTAAATCCTGATTTACTCGAATACGGAACGAAAGCGGCTGTTATTTCATCCTATTATTTGGAGGATGATAAGCAAAATAAGGTGAGTGCCATAATAAAAGGTTCTACAGTTACAATGCATATGATTGTAGATATTAATGAAGATATTAATTCCCCGATTTTTGCCTTTTCTATTAAAAATATAAAGGGTGTAGAGATAGCCGGTACAAATACCATGTTTGAAAAGGTATTTTTGGAATCCGTAAAAAAGGGTGATAAGAAACATATTACATTCACTCAGAAGATAGATCTTCATGGTGGCGAATATTTGATTTCCCTCGGAGTTACCGGATATGAAAATGAAGATTTCGTGGTATATCACAGATTATATGATGTGATGAACATTACGGTTATATCGGATAAGAATCCGGTTGGATATTATGATATGAATTCCGTTGTAAAAGTGGAGGATGTATGAGTTATACAACCAAGTATTTAACAGAAGACGAATTGATCAATCACCTGCCCGAAACCATTGGGCAGGTTTCCTTAAATTATGATTATTATCCGGGTAAGGATTTATATTCTGACGGAAGTATAGAAGATGAACTGCTTAATATAGTTAAGAATTCTTCAAAAGTGGAATATCAGTCCATAATAGAGGAGAAAAAGAGCTGGCCGATTCTTTATCATTTATCGAATATCAGGGGGAATATAGTTGATTTTCTTCCTATTACAAAGAATGACAAGGTGCTTGAAATAGGTTCCGGTTGCGGTGCCATTACGGATACATTAAGCAGGAAAGCCGGTTCGGTAACCTGTGTGGATTTATCTGCCAAGAGAAGCATGGTGAATGCATACAGAAATCAGGACAGAGACAATATAAATATATTTGTAGGTAACTTTAATGATATAGAACCTCACCTTGATACAGATTATGATTATGTATGTTTTATAGGTGTGTTTGAATATGGCTCAAGTTACATTAACAGTAAGACCCCATATGAGGATTTCCTTAAAATAGCCCTAAAACACGCCAAAAATAACGGGCGTGTTGTAATTGCAATTGAAAATAAGTTTGGGTTAAAGTACTGGGCAGGCTGCAAGGAAGACCACAACGGAGAGTATTTTGCTTCCGTTGAAGGATATCCGAAGGGCGGCAGTGCAAGAACATTTACCAGGGATGGCCTGGAGGAAATATTTAAAGCATGTAACGTAACGGATTATTCATTCTATTATCCCTATCCGGATTATAAACTGCCTACATGTATCTATTCGGATGAACGGTTACCAAGAACCGGAGAACTTACCGAAAATATAAGGAATCTTGATAGAGATCGGCTGTTATTATTTAATGAAAATCTGGTTTATGATCAGATAATAGCTGAAAAACAGTTCCCCTTGTTCAGCAATTCATATATGGCGGTGTTAGGCCCTAAGATTGATGTTAAGTATATTAAGTATTCAAATGACAGATGCCAGAAATTCGCTATTTCCACGAAGATTACGGATAAAGATGTGGTTAAGTGCGCTCTTAACGAAGAATCGGTAGGTCATCTTAAGAAACTTGAACGTTACTATGAACTGTTAAACAAAAGATATGAAGGAAGCGGCCTAAGAATTAACAAATGCACATTTGACGAAGCAACCGGAGAGGCACATTTTGATTTTGAAAAGGGTGTAACTCTGGAAGAACTTATGGACCGTGCTTTATTTAGCGGCGATAATGAGCAGTTTAATAAGCTGTTTGATAAGTATTATAAACTTATTTCTTATAATAACGGTGTCGAAGTAAGCGATTATGATTTGATTTTTGCCAATATACTCGTTGATGGTGACGACTTTGTTGTTATTGATTACGAATGGACGATGCTTAAGGATGTTCCTGCCAAGGAACTTGCCTTTAGAGCGCTATACTGCTATATCCTTGAGGATGACAGGCGTAATGCACTTAATGTGGATGAAATAATGGCCAAGCTCGATATTACCCCTAATGAAAGGGAATATTATCAGGATAAGGAATTGGAATTCCAAAAGGGCGTTACGGGTAATCATGAATCAATCGGAGAAATAGCGGCTACTATCGGAACGCATGCTTTTGATGCAAAGAAACTTGCCGAACAGAGAATGAAAGATATCTTAAATGACAGAATCCAGATTTACTATGATGAGGGCACGGGATATTCCGAAGGCAATTCAAAGTATATACCGGATGTATATGTAAGTCCCAACCATATTGAGACAGATATTGAGTTTAGTGGCAACGTAAAGGAATTGAGAATAGATCCGGCCGACTACAGTGCGCTGGTGAGGATAAATGAGTTAATTCTTAATGGTGAGAACGTTTTAAGCTCCAAAAAACTCATACAGACGAATGGTAAAATGATTATTTACGGAACATACGCGTTTGATACGCAGGATCCTAATATTATTATTAAATTAAATGAAGTTTTAACCAGAGGTGAGAACACGTTACACATCAGTATGGAGGTTACCCCCATATCAAGTGCCCTGGCTAAGGATATTTCGTCGTCAATTAAGAAGCTATTTTAATTCACTTGAAAAATGGAGTAAAATTTCGAATGTCTGCTTTGAAAAACACCGTAAAAAAACTTGCGGTTGCAAAACAAACAAGTAAATATAATTCACTTCTAAAGTCCAAAAATACGGACTACGACGCCTGGATTAGAAACTTAGAATCTTCAAAAAAAGAAGAAAAACAAATTTTTGGGCAAAAAGTGAAATGTCTGACAAATGGATTCGAAATCATACCCTTTGAAGGCGATATGCAAGAACGTGACAGAAAACTTGCAGAATCCGAACTATTATGTAAACTAATAGAGGAATTTGAAAGTTCGGATGACATAAATTGTCGAACACAACATGTTGTATGTGCCCCAAATGCCCTTCCACAAGTCCTCGAGGCTGTTGGAAATGAAAAAATCGCTCCGAAGGACATAATTTTACAATTTGCGGAGGGAGAAATATCATTAAATTCACTTAAAAAAATTTCAGGTGCATTTTTATCGGACAAAAATTTAATCCTGATTTATTTTGATGAGGATACGATAAATGCAGATAAACACCGTGATAATCCTTGGTTTAAGCCTGATTGGGCACCTGATGATTTCCTATCATATTTCTATTTTGGCGGTGCTGTTGCATTAAGAACCGAAGCCTTAATTGAAATTCCCTATGAAAGTGATGAGTCGATTTATTCTTATATAAACAGGGTGCTTAAATTAAATGGTGCCTTTGATACTCACGGAAAAAATAATGTTGTCCAACACATTCCTGAGGTACTGTATCATACCGGCGTGCCTTCCTATGAAGTTATTAAGGATATGAAACTACCCGAAACAGGTTTTTCACTTCCGAAAAACGCATTGGTGTCAATTGTGATTCCCTCAAAGGATCACCCTGATGTGCTGTTAAGATGCATTAAGTCTCTTAAAGACATAACTGTTTTGCCGGAGGGCGTTAATTATGAGATTATAGTCGTGGATAACGGCTCAAATGAAAACAATAGAGAACAGATAAGTAATTTCCTGAAAGAATATGAAGCTTCATATATATATGAAGAAAGACAGTTTAATTTTTCATATATGTGCAATCTTGGTGCTAAGAATGCCAAAGGCGATTACATTTTGTTCCTAAATGATGATATGGAGATAGCACAAGCCGACTGGCTTACGAAAATGCTTAGTAAAGCAGCCCTTGACTATGCGGGCGCAGTAGGGGCAAAACTGCTTTATCCGGATTCTACCAAAATTCAACACGTCGGCATTACTAATTTACGAATCGGTCCTGCCCATAAGCTGCAGTTCCTTTCGGATGATGAAGATCATTATTACGGAAGAAACAGATATGTACATGATGTGTTGGCGGTTACCGGAGCCTGCCTTTTGGTTAAGAAGGAAATATTTGATGAAGTGGGCGGTTTTGATGAAAAACTTGCTGTCGCATTCAATGATGTGGACCTTTGCTATAGTATATATGAAAAGGGATATTACAATATCGTACGTTGCGATACCGTATTATTCCATCATGAGTCTCTATCAAGAGGCAATGATGCATTATCCAAAGAGAAACAAAAAAGATTAAATCAAGAAAAAGATTATTTATATGAAAAGCATCAGAACATATATGGCGTTGATCCGTTCTATAATGTCAATTTAACTACGGATATGTGGGAACTGGAATATGCCCCTAAATATCATTATGAAGTCAAGTTGAATGCAGACTGGGCAAGGGTTTCAAGAAACACAGACGTTATTAAACGTGCCAGATACGATGAGTGTGTAAGAGTGGGTATGGAGTGTGCTATGGACATCTTCAAGTGGAAGTACGGAGTGCCTGTTGAGAAGTCATCGATAACCCCGACGCCGGATGATTTAGGCTATTATTTCCAAGGATATACATTTGTTATCGGAGCGGATAACGCATGCTATGAAAGGGCGCTAATCCTTGAAAATACTGAAACCGGGGAATTTTACACAGTAGAGGTCGAATTGGAATACAGACCGGACATCGCAAAGAACGTACCGGACCAGTTAAATGTAGATTTAGCAGGTTATACGGCTAAAATAGCGTCCGATTCTTTACCAAAAGGACATTATCAATTTGGAATGTACATGAAAGATAAAACTTCAACCTTAAGGTTGTATAATATGAGTAATTGGGAAATAGATATCTGATCAGTAGGTGTATTTTATGGAAAAAGAAGAAATGACATTTAAAGAAATGTATGATAACGAACATCTTCGTAATGCGGATCTGGCCGGAAGAGTAGCCGAATTGGAAGCTAAAGTGGATGATCTTAATTTTCAGCTTAACCGAATAAAGACAAATCCCGTATGGAAGGCATCAAAGCCTGCCAGAAAGTGTATGCATTTTGTTATCAGACAGACAAGGAGAATAAAGAACTGCGGTTCCATTCGCGGTGTTGCTTCCAAAATCGAATATAAGAAGCATGAGAAACTGGCTATGCAGCAGTTCGGAACCAAGAGCTTTCCCGATGAAGAACGCCGTAGGGAAGAAGAAAATACCGTTTTTGACAATCCGGTAAAAATAAGTATTCTTGTTCCTTTGTACAATACTCCCGAACAATTCCTTAAAGAGATGATCGATTCTGTTCTTAATCAGACATACTCGAACTGGGAACTTTGCCTGGCAGACGGTTCCGACGATGCTCACGATTATGTTGAAACCATTGTTAAGTCTTATCAGGTAAAAGATAAGAAAAATGCTGAAGAGAAGGGAATTAATAACACACGTATTTTATATAAGAAACTTGAGAAAAATGAAGGAATTTCAGGCAATACCAATCAGTGTCTTTCTCTTGCAACGGGTGAGTATATAGGTTTGTTTGACCATGATGACATACTTCATCCCAGCGCATTGTATGAATATCTGAAGGTAATAAATGAGCAGGATGCCGATTACATTTATTGCGACGAAACCACATTTAAATCCGGCGATATAAATAAAATGCTTACGATGCATTTTAAACCGGACTATGCAATTGATAATTTAAGAGCAAATAATTTTATTTGCCATTTCAGTGTGTTCAAAAAGACATTGCTTGAAGGCGATGAATTGTTCAGAACGGCTTTTGACGGAAGCCAGGATCATGACATGATATTAAGACTTACGGATAAGGCACAGAATATTGTTCACGTTCCGAGACTTCTTTATTACTGGAGATGCCATGAAGCGTCAGTAGCTTCCAATATTGAAGCAAAGCCCTATGCAATTAATGCTGCCAAAGAAGCTGTAGCCGATCATTTAAGACGCCACGGTTACGATCATTTTAAGATAACTTCCACAAGGGCCTTCGAAACAATATTTAAGATTAGATATGAGATTATCGGTACACCCAAGATTTCAATTATTATCCCCAATAAGGATCATGTTGAGGATTTAAGAAGATGTATCGGTTCCATTCTTGAAAAGTCAACTTACGATAATTATGAAATAATCGTTGTAGAGAACAACAGCACCCGGGAAGAAACCTTTGCTTACTATCGACAGATAAGCGAAAATGATAAAATCACAGTTGTTACTTATAAGCCGGCAGAGGGTGAAACCTTTAATTATTCAAAGGTTAACAACTATGGTGTTGCTGTGTCGACGGGAGAATATATCCTGCTTCTTAACAATGACACAGAGGTTATAACGGTTAACTGGCTGGAGGAACTTCTTATGTATGCCCAGCGAAATGATGTGGCATGTGTCGGTGCAAAACTATATTATCCCAATAAGACAATTCAGCATGCCGGTGTAGTGATAGGTCTCGGCGCCCACAGGACAGCGGGTCATTCACACTATATGCAGCACAGAGATAATTTGGGATATATGGGAAGACTGTGTTATACCCAGGATGTTTCGGCAGTTACCGGAGCCTGCCTTTTGGTTAAAAGAAAATGTTACGACGAAGTGGGAGGCCTTGGAGAGGATTTTGCGATTTCTCTTAATGATGTTGATTTTTGTCTTAAACTTCGCGATAAAGGATATCTTAATGTGTTTACTCCCTTTGCGGAATTGTTCCATTATGAGTCGGCTTCCCGAGGATCCGATATGCAGGGTGACAATGCCGAAAGATATAATAAAGAATCCGAGTATTTCCGTAAGAAATGGGCTGATGTGCTAAAGCAGGGAGACCCGTATTACAATCCGAATTTCTCGTTGGACAGGAGCGACTTTGCTCTTAAAATATAGCACTCATTGTGGTACAATGTCAGTGACTAATATTTCTATTTGGAGGATGACAAATGAACTATAAGGAACAATATGAAGTATGGCTTAGCAATCCGTATTTTGACGATGCTACGAAGGCTGAACTTAAGGCAATCGAAGCTGATGAAAAGGAAATAGAAGACCGTTTTTATAAGGAACTTGAGTTTGGTACCGGCGGATTACGTGGTGTAATAGGCGCAGGACTTAACAGAATGAATGTATATACGGTACGTAAGGCAACCCAGGGACTTGCCAATTATATTTTAAAGCAGGGTACTCAGGATAAAGGTGTTGCAATTGCATACGACTCAAGAAGAATGAGTCCGGAATTTGCCGATGTTGCTGCTCTTTGTCTTAATGCAAACGGAATTAAGGCTTATGTATTTGATGCATTAAGACCGACTCCGGAACTTTCTTTTGCTTTGCGTGAATTGGGTTGTACCGCAGGTATTGTTGTAACTGCTTCACACAATCCGCCCGAATATAACGGATATAAGGTTTACTGGGCTGACGGAGCGCAGGTTACACCGCCTCATGATGTAGATATTATTACAGAAGTTAAGGCGATAACCGATATTACATCTGCCAAGACAATGAGCCTTGAAGATGCCAAGAAAGCAGGCCTTTATAACGTTATCGGTTCCGAAATCGATGACAAATATATGGTTGAACTTAAAAAGCAGATAATTCATGCCGACGTTATTACTAAAATGGCTGAAGATATTACGATTGTGTACTCACCTTTCCACGGAACAGGTAATGTGCCCGTAAGAAGAGTACTTAAGGAACTTGGATTTAAGAATGTGTTTGTAGTTAAGGAACAGGAACTTCCGGATCCTGATTTTACCACATTGGAATATCCAAATCCCGAAGATCCCAAGGCTTTCACGCTGGCATTAAAGCTTGCAAAAGAAAAGAATGCCGATATTATTCTTGCAACAGACCCTGATGCAGACAGATTAGGTATTTATGCCCTTGATACCAAGACAGGCGAATATATGCCTTTTACAGGTAATATGTCGGGCATGGTTATTGCAGAGTATATTCTCCGTGAAAGAAAGGCGACAGGAACAATGCCTGTTAATCCTGCCCTTGTTACTACAATTGTTACAACAAATATGGCAAGAGCAATAGCAAATGATTATGGCCTTAAGTTTATTGAAGTCCTTACAGGATTTAAGTATATCGGAGAACAGATTAAGTTCTTCGAACAGGATAATTCATACAATTATGTATTCGGTCTTGAAGAATCATACGGATGTCTTGCAGGAACCCATGCAAGAGATAAGGATGCCATCGTTGCCGTAATGTGTCTTTGCGAAGTGGCTGCATGGTGCAAAGCTAACGGAATTACAGTATGGGATCAGATGATTAATCTTTACAACAAATACGGTTACTACAAAGAAACACAGTATACAATTACACTTAAGGGAATGGACGGCGCCAAGCAGATTCAGGAAATCATGGATAAGCTTCGTAAGAACCCGCCCAAGGAGTTCGGCGATCTTAAGGTTAAGGAATTCCGTGATTATAAAGAAGACGTGGTAATTAATTACGAAACCGGTGCAAAGGGTACAACAGGCTTACCTAAGTCTAATGTCCTGTACTTTGATCTTACCGAAGATTCATGGTGCTGTGCACGTCCTTCGGGAACAGAACCGAAGATTAAATTCTATATGGGTGTTAAGGGAAATTCTTTGGAAGATTCAGCTAAGAAAGTTGAAGCTTTGACAGAAAATGTAAAAGCACTTATTTAGTCCCATAGCAACCGGGGGAAGATTTGAACAGTAATCTATTAAAGACATTCAATTATATAAAACGTAACGGAATGATTAAAACCTCTTATGCTGTTGTTGAAAGACTCAGGGAGAATAAGTCATTTTCGTACACGTATTCAACGATATCTGAAGAAGAGCGACTTACCCAGATAGAAAAGTCGCTTGATTATTCCGCAACTTTTAGTATTCTGGTGCCGTCTTACGAGACGGCACCGACATATCTTAAAGCACTTATCGACTCGGTTCTTGCCCAAACATACAGTAAGTGGGAACTGATTATTGCCGATGCCAGCAGTACGGATGTGGTTTTATCTACTGTACAGGATTATTCGGACAAAAGAATAGTCTATGTTAAACTGGATGAAAACAAAGGTATATCCGGTAATTCCAACGAAGCACTTAAATATTGTTCAAAAGAATATATAGGCTTGCTTGACCATGATGATTTGTTGTGCCCGGATGCACTCTTTGAAAATGCCAAAAAGATAGAGGAAGCAAAACAAAACAATATAACATTACAGATGTTATATTCAGATGAAGATAAGACAAATACCGAAAATACGCTGTATTTCGAACCAAATATCAAACCTGGATTTAATTTAGACTTACTATTGTCCAATAATTATATATGCCATTTCCTGGTTATAAGAGCAGACTTGATTAAGAAGATTGCATTCAGATCCGAATATGACGGCGCGCAGGACCATGATTTGATATTAAGGACTGTGGCTAAATTAAAGGCCGAGTCAGAGAATTATGGAGAAAATATTTCTCACATAGCTAAGGTACTGTATCACTGGCGATGTCATGACAAGTCAACGGCTTCAAATCCTATGAGTAAGAAATATGCATATGATGCGGGAAAACGCTGCGTCGAGGATTTCTTAAAAGAAGCGAAGATAAGCGCAACCGTAACGGAATTGCCCCATGTGGGATTTTTCAGAGTTAATTACGAACCGGATATTTTTAGCCAGCGCAAGGAAGTTTGTGCTATAGCAGGCAGAATTATCGGAAAGAAATCCAAAGTTACAGGCGGAGTGTTCGACGAAAACAGGAAAGTAATGTTTGAAGGATTAAGCAAACATTCATCCGGCGGATATCTTCACAGAGCATCCTGCCAAGCGGAAGTTCCGTATATTGATGTGCGTGCCATGAAGGCAAATAAGCAGGGAATGAAAGTTTATGATGAACTTGTTAAGCGATACGGGGATAAACTAAGTACAAAGGAACTTAGTTTTAAATTCTGTGATGTTATGAAAGAACACGGATATAAATTCGTATATGATCCGGAAATAGTGATAAAAGGCAAATAAATGATTAAAACAACGATTGTTATCCCAAATTACAACGGAATAGAATATATCGAAAACTGCCTAAAAAGCGTACTTACATCAGACGTTGATGTGAATATAACGGTGGTTGATAACGGTTCTACAGACGGTTCCAGGGAACTGGTTAAAGAAAAGTTTGCTATGGTAAAGCTTATCGAACTTGAATCCAACACCGGATTTTGCCATGCTTGTAATGAGGGAATTAATGCTTCGGATACGGAGTATATATATTTGCTCAATAACGATACAACAATAAGGTCGGATACCGTTTCAAAACTTGAAAGCGTACTTGATAAGGATCCAAAGGCTTTTTGCTGTCAGTCTAAGATGATGAAGATGTCGGATCCTTCCTGCATAGACTCTGCGGGAGACTTCTATTGTGCTCTTGGATGGGCCTTTGCCAACGGCAAGGACGTAAAGGCTGTAAACTGTGATACTTTTGAGCATGACGTTCATAAAATAACATCCGGTTGTGGAGGCGCAACCCTTTACAGACGGGCTGTTATAGACAAAATCGGAGCCTTGGATGAGAACCATTTTGCATACCTTGAAGATGTTGACTGGGGACTTAGAGCGTATATTAACGGATACCACAGTCTGGTTAATTATGATTCTGTTGTGCTTCATGCAGGCAGCGGTGCGTCGGGTTCAAGGTATAATGAATTTAAAATTAAACTTTCAAGCAAGAACAGCGTTTATCTTATATATAAGAATATGCCGCTTTTGCTTATTATCTTTAACTTGCCAATTATTCTGATTGGGTATTTAATTAAACTAGTGTTCTTCATTATAAAAGGATACGGCGCAACGTATTTTAACGGCATCCTTAAAGGCCTTGATTTTTGTACGTCTCCTATGGCAAGGGAACATAAGGTTAAGTTTAAGCTAAGCAGGTTGGGAAGATATATATCTTTTGAACTGATGCTGCTGGTAAATATATTAAGACGTTTGGGTGAATTATGATTAAAGACAACCAAAAGTATTTTAACAGACTGCATTTAGTGATAGATGCCATTGTTGTGGCACTGTCTTATTTGCTTGCCTGGTATATTATGTTCGGAACAGGGTTTGCGGATGCCAACCCTTCTGTCGGTGTACTTGATTCGGCAACATATTTTGGCGTTTTGTGGTTCCTCGTTCCGATGTATGTAGTGCTTTACTATATGTTCGGTACCTACGCTCCCAAGCGTGCAACCAGATTCAGAAGTGAGTTCTTCGGAATCTTTAAGGCAAATACAGCCGGAATTATCCTTTTCGTAGTTATCCTGTATGTCCTTAAGTTATGGGACATTTCAAGATTTATGATTGGATTCTTCTATGTAATAAATATATCTTTGACCACTCTTGTAAGGGCTCTTATAAGACGTCTTCTTCAACTCTTCAGACGAAAGGGTTACAACCAGAAGTATGTTTTGCTTGTTGGATATTCAAGAGCTGCGGAAGAATATATTACAAGAATTAACCAAAATCCACAGTGGGGATATGTTATAAGAGGAATTCTTGATGATACAATTCCGAGAGGTACAGTGTATAAAGGTATCAAGGTTGTGGGAAATATAGAAAATATTAAGTATATACTTCCGGAAAACAAACTTGATGAAATCGCAATTACACTGGCCCTTAAAGACTATGAGAAACTCGAATCCATAGTTGATATATGTGAGAAGGCCGGTGTTCATACGAAGTTTATCCCGGATTACAATTCCCTTGTGCCTTCGAACCCCTATACGGAAGATGTTATGGGACTTCCGGTAATTAATATCAGATATGTCCCTCTTAACAATATGCTTAATTTGTTCTTCAAAAGAACCATGGATATTATTGGTGCAAGCCTTGCGATTATTATCGGCTCACCGGTTCTTCTTATATGTGCGTTGTGCGTTAAACTTTCGTCAGAAGGTCCGGTTTTATACAAACAGGAACGTGTGGGACTTAACAATAAGCCCTTTATGATGTATAAATTCCGTTCTATGGTAGTCCAGAAGGTTTCGGATGAGGAAAAGGGATGGACCACCAAGGATGATATGCGAGTTACTAAAGTAGGTAAGGTGCTGCGTAAGTTTTCCCTGGACGAGCTTCCGCAATTGTTTAATGTACTGATCGGCGAGATGTCTTTAGTGGGACCAAGACCCGAAAGACCGCAGTTCGTTGACAAGTTTAAGGAAGAAATTCCAAGATACATGATTAAGCATCAGGTTCGTCCCGGAATGACAGGCTGGGCTCAGGTAAACGGACTTAGAGGCGATACATCCATACGAAAAAGAGTTGAGTATGATTTGTTCTATATCGAAAACTGGAGTATAGCTCTTGATTTTAAAATCATGTTTATGACGTTATTTACGGGTATTTTTAATAAAAATGCTTATTAGAAACGGTAGAATATGTTAAGCAGTCTGTCTTGACTTAATTATTGATATGTGCGAAAATGCTACATTATGGGTTTTTGTGTGAAGTTATCCCATAATGTAGTTTTTTTTAATTTAAAGGAGATAATCTATTATGTCGGATGATAGAAGAAGCTCGCGTCCACAGGGATCGGGCCGTGATATGGGTGCGCGTCGTGCCCCTTCGGGAAGACCACAGGGTCAGCCAAGAAGAGAAGGAGGCCAAAGACCGGCACAAAGAAGAGAATATGATGATCGTTCAATGAGAGGCGACAGGGTTGTAGACAGCAGAAGAACTGCTCCTAACGGAAGAAAACCGCAAAAGCAGAAGTCTAAGACCGGTAAGGTTGTACTTATCATATTTGAAGTTCTTCTTTTAGCCGCATTGGGAATTGCTTTATATTTCATACTTAATACTACCAAGGCAGGAAAGATTGAATTACCTGAAGAAGATATTATTATCAATGAAGAAGTTAAGGCGAAACTTCAGTCCCAGGCTTCGGCATCAAATAAGGGCAGTGGTGATACGGCCAATATGACAGGCTACAGAAACATTGCTTTGTTCGGTGTTGATTCACGAGAAGGAGCATTAACCAAGAACACCAGATCTGATACAATAATGGTTGCTTCAATAAATATGGAGACAGGTGATTGTAAGCTGGTTTCCGTATTCAGAGATACATATCTTAACTTAAGTAACGATTCTTACAATAAGTGTAATGCTGCTTATGCAAAGGGCGGTCCTATGCAGGCAATTAACATGCTTAATATGAACCTTGACCTTGATATTACGGATTTCGTTACTATAGGTTTTGAAGGACTTATTGATGTTATAGATGCGGTCGGTGGTGTAGAAATCAACGTTACCGAAGCTGAAATCAAGCATCTTAATAACTATCAGATAAGTATGGTAGGTAAGTCATCTGACGGAATTAACTTTACGGCAAATGAAGGTACTGACTATATTCCTGTTAAGAGCCCCGGAATGCAGACACTTAACGGACTTCAGGCTACAGCATACTGCCGTATCAGATACGTAGGTGATGACTTCCAGAGAGCAGAAAGACAAAGAACCGTAATTAAGGCTATTATGGATAAGGCTAAGGCTAATCCCGGCAAACTTACGGGAATTGCCGAGAGCGTATTTGATGAAGTGTATACATCCCTTGATTTATCGGAGATTCTTGGTATTTTGAGTAACATTACCAAATATCAGATTGTTGATGAAATGGGATTCCCGGATGCGGATATGCGTGCAGGCGGAACAATAGGAAACAAGGGTTCCTGCATCGTTCCTTTGACACTTGAAAATAACGTAATCCTTCTTCATGAGTTTATGTTCGGTGAGAAGAATTATGAGCCTTCTTCAACGGTTAAGACATGTTCACAACAGATAATTAACGAAACGGGACAGTACCTGAAATAGTTTTAAATAATTAAAGGGCCTTGCATAAAGGCCCTTTTAGTTTATAATTTTTAATGATGAAAGTAGACGTAATTATTCCAACATATAAGCCAACTGAACATCTTATATCTTTGTTCTTCTATATTTCGAAACAGACGGTTAAGCCTAATAAGGTAATCGTTGTCAATACCGAAAAGGAGTATTGGGACAGGTTCTTTGAGCCATATGATATACTGGCCAAATATCCGTTTGTGGAACTCCATCATATTTCGAAGGCGGAATTTGATCACGGAAGAACGCGAAATACAGGCGTTTCTTACTCTGACGCGGAATATTTCCTTATGATGACGGATGATGCCGTTCCGGATGATGAGCACCTTATTGAGAATCTTCTCAAGAATTTTGATAATCCGCGGGTGGGAATTTCCTATGCAAGACAATTACCCCACGAAGGCTGCCACGTAATCGAAAAATATACACGAATTTTTAATTACCCGCCGAAGAGTGCGATTAAAGGTAAAGCGGATATAGAGAATCTGGGAATCAAGGCGTTTTTTGCTTCAAATGTATGCTCGATGTACCGAAGAGAAATATTTGATAGGCTGGGAGGCTTCATAGACCGTACAATATTTAACGAGGATATGATTTATGCCTGTAAGATGATTGACGAAGGTTATCTTATAGCTTATGAAGCAAAAGCAAGAGTCAAGCATTCTCATAACTATTCCGGCATAATGCAGTTTAAAAGAAACTTTGACCTTGGGGTATCCCATGCGGATAATCCGGAGGTATTCGGTGATGTTAAGTCTGAGGGCGAAGGCATTAAACTTGTTAAGAGCACGGCCAAATTTTTGTGTAAGAAGCTTATGCCATGGCTGGTTGTTAAACTTGTTTATCAAAGCGGGTGCAAGTTTATGGGGTATCGTCTCGGCAAAGCATATAAGAAACTTCCCAAGAAGGTTGTATATCTTTGTACGATGAATCGCGATTATTTTACAAAATAAACACTTACTTTTCACAATTTGAACACAAATCGGGAATATACTTCATATTAGTTGATGAGGGAGAGCATTTTGTGAAATAAGGAGGATTGATTATTATGGAATCAAATAACAACAAAAAGGGCTCCTTTAAAAAAGTTTTGGTAGGTGCCTTGGTAGGACTGATATTCGGATTGTTTGCAGCTCTGGGATTTATAGGGGTAAACATTGCATCTAACCTTATAACCGGACAGGAAATTTCGCTTTTTGCCAAAGAAGATTCGGATAAAAACGCAAAAGAAGCAAAAGCCGACGACGATGAAGATGATGCCGCCGATAAATCCGAGGATGCGGAAGAGGCGAAAGATGATAAGGGTAAGCCGGACGCAATAGATAAGGCAACCGAAAAGATTGATGAAGTAGAAGATGAAATATATGAGAAAATAGCTAAAGTTGCACCACCTGCGGCACAGGATCAGGGAGTATATGTTACTGATGTAACAGAGGTTGTAAAGGCTGTTATGCCTGCGGTTGTTTCCGTAAACAATAAATTCACGGAGCGTTATTCGTACTTCGGCCAGGTATATTCCCAGGATAATGAATCGGCAGGTTCGGGAATTATCGTAGGTCAAAGCGATTCCGAACTTTTGATAGCTACCAACAATCATGTTGTTGAAGATGCTGAAGAACTGATGGTTACTTTTTCGGATACGGATACGGCAACAGCTCAGATTAAAGGTACGGACCCCGAAAGGGATTTGGCGGTAATCGCCGTTGCATTAAGCGATATTAAATCAAGCACCATGCAGGATATTGCAATTGCATCCCTTGGAGATTCGGATGCATTGCTTGTAGGTGAGCCTGTAGTTGCCATAGGTAATGCTTTAGGATACGGGCAATCTGTTACAACGGGTGTTGTAAGTGCCCTTAACAGAACAAAAGAGGTGACTGCATATTATACGGGAACTCCCGATGACGGTACCGAAAAGTATGAATTCATCCAGACCGATGCGGCTATTAACCCGGGTAATTCCGGCGGAGCGCTTCTTAATATGAGAGGCGAAGTTATCGGAATCAATTCAAGTAAAATAGGCGGAAATACAATAGAAGGTATGGGATATGCGATTCCTATTTCGGATGCAAAGCCTATTATCCGTGATTTGATGAATAAGAGCACCAAAACAAAAGTAAGTGAGAATGAAAAAGGCTATCTGGGAATTACCGGTGTTACGGTCGAAAAAGAGTATGCTCAGATATACGGAATGCCTGTAGGCGTATATGTTTCTTCCGTGACTGAAGGCAGCGCTGCCGACAAAGCAGGACTTATTAAAGGCGATATTATTACCGAAATCGACGGTCAGGAAGTAGAGACAATGGAGGCTCTTAAGAAAGAATTAGAGTACTACAGCGCAGGAACTACGGTTAAACTTACGATAATGCAGGGCTCGCCTGTGGGTTATCAGTCAAAGACGGTAGAAGTTACCCTCGGCAAGTCGTCTGATTCATAAATTCATATTTTTGAACATAAATTATGTCCCGAAGAGTTTAAAAGTTAAATTCTTCGGGATTTTTTTGAATTTAGGGGTTAAGAATAGTAAAATAAAGTCGATAAATATTACAAGAAACACAACAGTAGGGAACAGTATGTTCCACAATTGCCTACGGACGGAGTCCGTGAGGAAGGAGAAAGATATGCGTATAGAAGCTTATACACAGGTTCAACAGCTCTACAACACGCAGAAGGTATCTAAGGCTCAGGAGACAAAGAAGACCAGCTTCGCTGATCAGTTAGAGATTTCCAGCAAGGGCAAAGATATACAGACCGCGAAGGCAGCTGTAGTTAATGCTCCTGACATCAGGGAAGATGTTGTAGCACCTATCAAAGAAAAGGTTATGAATAATACCTATTCGGTTGATACAGAAAGTTTCGCCGAGAAATTATTTAATAAGTACGAAAGCAGGTAACTTGAATGGCAAGTTTGATGGAGAACTTGATTGACGTATTAAATAGCGAAAGTCAAGAGTATGAAAACTTGCTCAAGTTATCTGAGGCTAAGACTCCGATTATTGTATCCGGAGACTTAGAAGAATTAGCACGCCTCACGGATGAGGAACAAATAGTGGTAGGCAGAATCAATCGCCTGGAAGCAAAGAGGCAGGAAACCTTTGCTGATATTGCTATTGTAATTAACAAGGATGTTAACACACTAATGCTTGCTGATCTTGTTGATATGCTTTCACAGCGTCCTGAAGAACAGCAAAAGTTGGCAAAAATTCATGATAATCTTAAGCGGGTTGTACACTCGGTTAAGGACGTGAATGAAAGAAACAAAGTCCTGATTGATGAAGCCATGGAAATGGTTTCTTTTAATCTAAACATGTTGCAGGCCATGAAGGCCGCACCCGAAACAGCCAATTACAATAAAGGCGCTTATAATGCAGGAATGCAGATGGGCGTTGATGTGACCGGTTTTGATGCACATTCTTAGGAGATTACATTATGTCACTGTTTGGTGGACTCTACGTAGGCACAAGCGGCTTACAGACTTCACAAAACGCACTTAATACAGTAGCGCATAATATGGTAAATGTAGACACGGAAGGTTTTACGAGACAGCAGATTTCGCAAACGGACCGTGTTTATAATACATTGTCCAAGACAGGTTCGGCTGTATCTTATCAGCAGATAGGTCTTGGCGTTAAGTATGCTGAAGTAAAACAGGTCAGAGATTATTTTTTAGATAAATCATATCGTAGGGAGGCCGGAAGATCCGGATTCTACGAAGTTAGTTGCGATGCTATCGAAGAAGCCGAGGAAATATTCCAGGAACTTGATGGCGAAGCCTTCGCAAATACTATAGACAATCTGTGGGTTGCCGTTCAGGAACTCTCAAAAGATCCCTCAAATACAGTTAATCAAGGCGTACTCGTGCAGCGTTGTTCGGAATTTATTACACGTGCACGTGCCGTATACGAGAATTTCAGCGAATATCAGGATGACCTTAATCTTATTGTTAAACAAAAGGTTGATGCAATGAATGATCTGGGCGATAAGATAAGAGATCTTAATGAAAGAATTCTTAAGATTGAATCCGGTCAGGTTGAACATGCCAACGATTTAAGAGACGAGAGAAATAAGTTAATTGATGAACTTTCCACATACGGAAACATCAGTGTTAATACTGATATTGACGGAAACTATATTATTCAGATGGAGGGCGTCGATTTTATTACCGTAGGTGATGTTAAAAAGATAGGCCTTTATACTGACACTCTTACAGGATTTTATACTCCTTACTGGGTAAACCTGGCGGTTGTCGATCCTGTAACAAAACAGGTTGACCCTGCATCACTTCCTTCGGCAAGAGTTACGGATTTGACCCTTGAAATATCTACGGATATTAATACGGATATCGGTGCATTAAAGAGTGCTCTTCTTGCAAGGGGTGATAAGAGAGCTACTTTTGACGATGTATTAAGTAACGCTGCATATGATGATGTCAAGAATTCGATTTGCATGAATGTCATGGCAGAGTTTGACCAACTGGTACATGATGTAACAAGCGGAATTAACGAGATTTTGCAGCAGGCCTGCTATAAATATTACGGTGTTGATACTGCGGCCGATCCTCTGGCGGCACTTCGGGCCCTTACACCCGCACCTACATATCTTGTAGATCCTGCAACAAACGCACCTTATCAGATGTTCGTAGTTTCATCCAACGAGAAGTCACTTGCTTCGGGCAATTGGAAAGATGACTATAACACAATGAACATCTTAATCAATGATACGATTAAACAGGCTCCTTCACTACTTGGATTCATAAGACCTGACGGAATAGTAGACCAGGAATGTGCCAATAATCTTAAAACATTGTTTGCGGAAGAAACACATACACTTAATCCTGAAGTTAAGACTACGACAAATCTTGCAACATATTACAACAACCTTATTTCACAGGTTGCCAATACCGGATATGTTATGAGAGGTATATCCACAACACAACAGGTTACCGTAGATAATATTGAGGCTGCAAGACAACAAATTGTAGGTGTATCTTCGGACGAAGAATTATCTAATATGATAATGTTCCAGAATGCATACAATGCATCCAGCCGTTATATCAACGTAGTAAGCGAAATGCTGGAGCACATTATTAACACACTTGCGGTTTAGATTAGAAGATAGGAGGTGCGCTTATGCCTTCACAATTTTTTGGATTATATATAGCAGGCAGTGGACTTAGAAATTCCAATGCGGCATTAAATACAACAGCAAATAATATTGCAAATGTCCAGACAGAAGGATATTCCCGCCAAGAGGTTGATTCACAGGCGGCTGACGCACTTCGTACGTTCACAACATACGGCTGTGCCGGAGCAGGTGTGGATACAATAGCTATCGAGCGTGTGCGTGACAACTTTTATGATGTTAAGTTTTGGAATAACAATTCTAATCTGGGTAATTATTCTGCCAAAGCTTATTATATGAAGACAATAGAAGATTACTTTAATGATGACGGTCAGACCGGATTCGTTACGGTATTTAATAAGCTTTCGAATTCACTTCAGTCGGTACTTACCAATCCCAGTTCAACTTCAAGTAAAGCCCAGTTTGTAGCTGCGGCTCAGGGTATTACGGATTATTTTAACAATATCTATGGTAATCTTCAGGAACTGCAGGAAGATGTTAACCTGGAAATTAAGCAGTGTATCGATCAGATTAATTCTATTTCCGAACAGATTGCAACTTTAAATAAGCAGATTAATGTTATTGAACTTACGGGTGCAAAGGCAAATGACCTTCGCGACCAGCGAGGCGTTCTTATTGACAGATTATCCGAATATATGGATGTTGATGTGGTAGAGAACCCTATATACGATACCAATGATCCCACAAGAGAAACAGGTGGTACAAGATTTGTTGTTAAAATAGCAGGCGGACAGATTCTTGTTGATGCCAACGATTACAGCGAACTTAAGTATGTAGCAAGAACTTCTACCGAAAAAATAAATCAGACTGATGTTGATGGCTTATATAAAATCACATGGGATAACGGAAACGAGTTTAATCTTAACAGTGCCGCATTAAACGGTAAACTTAAAGGACTTGTTGAAGTAAGAGACGGTAATAACGGAGTTAACTTCACAGGTAAGATTACTTCCGTACCGGCAACCGTACCGGATGCTTCGGTGCATGTGTACAACGTTACATTACAGTCTTCGGATCCGCATTTTAGCGATAATCTTATGGAGTGTAATCTTTCAAGCAGCGGCGGTGAAATCAAAATCGGAAACGGTACTTATTACTACAAGGATTGGTCTTTTGACGAGACAACCAAAGAGTATACCTTTGTGATTGATAATGATAAGACTCTTGCCGTAAATACAACACCGATTACAGTGGGTGCTGATGCTCAGACTCAGGATGCCATTAAGTATCAGGGTATTCCTTATTACATGGCACAGCTTACAACTTTCTGCCGTACTTTTATGAAGAAGATTAATGAAACGGTTGAGGATGGTATAGATGCCTACGGAAATTTAGGAGCTAATTTGTTTACGGCGGTTCTTCCTCCGGGATATGAACTTACTCAGGCGGAAATAGACGGAACATGCGACGTAAGCGGCACCGTACTCCCTAAGGATGGTTACTATTTCTTTACTCCGGGAACGGTTAAGATAAGCACGGAAATGCTTCGCGATGCAGACCGCCTCGGATACAGAACAAAGAATCCTGACCCTTCTCTTACACAGGCCGAGCCGCTTTACGGAATTGAAGAGAATGCTCAGATTGAAAAAGTATATACAATGCTTACGGACAGAAAGGAATTCAGTTTCAGAAATGCACCTGCCAATCAGATGCTTGAGCTTGTTCTTTCGGATGTTGCATTGAATGCAAGTAATGCCAATACATATGAGAATACATATAAGGGACTTAAGAATTCCATCGATAACCAGAGAACGGCCATTTCGGGCGTAGATGAAGATGAAGAAGCGGTAAGTCTTGTTAAATATCAGAACTCATATACTTTGGCTTCAAAGATGATTCAGACATTAACTGAAATTTATGATCAATTAATACTAAGGACAGGAGTATAACCTGCCGATAAATATATATAAGCAAGGATGCTTGGTATATTATATGCAAGGATGCATACTTAAAGGTGGTAAGGCGGTATATATTTGACCGCATAAGAAAGTAGGTGATCCTATGCGTATGACGAATAAGATTATGCAGAACAATTCTCTGTATAATATAAATCAGAATAAAGTGCTTCAGGATAAATTAAGCACAGAAATGTCTACAAATAAGAAGCTGACTCGTCCTTCAGACGATCCTGTAATTGCCATAAGAGCATTACGTCTTAGAAGCAGCGTTTCCGAATTAACTCAATATCATGACAAGAACTCGCCGGATGCCGAAAGCTGGCTTAAGGTTACATCGGACGGTCTCGGTACCGTTACCGAAATTCTTACGGATCTTAGTAAGAATGCCAACAAAGGCGCCAATAAGGACCTTACCCCGGACGATATTGAGATTATCGTAACAAATATGAAATCCCTGGCTGAAGAATTTTATTCAACAGGTAACTTAGACTATGCCGGACGTTATGTATTTACCGGATATAGAACAGATACTCCGATGTCGTTTACTTCTGCAGATGTTTCGAATATTGTTGATTTGATTCCTGATTACAATATTACGGAGCAGACAAAGATAGCGGCTTTTGACAAAATAAATTATACGACTCTTGATCAGCTTGAGGGCGTTAACAAAAACAATTATACCGCTATTTCGGAAGCTGATTCTGAAGAACAGAACATTAAGAACTGTGACATTCACAGACTTAGACTTGCTTATAACAATACGGCAGGAACCGATGGCTCAACTACGGATGTTACAATTAATTTAATTAATCATCTGGCAAATAAGACAACCGAAACTGTTCCGGCAACAGGATATGCATCTATTACACCGACAACCGTTTCAACGACTTCGACTCCGAATCCTTATGAACAGATTCGCCAGGCGGATGAAGCAGGCGATGAACTTGTGATATATGTTCCCGAAACAGGTGAGATTCTTTTTTCGGAAGCATCTTATACGGCATTGACAACAAGAGCCGGATTTACAACCGAAACAGAAATTCAGGTTAATTACAATAAACTGGGTAATTCGTTTATTAACGGCGATCTCCGTCCGGAACATTATTTCGCCTGTACAACATACGAACAGGGCAGTTCGTTTGCAGCCGCATCAAAGATGGTTGACTACAATGCATCTTATCTTGATCCTGCTGTGGGCAAACAAAAGCAGGTAATTGCTTATGATGTGGGTTATAATCAGACTATAGAGATTAATACGACAGCTGATGAAGTTTTCACTCACGATTTGAACCGTGATATTACGGATTTGATGAATGCACTTAATACCTTGCAGGATGTATATGCTTCAAAGATTGATCTTGAGAACGAACTTAAGAACATGAAGGATACAGATCCCAATTATACACTTTTGACGAAGCAGGTTGATGCCATTAACAAAGCGTATGATTATGTCAGAGAAAATATGCACACAAAGCTTGAACAGGCTATTTCAAAGACGCAGGGATATCTTGATGCAACTAATGTTGCAGTTACGGATAACGGTACGAGATTATCAAGACTTGAACTTATTGACAATCGTCTTACGGAACAGAAGACAACATTTAGAACACTGCAGTCCGAGAATGAAGATATTGATATTGCAGATGTGGCAACTCAGCTTACGTCGGCAGAACTTACTTATTCCTCTTCACTGATGGCAACAGGTAAGATAATGCAGACTACACTGATGAACTACATTTAAAATAAAAAGATTACGCGCGGAGCGCAGATAGGAGTGTGACCATGAAAGTTACAACGAAAAATTTCGGAGAAATTACAATTGATGATGACAAGATCATTAAGTTCCCCTCAGGTATTATAGGTTTTCCGGAACTTACCGATTTTGCATTAATCCATGACGAAGACAAGGGTGTCGGCGGAATTCATTGGCTTCAGTCTATGCAGGAGCCTGCTTTTGCTATGCCTGTTATGGATCCTTTGACAGTTAATGCGGATTACAATCCTCAGGTTGATGATGAGATATTAAAACCAATCGGTGAACTTGATCCTGACGAAACATTGGTACTTGTTACGGTAACCGTACCTTCGGATCTTACCAAGATGTCGGTTAACCTTCGCGGTCCAATCGTTATTAATGCCCTTAGCAGAAAAGCCTGTCAGGTAATTATCGAAGGCGAAGAATATCCGATTAAGTTCCCTATTTATGAGATATTAAAAGCGAAGAAGGGTGGTGAATAAAATGTTAGCGTTATCAAGAAAAAAGAACGAAGCATTAGTTTTGAACAATAACATTGAAATTACTATCCTTGAGATTAAGGGTGAGCAGGTGAAACTTGGCATAAGTGCTCCTAAGGATGTTCCTGTATATCGTAAAGAGGTTTATGTACAGATTCAGGAAGCTAATAAGGAAGCTATGAGCACTGACGGCATGGCTGCATTAAAGGATTTACTCGGTTAATGTACAATGACTAAAGAAGAAATACTTAAGCATGAAATATTAAATCAATATCGAAGCATCAGGCAGTTTTGTCTGGAGCTTGAGATTCCGTACAGCACACTGGCAACGGCTCTTGAGCGCGGAATTGATGGTATGGCTTACGGAACCGTACTTAAGATGTGCAATGAACTTTCTTTAAGCCCCATTGATTTTAGTTCTCTTGACAATGTTTCTTATGCTAACGAACAAATATATGAAAACAGAATCATGCAAAGATTCGTTAAGCTTAATAAGAAAGGCCGTGGAAAGATAGTTGAACTTATGGATGATTATCTTGAACTTGATAAGTATACGGAATAGTAAATGGATAACTGATGAAATAATAAGACCCGCGACATATGCCGCGGGTCTTTAATGTTTCGTTAATCTGATATTTAACAGTAACTGTTAAATAACATTCCGGAATAGTTGCTGCTTACATAAGGAGCAGTGAAATTGTGTCCGGGATTCTTGTAGGCCACGACTGTCTTATCAACATATTCCATAGGGTTAAGTGATATCTGGTTGGCTTTACGAAGAACCGATGAAGCAAAATCTTTGATGGTGCTTAATGAAGATGAATAATCTTCGCCGGCAACAAGAGCTGCCTTAAAATTCTTCTCGTCAAGTTCAAGCTTGCCATCGGATGATGAATCAAGGCCGATGGATGTAAGATCATTCTTATAATATGAAACAAGTCGTTCCATTTCATTAAGGAGCTTAGAACTTGCAGGATGTCCTTCACGATATTCCGAAGCTACGGAAATAAAATTATTGTATCCCGAAAGAAGATTTTCAACGTTCTCTGTAATGGAATCCAAATCATTCTTAACACCAACGGTAGCTTCCTGACCTTCATATGTATGTACGGCGTTAAGGTTAAGTTCGTATTGTTTATCAATCGTAAAATGATTGCTTGAAGCACTTCTTGGCTCGCCGTTAAGCAGGAACTCGGCATTTGACGGCTGCTTTGAAGTAAAATCAATTCCTAAGTATTCGACTGCGCCGGAACTCTTTGATGAATTACTTTCGGAAACATCAAATATAGTCTCTCTTCCGGCTTTAAGTCCTACCGTAGCAGAGGTTAGGCGGAGAGCGGAAGCTCCTTTGCCGTTACTAAGTACATCTGCATCTATGCCGACATCCGCATTTGTGATAAGTCTTGCGAGACGATCCTGTATATCTTTGTTGGTATCTCCCTCACGAATATTAAACTGGAATTCGTAGTTAAGATCGTTGATGTTAATATCAAAGGAATAGGTGTCCGGAACCAACGAAGCTTTCGCATCCGATTCGAGTGCGTAGCCTAAGTTGGTCTGACCTTCGGCAAGAGATGTTACTTCTATATTAAAGGAAGGTGCATCATCCGAAGAAGCATCACCTATATATGTTGCAGATACCATGTCTTCATCTGTGGAGTAGGCAACCTTTTTATTAAAGAGGTTATCGTCATCAAGTCCGCCGAGTGAAGCAATTGTATTACGAAGTTCACGGGCGTTTTCTTTAAGGCCTACTACAAATTCACGGGAGTCCTTGCTGGAATCAAGGATATAAAGAGGCGCATCTTTATTAAGTTTTAGCATGGAATTATAAATGCCACGAAGTTCGCTCTTCTTATGAGTATCGTATTTAGAATCGGTACTCTTAGGCGCATATGTGGTCAGATAGTGATTATAGACATTATCTATTACTGAATTATATGCCATACGACTGCCCCTCCTTTCTTCCGTGAATATCATGCCGGTGAGAAATCCGTTCCTCGCCCACGAGTCTGTCCATAGACTCAAAGCATGAGGGCAAAATATGCCTACTATGTTGACTACATTATATCAACATAACATAGTAAAATCAAGGGGTTTAACAGATTTTGTGTACGTATTTCAAAAGAACTTGTCAAGACGGCTCAATAAAGGTATTATTACATAGGAAAAAAGATATAAGAAACTTCAAATTCTTGTTGACGCAAGGTAGGGAGTATGTTATATTAGTCAAGCACAGAGCCGCAAGGGTTCTATTTTTTTCGTGTTTTTATTTTGAAATTTAATGGAGGATTAAGATATGCGTACTAAAATTACATTAGCTTGCACAGAATGTAAGCAGCGTAACTACAACACTACTAAGGAAAAGAAGAACCATCCCGACAGAATGGAAACTAAGAAGTATTGTAGATTCTGTAAGGCACATACATTACATAAGGAGACTAAGTAATGGCAGACAATCAAGAGAAGTCAAGCTTCTTTAAAGGTGTTAAAGCTGAATACAAAAAAATTCAGTGGCCCGACAGGGACACATTAATTAAGGAATCGGTTGCCGTAGTCAGCATTTCGGTTGTTGCTGCAGCACTTATTGCTTTATTTGATACTGTTATTCAGTACGGAATTAATTTTATTTCAACTTTAACTTTCTAATAAAGGAGTAAACAATGGCAGAGGCAAATTGGTATGTAGTACATACATATTCCGGTTACGAGAACAAGGTTAAGGCCAATATCGAAAAGACCATCGAGAACCGCTCTTTGCAGGAGGAAATCTTAGAAGTAAGAGTTCCTATGGAAAACGTTGTAGAGATGAAGAACGGCTCCAGAAGAACTGTTGAAAAGAAGTTGTTCCCGGGATATGTTCTTATTAATATGGTTATGAATGATGAGACCTGGTATGTGGTTCGTAATACACGTGGTGTAACAGGTTTCGTTGGACCCGGATCTAAACCGGTTCCGTTATCAGAAGCTGAGATGAAGCCGCTTGGCATCAGAACAGAGAACATTTCAGTAGACTTCGAAGAAGGCGACACAATTGTTGCTGTTGCCGGAGCTTGGAAAGATACTATCGGCGTAGTACGTCGTATGGACTTCGGTAAGCAGACAGTTACAATTAATGTTGAAATGTTCGGAAGAGAGACTCCTGTTGAAATTTCTTTCGCAGAAGTCAGAAGACTCGGCTAATTAATTTGTTATTTATATCTTTGTCAGTGACATGGATATGGATATATAAATTCGGTCTGCACTTGTGCGGGCTGTGGGAGTATTCATAGTGAATACGCCTGACCACGATGCTTTAGCAAAGCATTAGAATTAAGGAGGTGCCATTATGGCAAAGAAAGTAGAAGGATACATTAAGTTACAGATCCCTGCTGGTAAAGCTACACCAGCTCCTCCGGTTGGACCTGCATTAGGTCAGCACGGAGTTAACATCGTTGAATTCACAAAGCAGTTCAACGCTAAAACAGCAGATAAGGGCGACGTTCTTATCCCTGTTGTAATCACAGTTTACGCTGACAGAAGTTTCAGTTTCATTACTAAGACTCCTCCTGCAGCAGTTCTTATTAAGAAGGCTTGTAACATTAAGTCAGGTTCAGGTGTTCCTAACAAGACTAAGGTTGCTACAATCTCTAAGGCTAAGGTTCAGGAGATTGCAGAGATGAAGATGCCTGATTTAAATGCTGCATCTTTAGAGGCTGCTATGAGCATGATCGCCGGTACAGCTAGAAGTATGGGCGTAGTAGTAGAAGACTAATGGAGGATTGAATAATGAAGCACGGTAAGAAGTATAACGAAGCTGCTAAGCAGATCGAACGTGGTGTTGCTTACGAAGCTAACGACGCAATCGCATTAGTTAAGAAGACTGCGACTGCTAAATTTGACGAAACAGTAGAAGTACATATCAGAACCGGTTGTGACGGAAGACATGCTGAACAGCAGATCCGTGGTGCCGTAGTACTTCCTAACGGAACAGGTAAGACAGTTAGAGTATTGGTTTTCGCTAAGGGCGATAAGGTAGCTGAGGCAGAAGCTGCAGGTGCTGATTTCGTTGGTGGCGAGGAACTTATTCCTAAGATCCAGAACGATGGATGGTTTGAGTTCGACGTAGTAGTTGCTACACCTGATATGATGGGTGTTGTAGGTCGTTTAGGTAAGGTTTTGGGACCTAAGGGATTAATGCCCAACCCTAAGGCAGGCACAGTTACTATGGATGTAACAAAGGCTGTTCAGGATATTAAAGCCGGTAAGATTGAGTACAGACTTGACAAGGCTAATATCGTTCACTGTCCTGTTGGTAAGGCTTCTTTCTCAGAGGAGAAGTTACAGGAAAACTTCAACGCATTAATGGATGCTATTATGAAGGCTAAGCCTTCTGCATTAAAGGGTCAGTACATTAAGAGCTTAACTCTTACAACAACAATGGGCCCCGGCGTTAAGGTTTCGGTTGCTAAGTATTAAGATATTGTTTTATATGAAGACTCGGTCAATGACCGAGTCTTTTTTATGTGTGTCTTGCGGTGCGCGTCACTAACGGAATCAGGTAAATGTGCACGATGGTATATGTATTTATAAAACATTCCCTTGATTAACATAATGTAATATGTTATGTTAATTACATGAACACTAGATATTGTGGACGAAGATGCCCTAAAACACAACTAAAGAATAAGAAGAATTCACAGATGAAGCCTATAAAGGCATTCGCCCTTACACTTGGTGCAATGCTTCTGGTAGGTGCAATAGTGATAGTATGCATATCTTTGCCCAAGTATATTAGGGCTCACGGAAGCGAAGGCTTGAATATTGTGGCGTACGTTGAAGCTATTCCGCAAACATTGGTTGCCGAAGAACCGGATGTTTTGGGAGCTGTTTCCCAAAGACCCAAGTATTCTGATGTTTTGGCTGACCCTGCCCGTATGAAGGCAGAAAAAATATACAAAAAACAGACATCTTCCAAGGATACCGTTACCATCGGCTTTACAGGCGACATGCTTTTTGACGATGAGTACGCAGTAATGGCATCAATTAAGCAGAAGGGCGGTTCTATTGAATCAAGCATAGGCCCCGAGCTTGTAGCACTTATGAAAAGCCGCGACATTATGGTAATAAATAATGAATTTCCGTATACGGAACGCGGTATCAGAAAAGAAAACAAAACATATACCTTCCGGGCTGACTATTCAACGGCCGCTTATTTGACGGCCCTTGGCGTGGATGCGGCTATTCTTGCCAATAATCACGTGCTTGATTTCGGACAGGAAGGATTGGCGGACACTTTGACGACGCTAAACAATGTCGGCGTTGTTCCTGTGGGTGCCGGACTCAATCTTGAAGAAGCCTCTCATCCTATATACTTTATAGCCAATGACATTAAGATTGCCATTGTTGCAGCAACACAGATTGAAAGAAATGATAATCCCGATACGACCGGCGCAACCGAAAGCTCCGGAGGAACGTTTAGATGCTGGACAGGGGATTTGATTTATCAAAAAATAGCCGAAGCGAAGGCTAATGCGGATTTTGTTATCGTTTGTGTGCACTGGGGAACGGAAAAGGAATCACAGCCTGATTACTACCAGACAACACAGGGACCGCTTCTTGCGGCAGCGGGCGCAGATTTAATAGTCGGTGACCATCCTCATGTGCTTCAGGGATTTACATATTTCGGAGATACCCCATGCATTTACAGCCTGGGTAACTTCTTATTTAATTCATCGACTCTTGATACGGGAATATTGAATGTGAGTATAGACAAGAACGGTCTTAAGTCACTTCAGTTTATTCCGGCTGTTCAGAGTAAGATGACAACAACGATGGCGATAGGGAAAGATTATTCCAGAATAATAAACTCAATGAGAAAACTCTCGCCCGGGGTTACTATCGATGATGACGGATTCGTATACAAGAATTTCTAAATATCAAAATGCACATCTGATTGAAATATTACCGTATTTACAGTAACTTAATATTTTGCTATAATATGTTTCTCACGGGTACTTAAGGTATGGGTACCCTTTATTTTTGTGTATTATGAAATTGAGTAGGATGGTATAGAGAAAGGTAGTTTTATATGATGGTAAAAGGCTCAAAAAGTAAGCTTATGAAAAAAGCCTGTGCTTTGGCATTGGGAATCGTTCTTGCTGTTTCGCAGGCAGGTTTATGCGTGCTGGCAGAACCGAGCGAAACGTACAATGAGGTTGAGAACGAAGTTTCTTTGGAAAACGAGTCTGATGTGACAGAAGAAATCATCGAGAACGATACAGAAGAAAAAGACGAAATAGAGTCCGATGAGAACTCAAAAAAAGATGACGTAGACGAAAATTTCGAGGATGAAAAGCAGGCTGCTTTTGATATGACTAAGTCCTGCGGTGATGTAACGGTTTTGCTGAGTGCCCCCGAAGGCGTATTTCCTAAAGGTGCATATTTTGAGGTACGAGAAGTAAGCAACAGCGAAGAAAAGAATATAGATGAAGCTATTTCGGAAATCAGAGATGACAGTGAACAGGTAGCTGCTTCCTATACATATGATATTACGGTATATGATAAGGACGGAAATGAGATTGAGCCTAATACAGAATACGGGCAGGTAAGTGTAACCTTTAGTATGGATGAAGCAACCGACAGCAATTTAGAAGCCAAGGTATACCATATCGAAACCTCGGAAGATGAGCTCTTGGCAGAAGAACTCGAAACCAGTGTCTCAGGAGATGAGGTTACGGCATTAACGGATGGATTTTCTTATTATACGGTAGAGTTTACATATGGCGATAAGCTGTGCTATGTCTTAAACGGTGATGAAAAAACAGAGCTTATAACAATTCTTGAAGCATGCGGGATTGACGTTGACGGTGAAATTACCGAAGCAGTAAGCAGCAATACGGATTTATTCAAGGGTGTTTGTGAAGATGGGGTATGGTTTATCTATGCATTGAAGCCTTTCCATACGGAAGAAACTCTCAAGGTAACCGTTAACGGAAAAGTATATACAATTAAGGTTACCGATGAGGAGTATAAGTATTGGGATCCTGATAATATGGACGAAGTTGGGTGCCCGGAAGAATACACTTCAGTAGAATACGAGGGGCAAACTGAGTTGGAAGGAAAAAAGTGTTATTTTGTAAGAGAGAATAGAACTGTCGCGGAGAGAATAGTTGTTAAGGGAAGTGAAGATACTGGTGCGTCTACGTACCTGATTTTATGTGATGGTGCAAAATTAACTGCCAATAAGGGAATATACGTAGGACAAGGTAAAGGATTATATATTTATGCTCAGGGCCCGGATAGTAGTTCGGCAATGGGCGCCCTGGAGGCTGTGGGCGAAACAAACAATGCCGGAATTGGTGGAAATGGTAATGAAGATGATGGAGCCTGCGGCACTATCGAAATCTACGGTGGAAACATAACTGCTCGAGGCGGAGGAAATGCAGCCGGAATCGGCGGCGGAAATGGAGGCAGTGGAACAAGCATTAGCATTAACGGCGGAAAAGTAACCGCCCAAGGTGGAGATTATGCAGCCGGTATTGGCAGTGGAAATGGGGCAAGCCAATCTAATGGAAGTATTAACATTAATAGAGGAACTGTAATTGCCGATGGCGGTGTCAGGGGAGCCGGAATCGGCGGCGGAGCGTCCGGAGATGCCGGAAATATTAGCATTCTAGGAGGCAATGTAACGGCCAAGGGTCTGGGACCCCAGGGCGGAGCCGGAATCGGCAGCGGATACCTGGGACGTAACGATGGAAGTATTACCATTAGTGGAGGAACTGTAGATGCTACCGGCGGTCCTAATGCGGCCGGAATCGGCGCGGGGATGAATGCTGTTAACTGTGAAATTATCATTAATGGAGGTAATGTGACCGCAAGCGGCGCCCAGGGCGGGGCCGGAATAGGAAGCGGATTTAGGGATACTCAGGTGCATACTACAGATGATGATACACCGGGTGTGATTGGAATTTATAGCGGAACTGTAGTTGCGAATGGAGATACCTGGGGAGCCGGAATCGGTGGCGGAGGCAAAAGTAAGGTTGGTAATATAAATATTACCGGTGGGGAAATCACAGCTACCGGAGGCAATGCCGGAGGAGCCGGAATAGGAAGCGGTAAAGATGCCCTTTCAAGCTGTACTGTGAAGATTGATGACGGTGAAATAACCGCTACCGGAGGGTCGGGTGCGGCCGGAATCGGTAGTGGTGATGACTCGCCCGAAGTAACGCCGAATATCGATCGCAGTAAATTCAAATATATTTCTTTTGAAGACGGAAAAGTGGTATTGTCGCAAGATGCAGAAGTAAATCCGGTGGTTCAACCTAAGGATTCCATCGGATCGTCATACAGAATGGAACAGGAAGAAGCGGGCGAAGATATTGTTTCAATGGTTAGCAGCGAACCGTTATTAAATAGTTTTAGCGGAAAAGCAATGAGCGGCTTGTGTACATTCGAAAAACAGGGACCACTTTGTGCTGCCGTGTTTAAGGCTGCAACACCCTTGGGATTCTTTGAGGCGTTTTCATTTAATCTTAACCTGGATGTCACGGGAAAAACAAAGCCCAATTACGGTAAGAAAGCAGGTAAGTTTGTATTAAACATTCCGAAGCAGTATCGAAAAAAGGGAAGAACCTTTGCAATTATCGGAATTGGTAAGCCCGGAAAAGTTAAGATTTTCTACGATACCGATATCAATGATGAGACCTTTACAACGGATATTGATATAGAAGGATATGCTTTTTCGCTTATATACACGGATTTGCCTGTAAAGAAAACTAAAAATACCACCCTTAATTAAGGGTGGTATTCTCAAAAAAAGTATTTATTCAAAAATATATTGACATACCAAGATAAAATGTGATATTTTAGACAAGGTCGTTTTGACCAGCCGAAGACAGTAGGAACCCTGAAGGGTGTAAGCAGTATCTCCTACCGAGGATGAGTATACTTTATTTAATGTATTTTATTCTCGATGTTCTTCATCGGGATTTTTTATTTTATTTGAAGATACCTTCGGCAAGAATAATTAAGGAGGTAAAGAAATGGCAAAAGTTGAGTTAAAGCAGCCTATAGTTGAGGAAATTTCTGCTAACATCAAAGATGCACAGTCAGTTGTATTGGTTGACTATCGTGGATTAACTGTTGAGCAGGATACAGCACTTCGTAAGCAGTTACGTGAAGCTGGAATCACCTATAAGGTTTACAAGAACACAATGATGAACTTCGCGTTCAAGGGCACAGATTTCGAAAGCCTTGCTCCGTATTTAGAAGGACCAAGCGCTATCGCTATCTCAACAACTGATGCTACAGCACCTGCAAGAGTACTTGCTAAGTTTGCAAAAACAGCTCAGGCTCTTGAGATTAAGGCCGGTGTTGTTGAAGGAATTGCATATGATGCAGCAGGAATTGCTAACATCGCTAGCATCCCTTCAAGAGAAGAGTTACTTTCAAAGTTACTTGGAAGCATTCAGTCACCTATCGCAAACTTCGCTCGTGTTATGAATCAGCTTGCTGAAAAAGGCGGCGCCGGTGAGTGCGAAGCTCCTGCAAAGGAAGAAGCACCCGCAGCTGAGGCTCCTGTAGAGGAAACACCCGTAGCTGAGGCACCTGCAGAAGAGGCACCTGCTGAAGCACCTGCAGAAGAAGCTCCTGCAGCTGAATAAGATACAGAGCAGGCAATTTATTTGAAACTAAGTTTTTATTATTATTAATGGAGGAAATTAAAATGGCAAAGTTATCAACACAGGAACTTATTGATGCTATCAAAGAGTTAACTGTATTAGAGTTAAATGACCTTGTAAAGGCATGTGAAGAAGAGTTTGGCGTATCTGCAGCAGCAGGCGTTGTAGTTGCAGCAGCAGCCGGAGACGGTGCAGCAGCAGCTGAGGAGAAGGATTCCTTCGATGTAGAGTTAGCTGAAGCTGGCGCTGAGAAGGTTAAGGTTATCAAGGTTGTTCGTGAAATCACAGGATTAGGCTTAAAGGAAGCTAAGGATCTTGTAGATGGCGCTCCTAAGGTTGTTAAGGAAGGCGCTTCTAAGGACGAAGCTAATGATATCAAGGCTAAGTTAGAAGAAGTTGGCGCTAAGGTTAACCTTAAGTAATTAATTCAAAGATTTAATTTACCCGCGGTCTTAATAAAGACTGCGGGTATATCTTTTTACATCAGTTCTTAAATTCTTAAATTTAAAATTCCTAAAAATAGTTATTGACAGCCGAATATCGATTGTAGTATTATGGATGATGCACTATTGTGGTGTGGTAGGCCTATTTGCGCGCTTTTTTACGGCAAGTGGCTGCTTAAAAATATAAAGAACGGGGTGAAGTCAATGGAAAAGAACAGAATACGTCCTATTGCCGCAGGCAAGAACACGCGTATGAGTTACTCAAGACAAAAAGAAGTTCTTGAGATGCCTAATTTGATTGAGGTTCAGAAGAACTCATATCAATGGTTCCTTACAGATGGACTTAAGGAGGTGTTTGATGACATTTCTCCTATCGCTGATTACAGCGGACATCTTAGCTTGGAATTCGTAGATTTCGAGCTTTGCGAAAAGGATGTTAAGTATTCTATTGAGAAGTGTAAGGAAAGAGATGCTACTTATGCAGCTCCTCTTAAGGTTAAGGTACGTTTCCACAAAAAGGATAAGGATGAAATATCCGAACACGAGATTTTTATGGGCGACCTTCCTATCATGACCGATACGGGTACATTCGTTATTAACGGTGCTGAGAGAGTTATTGTCAGCCAGTTGGTACGTTCTCCCGGTATCTACTATGCAATTGATCATGATAAGCTTGGTAAGAAGTTATTCTCTTGCACAGTTATTCCTAACCGTGGCGCATGGTTAGAGTACGAAACCGATTCTAACGATATATTCTATGTTCGTGTGGACAGAACACGTAAGGTACCTATTACTGTTCTTATTCGTGCGTTAGGCGTAGGTACTAACGAAGAGATTCGCGAACTGTTTGGCGACGAACCTAAGATCGAAGCCAGCTTTACTAAAGACGTTGCTACCAATTATCAGGAAGGTCTTTTGGAGTTATACAAAAAAATCCGTCCCGGTGAACCTCTTTCGGTAGAAAGTGCCGAGAGCTTAATCAATGCAATGTTCTTCGACCCCAGAAGATATGATTTGGCTAAGGTTGGTAGATATAAGTTTAATAAGAAGCTTGCATTCCGTAACAGAATTCGTAAGCATGTTCTTGCTGAGGATGTTGTTAATTCATTCACAGGCGAGATTATTGCAACTGCAGGAACAATGGTTACTGCAGAGCTTGCTGATACAATTCAGAATGCCGCCGTTCCTTATGTATATATTCAGACAGAAGAAAAGAACGTTAAGGTTCTTTCTAATATGATGGTTGACATCAACAGTTTCATCGACTGTGATGCTAAGGCTCTGGGAATCACTGAAAAGGTATACTTCCCTGTACTTTCACAGATTATTGAAGAATTCGCATCTGATGGCGAAGCCTTGGCTGATGCAATCAAGCGTAACGTACATGAACTTATTCCTAAGCACATCACAAAGGAAGATATTTTAGCTTCTATCAACTACAATATTCACCTCGAGTACGGTATTGGTAAGGATGATGATATCGACCACTTAGGAAACCGTCGTATCCGTTGCGTAGGTGAATTATTACAGAATCAGTACAGAATCGGTCTTTCAAGACTTGAAAGAGTTGTTCGTGAAAGAATGACAACCCATGATGCTGAAGATGTAACACCTCAGAGTTTAATCAATATTAAGCCTGTACAGGCTGCTGTTAAAGAATTCTTCGGTTCTTCACAGCTTTCACAGTTTATGGATCAGAACAATCCGTTAGGTGAGTTAACACATAAGAGACGTTTATCTGCATTAGGTCCCGGTGGTTTGTCAAGAGACCGTGCCGGATTTGAGGTTCGTGATATTCACTACTCTCACTACGGACGTATGTGTCCTATTGAGACTCCTGAAGGTCCTAACATCGGTCTTATTAACTCACTTGCTTCATATGCAAGAATTAACGAGTACGGATTTATTGAAGCTCCGTATCGTAAGATAGACCATTCAGATCCTGAGAATCCTGTTGTTACCAATGAAGTAGTATACATGACAGCAGATGAGGAAGATAACTTCCATGTAGCTCAGGCTAATGAACAGCTTGACGAAAAAGGTCACTTCGTTCGTAAGGTTGTAGCAGGTCGTTACAGAGAAGAGACATCCGAGTATCCGAAGTCTATGTTCGAATTCATGGATGTATCACCTAAGATGGTGTTCTCGGTAGCTACGGCTCTTATTCCTTTCCTTGAGAACGATGATGCTAACCGTGCCCTCATGGGATCAAACATGCAGCGTCAGGCAGTTCCGCTACTTACTACAGAGGCTCCTGTTGTAGGAACAGGTATGGAGCCTAAGGCAGCTGTTGACTCAGGTGTCTGTGTTGTAGCTAAGAAAGCAGGTAAGGTTGATTACGTTTCATCTAACTCAATTACAATCATTGCTGATGATGGTGAGAAGATGGAATACCACTTAACTAAGTTCTCTCGTTCTAACCAGTCTAACTGTTATAACCAGAAGCCTATCGTAGTTAAGGGCGAAAAGGTAGAAGCAGGACAGGTTATTGCAGACGGTCCTTCAACGGCTATGGGTGAACTTGCTCTTGGTAAGAATCCTCTTATTGGATTCATGACCTGGGAAGGTTACAACTACGAGGATGCTGTATTACTTAGCGAAAGATTGGTTCAGGATGATGTTTATACATCTGTTCATATTGAAGAGTACGAAGCAGAAGCAAGAGATACAAAGCTCGGACCTGAAGACATCACTCGTGATGTTCCCGGTGTCGGTGATGATGCTCTTAAGGATCTTGATGAAAGAGGTATCATCAGAATCGGTGCTGAAGTAAGAGCCGGTGATATCCTTGTAGGTAAGGTTACTCCTAAGGGAGAAACAGAACTTACGGCAGAAGAAAGATTACTTCGTGCAATCTTCGGTGAGAAAGCAAGAGAAGTAAGAGATACTTCCCTTAAGGTTCCTCACGGTGAATACGGTATTGTAGTAGATGCCAAGGTATTCACAAGAGAAAACGGAGATGAATTATCTCCCGGTGTTAATCAGGCAGTTAGAATTTATATAGCTCAGAAGCGTAAGATTTCCGTAGGTGATAAGATGGCCGGTCGTCACGGTAATAAGGGTGTTGTTTCCCGCGTATTACCTGTAGAAGATATGCCTTACTTACCTAACGGTCGTCCTTTGGATATCGTACTTAATCCTTTGGGTGTTCCTTCGCGTATGAATATCGGTCAGGTACTTGAGATTCACCTTTCATTGGCTGCTAAGGCTCTTGGCTTTAACGTGGCAACACCTGTATTTGACGGTGCTAACGAAGTTGATATCATGGATACTCTTGACCTTGCTAACGATTACGTTAATTTATCTTGGGAAGAGTTCGAGAAGAAGCATAAGAAAGAACTCCTTCCTGAAGTAATGGATTACTTATCAGAGAATAGAGATCACAGAGAGTTATGGAAGGGCGTACCTATTTCAAGAGACGGTAAGGTAAGACTTCGTGACGGACGTACAGGTGAGTACTTCGATTCACCGGTTACAATCGGTCATATGCACTACCTCAAACTCCATCACTTGGTAGACGATAAGATCCATGCTCGTTCTACCGGTCCTTACTCGCTTGTAACTCAGCAGCCTTTGGGTGGTAAGGCCCAGTTCGGTGGACAGAGATTCGGAGAAATGGAAGTTTGGGCTCTTGAGGCTTACGGTGCTTCTTACACATTGCAGGAAATCCTTACTGTTAAGTCGGATGATGTTGTAGGACGTGTTAAGACATACGAAGCAATTATCAAGGGTGATAATATTCCTGAGTCAGGTATTCCTGAGTCATTCAAGGTACTTCTTAAGGAATTACAGTCGTTAGGATTAGATATTAAGGTTCTTCGCGACGATAACACAGAAGTTGAAATCATGGAAACTGTTGATTACGGCGATACAGATTACCGTTCAATCATGGAAGCTGATTCAAAGAACGATTACGAGAGAGAATCTCTTGGTCGTGCAGGATATCAGCAGCAGGAATTTGATGATGAAACAGGTGAAATCGTCTCTTCGGAAGATGATGCAGATTTAGAAGATGATTTTGATGATGCAGACGTTTTCGAGGACGAGGAAGTATAAGGAGGACAAGATGTCAGAAACAGTTAAAGAAGTTTATCAACCAATGACATTTGATGCAATCCGAATCGGACTTGCATCTCCTGAGAAGATCAGAGAGTGGTCAAAGGGCGAGGTTACTAAGCCGGAGACAATTAACTATAGAACTCTTAAGCCTGAAAAAGAAGGTTTATTCTGTGAAAAGATATTTGGACCTTCAAAGGACTGGGAATGTCATTGTGGTAAATACAAAAAGATTAGATATAAGGGTGTAGTTTGTGACAGATGTGGTGTTGAAGTTACTAAGGCTTCTGTTCGTAGAGAAAGAATGGGCCACATCGAGCTTGCTGCTCCTGTCTCACACATTTGGTACTTCAAGGGTATCCCTTCAAGAATGGGATTACTTCTTGATCTTTCACCGCGTGTACTGGAAAAGGTATTATATTTTGCTTCATACATCGTTCTTGATCCTATGGATACAGATCTTGAGTATAAGCAGGTACTTTCTGAAAAAGAGTATCAGGATGCCAGAGAAACATGGGGCAATAAGTTCCGTGTAGGAATGGGCGCCGAGGCAGTTAAGGAATTGCTTCAGGCTATTGATCTTGATGCAGATTCAGCAGAATTAAAGGCTCAGCTTGAGGATGCTACAGGACAGAAAAAGGCTCGTGTTATCAAGAGACTTGAGGTTGTTGAAGCTTTCAGAGAGTCAGGAAATGAACCTTCATGGATGATTATGGATGCCATCCCGGTTATTCCACCCGATCTTCGTCCTATGGTTCAGCTTGACGGTGGTAGATTTGCTACTTCTGACTTAAATGATTTATACAGAAGAATCATCAACAGAAATAACCGTTTGAAGAGATTATTAGAGCTTGGCGCTCCTGATATTATCGTCAGAAACGAAAAGCGTATGCTTCAGGAAGCTGTTGATGCATTAATTGATAACGGTAGACGTGGCCGTCCGGTTACAGGCCCCGGAAACAGAGCACTTAAGTCATTATCTGATATGCTTAAAGGTAAGTCAGGACGTTTCCGTCAGAACTTACTTGGTAAGAGAGTTGACTACTCAGGCCGAAGCGTTATCGTTGTTGGTCCTGAACTTAAGATTTACCAGTGCGGTCTTCCTAAGGAAATGGCTATCGAATTATTTAAGCCTTTCGTTATGAAGGAACTGGTAGGTCGCGGAATCTCTCAGAATATTAAAGCAGCTAAGAAACTTGTTGAAAGATTAGATGCTCAGGTTTGGGATGTCCTCGAGGACGTTATTAAAGAGCATCCTGTTATGTTAAACCGTGCTCCCACACTTCATAGATTAGGTATTCAGGCATTTGAACCTATTCTTGTAGAAGGTAAGGCTATTAAGCTTCATCCTCTCGTATGTACAGCTTTCAACGCTGACTTCGATGGTGACCAGATGGCTGTACATCTTCCTTTGTCGGTAGAAGCACAGGCTGAATGTAGATTCTTATTACTTTCACCTAATAACCTTCTTAAGCCTTCCGATGGTGGCCCTGTTGCCGTTCCTTCACAGGATATGGTTTTGGGTATCTACTATCTTACACAGGAAAGAGGTTTCTCCGTTAACGATAAGTACGAAGAACCCGGTGAAGGTAAGTTCTTTAAGAACATTAACGAAGCTATCTTAGCTTATGAAAACGGTGTTATTACACTTCATGCAAGAATTAAGGTTAGAGTTTCCAAGAAGAATGCCGATGGAGAGGTTATTACAGGTATTGTTGAGTCAACACTTGGAAGATTCCTCTTCAATGAGATTATTCCTCAGGATTTAGGCATGGTTGACAGAAGCAAGCCCGAGAACTTCTTATTACTTGAAGTTGATACTCTTGTAGGTAAGAAACAGCTTAAGCAGATTCTTGAAAAGGTAATTAATACACACGGTGCTTCAGTAACTGCTGAAGTATTAGACCTTATCAAGGCTATCGGATATAAGTATTCAACAAGAGCTGCCATGACAGTATCTATTTCCGATATGACAGTACCTGCCGATAAGCCTCAGCTTCTTGAGGATGCACAGGCAACTGTTGATAAGATTGCAACTAACTTCCGTCGTGGTCTTATTACAGAAGAAGAAAGATATCGTGCAGTTGTTGAAACATGGAACGAGACAGATAAAGAGTTATCAGACAAGCTTATCGCAGGTCTTGATAAGTACAATAACATCTTCATGATGGCTGACTCAGGTGCCCGTGGTTCTACACAGCAGATTAAGCAGCTTGCCGGCATGAGAGGTCTTATGGCCGATACAACCGGTAGAACAATTGAATTGCCTATCAAGTCAAACTTCCGTGAAGGTCTTGACGTACTTGAATATTTCATGTCAGCGCATGGTGCTCGTAAGGGACTTTCGGATACAGCGTTAAGAACAGCCGACTCAGGTTACTTAACACGTCGTATGGTTGACGTATCTCAGGAACTTATTATTCGCGAGACTGACTGTATGGAAGGTACAGGCAAGATTCCGGGAATGGTTGTTAAGGGCTTCTATGATGGTAAAGAAACTATCGAAAGCTTAAAGGACAGAATTACAGGAAGATATTCTTGTGAAGATATTTCCGATAAGGACGGCAACTTAATTGTTAAGGCTAACCATATGATTAATCCAAGCCGTGCTGCTAAGATTATCAAGAATATGGATACAGATGAGAACGGTCATGTTCTTGGAAGCGTTAAGATTCGTACAATCTTAACCTGTAGATCAAAGGATGGTATCTGCGCTAAGTGTTACGGTGCTAACATGGCATCCGGTGAGGCTGTACAGGTTGGTGAAGCAGTTGGTATTATCGCAGCTCAGTCAATCGGTGAGCCCGGTACACAGCTTACTATGAGAACATTCCATACCGGTGGTGTTGCCGGTGACGATATTACTCAGGGTCTTCCCAGAGTAGAAGAATTATTTGAAGCACGTAAGCCTAAGGGACTTGCAATTATCGCAGAGTTCGGCGGTACAGCTACTATTTCCGATACTAAGAAGAAGAGAGAAGTAATCGTTAACAACGAAGAAACCGGTGAAACAAAGGCATACTTAATTCCTTTCGGTTCACGTATTAAGAACATTATTGACGGACAGGTTATTGAAGCCGGTGATGAACTTACAGAAGGTTCAATTAATCCTCATGACTTACTTAAGATTAAGGGTAAGGAAGCCGTTCAGGATTATATGCTTCGTGAAGTTCAAAGAGTATACCGTCTCCAGGGTGTTGATATTGCTGATAAGCATATCGAAGTTATCGTTCGTCAGATGCTTAAGAAAGTAAGAATCGAAGAAAGCGGAGATACAGATTACTTACCGGGTACTTTGGTTGACGTACTTGATTACGAAGACCTTAATGAAGAACTCGTTGCAGCAGGCAAGACTCCTGCAGAAGGTAAGCAGGTTATCCTTGGTATTACAAAGGCAGCTCTTGCTACCAACTCATTCTTATCAGCAGCTTCCTTCCAGGAAACAACTAAGGTATTGACGGAAGCAGCTATTAAGGGTAAGGTTGATCCACTTATCGGACTTAAGGAAAATGTTATTATCGGTAAGTTAATCCCTGCAGGTACAGGAATGAAACGTTATCGTAATACAGCCTTAAATACAGACTACATGCTCAAGAAAAATATTCAGGTTGAGGACGAGGTTATTGCTGAAGTAGCCAATGCCGAAGCTAACGAAGATCTTGAAGAAGTAGTTACGGATGCTGAATAATTGGTATCTATTCTAAAAACATCTACTATATATAGAAGGACCTTGAAAACACAAGGTTCTTCTATATTTTTTTCTTGACATTTACCATTGGCAAACATATAATTATCTAGCATGCGCTAAAAGGCGTTGTTTTTTGGTGCGCGCAAAAGTATACATTTTTTAGGCAAGGAGGTGAAACAGAATGCCAACATTTAACCAGTTAGTTAGAAAAGGTCGTCAGACATCAGTTAAGAAGTCTACAGCTCCTGCTCTTCAGAAGGGATGGAACTCTCTTCACAAGAAGGCAACTGATACTTCTGCTCCTCAGAAAAGAGGCGTATGTACTGCTGTTAAGACAGCAACACCTAAGAAACCTAACTCAGCTCTTCGTAAGATTGCCAGAGTACGTCTTTCTAACGGAATCGAAGTAACAAGCTTCATTCCCGGCGAAGGTCACAACCTTCAGGAGCATAGCGTAGTTCTTATCCGTGGTGGTAGAGTTAAGGATCTTCCTGGTACAAGATATCATATTATTCGTGGTACCTTGGATACTGCGGGAGTTGCTAACAGAAAACAGGCCCGTTCTAAGTATGGCGCTAAGCGTCCTAAGGCAGGCAAATAGGCAAGATAAATTTGCTTGCTTGCAAGGGCAAATTTACTTGCCTGAGTTCTTGGTGAATGCCAAGAACGTACCACCGGCAGTGTAAATTGACGCGTCTGCAAGAACAGAATGAATTGGAACCACAAGTATTTAATTTTTGTGTTGGTATATCTGTTTAGACATATAACCCGCACGTACACAAAAGTGAGAATTAGATGCACACTGTGAGTACCGAAGAATTAATTTAAAATAATTAAGGAGGGAAGAACCGTGCCACGTAAAGGACATATTCAAAAAAGAGATGTATTGGCAGATCCTTTATACAATGACAAGATTGTTACAAAGCTTATCAATAACGTTATGTTAGATGGTAAGAAGGGCGTAGCTCAGAAGATTGTATATGGTGCATTTGCTACTGTTGAAGAGAAGTCAGGCAAGCCTGCTTTAGAGACTTTCAAGGAGGCAATGAACAACATCATGCCCGTTCTTGAGGTTAAGGCTAGACGTATCGGTGGAGCTACATATCAGGTACCTATCGAAGTACGTCCTGACCGTCGTCAGGCATTAGCTCTCAGATGGTTAACAATGTTTGCTCGTAAGAGATCAGAAAAGACTATGGTTGAGAGACTTGCTAACGAAATTCTTGATGCTGCCAACAATACAGGTGCAGCTGTTAAGAGAAAAGAAGATATGCATAAGATGGCTGAAGCTAATAAGGCTTTCTCGCATTATCGTTTCTAGGACATAATTGTATTAAATTAAGGAGGAAAAACCTTTGGCTGGAAGAGAATATCCATTGGAGAGAACCAGAAATATTGGTATTATGGCTCATATCGATGCCGGTAAAACGACAACAACAGAGCGTATCCTTTATTATACTGGTGTTAATCATAAGATTGGTGAAACTCATGACGGTACTGCTACCATGGACTGGATGGAGCAGGAACAGGAAAGAGGTAGCACAATTACTTCAGCTGCCACAACATGTCACTGGACATTGCAGAAGGAAAACAAGCCTATGCCGGGTGCTTTAGAGCATCGTATCAACATCATTGACACTCCCGGACACGTAGACTTCACTGTTGAAGTTGAGCGTTCACTCCGTGTACTTGATGGTGCTGTAGGTGTATTCTGTGCAAAGGGCGGTGTTGAGCCTCAGTCAGAAAACGTATGGCGTCAGGCTGATACATATAATGTACCTCGTATGGCGTTCATCAATAAGATGGACATCTTGGGTGCTAACTTCTATGGAGCAGTTGATCAGATTAAGAACCGTTTAGGTAAGAATGCTATTTGTATTCAGCTTCCTATTGGTAAGGAAGATGAGTTCAAGGGCATCATTGATTTATTTGAGATGCAGGCTTACATCTATAACGATGATAAGGGCGAAGATATCTCAATCACAGCTATTCCCGATGATATGAAGGATGAAGCTGAAACATACCATACAGAACTCGTTGAGAAGATTTGCGAATTGGACGACGATTTGATGATGGCATACCTTGAAGGTGAAGAACCTTCAGTTGAAGAAATGAAGAAAGTTTTAAGAAAGGCAACATGCGAATGTACAGCCGTTCCTGTATGCTGTGGTACAGCTTACAGAAATAAGGGTGTTCAGAAGCTTCTTGATGCTGTTATCGAGTTCATGCCTTCACCTCTCGACATTCCTGCTATTAAGGGTGTTGATGCTGATGGCAATGAAGTAGAAAGACATTCATCTGATGAAGAACCTTTCGCAGCTTTGGCTTTCAAGATCATGACAGATCCTTTCGTAGGAAAACTTGCTTTCTTCAGAGTATATTCAGGAACATTGAACTCAGGTTCTTATGTTCTTAATGCTACTAAAGAAAAGAAAGAGCGTGTTGGACGTATCCTTCAGATGCACGCTAACAAGAGAGAAGAATTAGACAAGGTATATTCAGGTGATATCGCTGCAGCAGTAGGATTCAAGCTTACTTCTACAGGTGATACAATTTGTGATGAGCAGCATCCTGTTATCCTCGAGTCTATGGAATTCCCTGAGCCCGTTATCGAGCTTGCTATCGAGCCTAAGACTAAGGCCGGTCAGGGTAAACTTGGTGAGTCTTTAGCAAAGCTTGCTGAAGAAGATCCTACATTCCGTGCTCATACAGATCAGGAAACAGGTCAGACAATTATCGCAGGTATGGGTGAATTACACCTTGAAATCATTGTTGACAGACTTCTTAGAGAATTCAAGGTAGAAGCTAACGTTGGTGCACCTCAGGTTGCATACAAGGAAACATTCTCTAAGGCAGTTGAAGTTGATAGTAAGTACGCTAAGCAGTCCGGTGGTCGTGGTCAGTACGGTCATTGTAAGGTTAAGTTCGAGCCTATGGATCCTAACGGTGAAGAACTCTTCAAGTTCGAATCAACAGTTGTCGGCGGTGCTATTCCTAAGGAATACATCCCAGCAGTTGGTGAGGGTATTGAAGAAGCTTCTAAGTGCGGTGTTCTTGGCGGATTCACTGTACTTGGTGTATATGCTAACGTATACGATGGTTCATACCATGAAGTCGATTCTTCTGAAATGGCATTCCACATTGCCGGTTCTATGGCATTTAAGGAAGCTATGCAGAAGGCAGATCCTATCTTACTTGAGCCTATCATGAAGGTTGATGTAACAATGCCTGAAGAATACATGGGCGATGTAATTGGTGATATCAATTCACGTCGTGGACGTATCGAAGGTATGGATGACCTTGGCGGAGGTAAGATTGTACACGGATATGTGCCTCTTTCAGAGATGTTCGGATACGCTACAGATCTTCGTTCAAGAACTCAGGGTCGTGGTAACTACTCTATGTTCTTCGAAAAGTACGAGCCCGTTCCGAAGAATGTTGCCGAAAAGGTACTTGCTGCTAAGGCAAAATAAAGAATAACTTGAAAATATCGGCTATTTTTAATATAATCAAGATTAGCTGATTTGATGAAAAATTTATAATTTTCTTAAGGAGGAGATTTTAAAATGGCTAAAGCTAAATTTGACAGAAGTAAAACACACTGTAACATTGGTACCATCGGTCACGTTGACCATGGTAAGACAACTTTAACAGCTGCTATTACTAAGGTATTGGCTGCAAGAGTTGCTGGTAACGAAGCTACAGATTTTGAGAATATCGATAAGGCTCCGGAAGAGAGAGAGCGTGGTATCACAATTTCTACAGCACACGTTGAGTACAGCACAGAGAAGAGACACTACGCTCACGTAGACTGTCCCGGACATGCTGACTACGTTAAGAACATGATCACAGGAGCTGCTCAGATGGATGGTGCTATCCTCGTTGTTGCTGCTACTGATGGTGTTATGGCTCAGACAAAGGAGCACATCCTCCTTTCTCGTCAGGTTGGTGTTCCTTACATCGTAGTATTCATGAACAAGTGTGATATGGTTGATGATCCTGAGTTACTTGAACTCGTTGAAATGGAAATCACAGAACAGCTTGAAGAGTACGGATTTACAGATTGCCCTATCATTAAGGGTTCTGCATTAAAGGCTCTTGAAGATCCTAACGGTGAGTGGGGCGACAAGATCATGGAGCTTATGGATACAGTTGATACATACATTCCTAACCCAGAAAGAGATACAGATAAGCCATTCCTTATGCCAGTAGAAGACGTATTCACAATCACA
>JAZUIS010000004.1:0-21263 GCA_045642345.1 Lachnospiraceae bacterium
TTATATCGAAAAAGTAATAACATATTGTAATAATCCAAGTTCAACATATATAATAAGTTCATGTTTAAATTATGGGCCAAAGAATTCAAAGACAATCATATGCTAAAGGATATGACCGTTATTAACGAAAAAGAAGACACACGCACGCATAAGGTCTTTAATGCCTTAGACGAGGTGTGTCGTGATTTTGATTTAAGCAAGCCTATCTGGCTTGATCAGAATATTAATGATTTTAAACGAACATCAAAAGCCCGTTTCTATCAGGATTCTTTTATCGACTCCATTGAGTTCGATTATCTTGAAATCCAGGTAATAGAAGAAGACTAATCTTCAAATCCGTTGGGATTCTGAGACTGCCATCTCCAGGAATCCTCACACATTTCCTTAATTCCGTACTTGGCTTCCCAGCCAAGTTCTTTTTTTGCCAAATCTGCCGAAGCATAGCAGGTAGCAATATCGCCGGGGCGGCGAGGTTTAATGGAATAAGGAATCTTAACGCCGGTTGCTTCTTCGAAATTCTTAACTATGTCAAGCACGCTGTAACCGTTTCCTGTTCCGAGATTATATATCTTAAGTCCACAGTTTTCTTTGATTTTCTTAAGTGCCGCCACATGTCCCGAAGCCAGATCAAGCACATGAATGTAATCTCTTACGCCGGTTCCGTCTGGTGTATCATAATCATCGCCGAACACTCCCAATTCCTTTAATTTGCCGACTGCCACCTGGGTAACATAGGGCATCAGATTATTAGGAATCCCGTTGGGATTTTCACCAATAAGCCCAGACTTATGAGCTCCGATAGGATTAAAGTAACGAAGCAAAATTACATTCCATGAGTTATCGGCTTTCTGAATATCCGAAAGCACCTGCTCCAGCATGGATTTCGTCCATCCGTAAGGATTGGTACATGTACCTTTAGGACATTCTTCCGTAATCGGAATGAATGCAGGATCTCCGTAAACTGTAGCCGATGAACTGAAGATAATATTTTTGACCCCATGCTGCTTCATTACATCAAGCAAAACCAGAGTGCCTGCAATATTATTGTTGTAATATTCCCAAGGTTTAGACACAGACTCGCCCACTGCCTTAAGGCCTGCAAAGTGTATAACCGCATCTATCTTATAGTTATCAAACACTTCGTTAAGTGCATCCCTGTCAAGAATATCCGCTTTAACAAAGGGAATATCCTTACCTGTAATCTTCTTTAATCTTTCCAGAACTTTTTCGGACGAATTAACAAGATTATCTAAAATTACTACCTCATAATTATTTTCAAGTAATTCTATAACTGTGTGGGAGCCAATGTATCCTGCTCCGCCTGTAACTAAAATTGTCATTTTTACCCTCCTAGTTATTCATATTTACTTTAAGACTTTATACTGTTTATCCTAAAGTATGCCCTAAGGGAAATGTCAACATGCAAATTTACAATTCAATATTGTTTAACCGGCACAATTCACGTGCGCTCTCTACAGAATCAACACCTGTTTTATTCTTAATCGGCGCAAATTCCTTTTCTCTGACTACTTCGAAGGGAAGTGTATCCTTCATTTGATGAATCATATCAAGTACAAGCTGCTCAAACTTATACCCATTAGGTGCTTCAGGCTTAACAAGATTACCCTCCTCATCCAGATAAGGGATCTTCTTTTCAACCACATGAAGCTGTAATTTCTTTGACAAAATAGCATCAAGTTCATCAAGGCTGAATAAATAATTAAGAATAACTCCGAAATTATATGCAGGATCGCCCTTTTCATCCTTGGCATCCATTAATTCATCCGTCATATCATAATATTCAACAATAGAGGGTTTTCCATCCTCAAGGCACATAGCACCCACCTTTTCGTCACGTGCTACTTTGCGTACCACCTTGGAGCCGGATACATAGCCTCCGTCAATTACGGCACCCACAAATACAGGGTCTGCAATTCTTTGAAGCACATTGTCAACCGCAAAGATATTAATCCACTTAACTCCGCGTTCTCTTGCCTGCTTTGATAAGCCTGCCTTTACCATTGACACATACCATCCTGCGTTACCGTTGGGAGATGTGCTAAGCTTATTCTTAGCCTCAAGATAAACATGACCTTCATAATCCGAAGCCGGAGCCATCTCCTGCTTAAAAAATTCAATATACGAAGGATCATAACCGAAATAATTCTTTTCTTTAAAGAACTTAACCGTAGCTTCGTTGTTCTTGTCCGAAGTCATTATGTACAAAGGTATAAACGCACCGGCTTCTTTAACAACATCCATAAGATTTTCTATAAGACGCTGAAAAATAAATACATCCTTGGTAATACCGATATTATACATGCCTTTAGGATCATCCGAGCCTAATCTTGTTCCCATACCGCCCGCCAAAAGAACTGCTGCCACTTCGCCTTTGCGAATGGCGTCAAGACCGATTGAACGATATTTGGAAGCGTTTGGTTCAATCTGCGATAATTCCATCGACTTGATTGGCGAAATTACTCCGCGCACATTCATTGTATCTTTTACTTTGATAGCCTCGAGAACACTAAAATCAGTAGCTTCTATCTGATCAAGAAGTTCCCTCTTATCAGCATCATTAAGTTCATCGTAATATTTAAGCAGATGAGCCTGGTCCCAGGCTTCCAGCTTAGCTTTTGCCTCTTCAAATGTCATACCATATCCCCAATTCCGATGTGTAAACACATCTTAGGTAATTATCGTGAATACCTTAGTGTTCCAAATCAACAGTTTTAAGCAATTCTCTGATATCTTCAACACTAAGCCACTCTGTATTGTTTCCTGATGAATATGAGAATCCGTCAGCAACCTTCTTTCCTGTGGGCTCAGTCATCTGTGCATCCGTAAACTTCATCTGAGGATATACGATAAAATGCTTATCATATTCATATGTAGTCATGGAATCCTCTGTTGTAACCATAATCTCATGAAGTTTCTCACCCGGGCGGATACCGATTTCCTTAATCTTGCACCCCGGAAGCATTGCCTCTGCAAGATCTGTAATTTTAAATGACGGAATTTTACTAATAAATGTCTCACCGCCGCGAGCTTCTTCAAGTGCTTTTATAACGAGTTTAACGCCTTCCTCCAGGCTAATCCAGAATCTTGTCATTCTAAGATCTGTTATAGGAAGTTCCGTCTCACCGCTCTTAATCAGCTTATTAAAGAACGGAATAATCGAACCGCGCGATCCTGCAACATTTCCGTATCTTACGATTGAGAAATTAATATCTTTAAGTCCCGCATATGCGTTGGCAGCAATAAACAACTTATCCGAAACGAGCTTGGTTCCGCCATAGAGGTTAACGGGATTAACCGCTTTATCCGTAGATAATGCAACCACCTTGCTTACCCCGCAATCAAGTGCTGCATCAATTATATTCATAGCACCGTTAATGTTTGTCTTAATTGCCTCATTCGGATTATATTCGCAGGCCGGAACCTGTTTTAAGGCAGCCGCATGAATTACATAATCAACATCCTTAAAAGCACGATAAAGTCTATCTTTGTCCCTAACGTCACCAATGAAGAATCGAAGAGTCTTAGCATACTCTTTGAATTCATTTTGCATCACAAACTGTTTGTACTCATCACGCGAATAAATGATAATTTTCTTAGGTTTGTAGTTATCGAGAACATATTTGGTAAAGCATTTACCAAAAGAACCTGTTCCTCCCGTGATTAATATTGTTTTGCCATCCAGTAACATATTGATTTCCTTTCCTTCAATAACTAAAGCGATGTTATTTTATCATATTTAAATTTTATATTACAACGAGCATACACAGATTAAACGCATTATTTGCGCAACCGTTGCCTACTCTTTATTGCCGAATAAATATTTCTCTATTGCATACAATTTGCCCCGAAGGTTACCCAAATCGAATATAAGTCTTCGAATTCCATCGATAGCAAATTCTATAAGGGCCATAAATAATCCTGCAAGGATAACGCATATCAGCATCTTCCAGGCCGGATAATCCGCAAAAGAAGCAAATCTGTCCTCCATAATGTATCTGAATATGAGGGGATGGGTGTTTATAAGATATGCTCCCAGGGTAAGGGGTGCAACGGCACCTACTGCTTTTGTCATTGTTTTATTAAGTTTTATACGACTGAATAATACTACTATCGCCATTCCGGCAATTATTACAGTCGGTGAGTTAAAAGCGTATAATATATTTCCCTTTTCAGGATAATTTGCACTAAATCCGTAAACCGTTTCAATAAAAAGTTTGCATCCCCAGGTTGCGAAGGTTGCCAAAAAATATACAAGCGCCAATGCTCCGGATGAAAGATTCTCCATAAGCTCGTATTTTCGCATATACGCACCTATGAAATAAAAAGTCATCACACACAGAATCGAGCAACCGCCTCTTAAGCCGAACACATCTGTCGAGAATAACGTCGGCAATACGCTAAACAGAATAATGGCAATCACAAACATAAAGTCGATTTGTTTCTTGGGCATATTATTAACCGCATTATTTATAATAGGGGCAAACAGCATGGTTCCTATATATGCACTGATGTACCAGTACTGCTCCGTCATAACAGGGCAAAGCATATTAATAATTGCTCTTAGTCCAAAAGTTTCAGGCATTACAAACGCAAAAATTCCGGTAATGATAACCGTATAAAATAAAACCTGAAGCCAGATATATACGATATTTGATATCTTTCCGGATGCCTTAAGGCCTACGTATCCTGCTATAATTCCGAATATCGTTGTCGAAGGATATGAAAGAGCTTCCCAAAAATATGCAATTTCATATCCCTTGGAAAGCGGAGTCGCTGCTAAAAGGACACCTCCCTGTCCCATAACATGAAGTGCCATTATCATAAGAATTGCCACTATTCTAAGCAGCTCTATTCCCATATTTTTTTCTTTTGAAGCAGTACCAGCATTCATAAAATTCCCTATATCAAAACATCTATACCCTTATCACATCAACAAGATGTGAACTTGCCCCAAGCAGTTCCTGCCTTTTGGCATTCTTAACCTGATAATCTATAAAAAGTTCAAAATTTCTGTCATCCATATCGTTAAGATAACTGCGTATATAATCCGCAGCGCCGTCCGGAGCAAAGATATAATCTCTTGTTGCACCCGAAAGTTTATTTATCCTGTCGATATCTTCTATTCTCACATAGTCATACAATTCATTTTCGTCGGAAAGTACTTTGTAATCGTCCCCGAGGGCACCCTTTGATATACTTTGTCCGATATGGCCTTCCATAAAGCCATACTTAACAACCGCATAATCTGCCATAACATAAGCGACAAGTACATATCCGCCGGGCTTGGTTATACGCATGGCTTCCTTAAGGGCTTTTACCTTATCTTCATCCGAGTGCAGGTGATACATAGGGCCCAAAAGAAGCGTTACATCATAGGCTTTGTCGGTAAGTTTCTTAAGATGTCTGGCATCACCCTTATAGGCGTCAAAAGATATACCGTCTTCCTTCATGTGCTTCTTAAGTATACCAAGGTTATATTGAACATACTCAACTGCAGTAACGGTGTAACCTTCCTTGGCAAGGGCCAGAGAATATCGTCCGGTTCCCGCACCGATATCCGCAATAGAAATGACACTATTGTCAGAATCGGTCGCCGTTTCCCTATCGCCCGACAATGTTTTTAGGCACTCATCAAGGTAATGCCGGGTAACAGCATATTCTACCTGCCCATGGCGGGACAAAAGCCTCTTGTCTTCATTAAATTTATTGTAATATTCAACAAGATTATCCATTATCTTCCGATAACTTTGCGAACTCCGTCACATATACGCTTTGCAACTGCAGGGTTATTCATGGTATATAGATGAATTCCGTCCACATCGTTAGCAATTAAATCCACTACCTGGCTCATGGCATGAGTCATTCCTGCCTCGTACAGGGCATCGGGATTATTTCCGAACTTATTTAATATTCTTTCGAATTTATTATCCAGTTTAGCCCCACAGGTATCGACCATTCTGCGAATCTGCTTTTCGTTTATTACCGGCATGATTCCCGGGGTGATTGGACACTCAATGCCTGCTATTTTGCAGTCTTCTATGAAAGAATAGTAATTATCGTTATTAAAGAACAGCTGCGACAGCAAAATATCAGCTCCCGCATCAACCTTCTTCTTAAGATTAAGAAGTTCTGATACATGGTCGGAAGAATCCGGATGGTCTTCCGGATAACAGGCACCGGCCACACAAAAATCTGTGGTTTCCTTAAGATATGCAATCAAATCGGAAGCATGTTTAAAATCGTCCTTTTCCTGAAGATTCGGATTCCTATCTCCGCGAAGAGCAAGTACATTTTCGATGCCCTCGGCCGCAATCTGCTTGGCAAACTCGTCAATTTCTTCTTTGCTGTAGCAAAGGCAGGTAAGATGAACCACCGGTTCAACATGATATATTTCCTTAATCTTCTTTGCCAATGCAATTGTCTTATTATTGTTGGAACTTCCGCCTGCGCCGAAAGTTACCGATATGTAATCCGGCTTAAGATCGCAAAGTACATCCAAAGTCGGTTCAATATTCTTTAATTCATCATCTTTTTTAGGTGGAAAAATCTCAAAAGATAATACGTTTTCTTTTGAGTTATAAATGTCTGTAAGTTTCATTTCTAAAAATCCTCCAACACTTGATTATACCACATAATCACGTATCCTATCAAAGCATTCATTAAGCATATCGGTATCAACTGCTCCGTCCTTGTTAAATGCAGTTGCTTCGACAGTGAATGTATCGTCATAACCCGTACTTTTAATAAAATCAAAGAACTTATCAAAGTCTATATGACCTGCACCTATAGGCAACACCCTAAGGTTGCTCCAATCCATATATGAGCCGCCGTAATCATTAACATGATAATGCTTAATATGATTCTTCCAAAGATATGAATTCTTATCTTCATAGAGTGCATCAAGTTGCCCATGAAAATCGGCCATCTTCGTATCAAAAACAAGATGCGCATCAGGGTATCTTTCAATAAGTTCTTCCCATCGGCTAAGAGGATCCTTTACATTACAAAGAACATTCTCTATAAGCAAATCCACACCGTATTTATCTGATATTTCGCGAAGATAAGGATACATATCGAGATTATGTCCATAGTTTGAATCCGATATTTCCCCGTTCCAAAGATGCATAACAAGTTTACGGGCTCCGATTCTTGATGCAATTCTTGCATTTATTTCAAAATTCTTAAGCGCCTTATCATCCTCACATTGCGTTATAAGCTCACCCACGGTCTTTTGACAATGCATGGTGGGAATTGCAACGTTCAAAGATATAAGATAATCCGTTATCTCTTTTTCCCGGTCATACCAATCGCTGTAAAGCATAAACTCAAGTCCGTCACAACTAAGTTGCGGGACCAGTTTTTCAAGTAATCGTATATTTCTTCCGTTAGGGCGTCCTATAAGAGCACCCGTTGTGACTAAAATCTGACACATATGTTATCTCCTCAATATCGCCTTAACCGCACATCTAAACCAGACTTCTGGCCCAGATTCCGCTTCGAAGAATAATTACTCCTATAATAATTTTAATAATATCCGTAGCCAATGAAAAAGCATAGATAACAAGGATGGGCAACGTTGTAAAATTAATCAGCGCAAACGCAACCGGTACCGCTACCACCCACATAAAGCCGGCATCAAAAAGGAAGGTTATAAAGGTCTTTCCGCCCGCTCTTATAGTAAAGTATGCCGAATGTAAAAATCCCTGAAGAGGCATACAGCATGCATTGATTCTTATGAAATTTGCGGCAAGCTCCTTAACCTCATCCGTAGTATTATAAATTCTCGGAAACAGCGGAGCTGTAAGGAACATCAGGCCACCTAATACAAAGCAGGAGGTAACCGAAAAGGCAATTATCTTATATGCACTTTCCTTACCTTCCTTAACCTTACCGGCGCCCAACATCTGACCTACTATGATTGCCGCGGAATCTCCCAAAGCTATAAATACAATGTTGAATACATTGGCTATTGTAGAATTAATATTCAATCCCGCAACTACGGCAAGGCCTCTTTGAGACAGGCAGGCCGTCTGTGTCGCAACTGCCGTTGCCCACAATGTTTCATTCATAAGTAACGGAAGGGCCAGCACGGCAATCTTACCGATAAGTTCCCCCGGAACCTTAAATGATTTATACACTCCTCTAAAATACGGATTCTTATCAAGATGTCTATGAGAATAGGTTACTACAATCGCAAGCTGTACGAATCGTGAAATCACAGTAGCAACGGCAGCTCCCACAACACCAAGTTCAGGGGCTCCTGCCTTACCAAAGATAAGAATATAGTTAAGTATCATATTTACAAATACCGCAACTATCGAAGCCTTCATAGGTACTGCCGTCTCTCCCGATTCACGAAGAGTCGAAGAATATGAAAACTCAAATGCCAGCGGAATCTGTCCTATAAGCATTACCTTTAGATAATCCTCGCCGTACTTAAGGGTTGCATTAAGGTCTCCGCTTGCAGAACCGTCATGCAGATACAAAGATATCAAATCACTGCCCCATATAAGAAAAACAAACCCGGCAATTACAAGAATTCCTATGCTGAGAAGTATTTTAATTCTAAATACACTCCTTACCCCTTCGTAATCTCCCTTTCCGTAGTACTGGGCTCCCAAAACTCCGGCACCGGATGTGGCTCCAAAAATACAAAGCATCAGAATAAACAAAAGCTGATTTACAATCGATACTCCCGACATCTGCTCCGTACCCACACGTCCCACCATAATATTATCAAGCATTCCTACGAAGTTTGTAATACCGTTCTGTAACATAATAGGCAGTGCAATGGCAAGCAGTTTTTTATAAAATTCTTTATTACCTATTAGATTTTTTATTTTAAATTTTTCGTTAATTGTAATCGTATTATCCATATATTGTGCCTTCCCCAAATATCATCAACAAATACTAACAGAATACCATAATATCAAGGTTTAAGCCACTTAATTCATTGAAAAGTCGAGATATTCTGATATAATATTATGTATCTGAATTATTAGTCGTGTTTCATAAAAGGGGAAATATATGGAAAACCAGGTTAATGATCGTAAGAACAGTTATACTGTCACTAAGTACAACGCTATTTTTTCTATTATCATTATTTCACTTATCATAGCAAGTCTGTGTTTATCGGTATCAATGGGCGTATCCTTCAGACGATTCTGTGATCACCAGACACAATACAGTGAAAATATCAAATCATCCAAAATACTAAGAGAATCATATGATAATTTAACAACCCAATTCAGGCGTTTTATTATCAACCAGAAAATGGATGGTTATGCAGCTTATTTCGAAGAATTCGATTCCGGTCGAAGAGATGCCGCAATTCAGGCACTTGCCACCGGTACCGAAGGCGGTAATCTGTTAGGCAATGCGTTAGCTAACGTTAATGAAATTACCGATTACGAAATGCATGCCATGGCTTTGGCTTCAAAAGCTGCAGGCCTTGACTTTTCTACCTTAAGGAGCGAAATTGCCAATTATCCTCTCACTTCCGAAGAAAGGTCAATGTCCCAAATCGAACTTCGAAACAAAGCAAACCAAATGGCCTTCGGAGACGAGTTTGGTGCTCAGGCCGAAAGAATAGATGCTATTATCGAACAGTATTCAAATACCTTACTTATCGAGAACGCCGAAGAGGTTGCACGTATTAAGAACTCTGTTGCCATCCATATCATTGCAATCGTTCTGTGTCTTGTTTCACTTGTGGTAATCGCTTTTGTTGTTTTCAGTACTCAGAACGAAAAAGTAGTAACACCCCTTACTACAATTCAAAAGCAATTGGAAAACAAAAGTCCCCTTAGTGAAGATATCGGCATCAATGAAATACGGCAGATTACTGTGGCTTATAACAAGCAAATGGACGAACTTAAATGTGCACATTCCGTTGAGGCCAGTTATCAAAAGGCACTTATTGCTGATTCCGAGATAGTATATGAAGTCAACGTATCCAAAGACTTAATTACACGAGTTATAAGCGAAGATGACAATCATCCCTTTACAATGCTCCTTACAAGCCTGGGACTTACTCTTCCGTGCAGTCTTAACAAATATTCTCAATCTGTTAAGAAAATAATTCCCAATTCGGAAAAAACCGTATTCAATACACTGTCATGTGAAAATATGATTAAAGAATATAAGAGCGGTTGTTTATCTTCATTTAGCGATTCCGAGCTTACATTGTTCGGTGTTACCAAAAAAGTCAGATCCATTGCTTTATATCGCGAAGATCCCAAGACCAGAGATATTATTGCAATGATAGTTATAAAGGACAATCATCTAAAGGGATGGTAATCATCTGATTACCATCCCTTTAGTATTTAATATCTGTAACGGAGCCACGGATAATTCATCCACGCCCATCTGAATCAGAGTATCAATATATTTGCTGTCTGCTGCCATTTCTCCGCATACAGACACCTTAATATTATAGGCATGAGCACTGTCGATACTCATTTTAATAAGCTTCATTATCGAATCTATAGAATTCTCACACAGCTGATACAAATCATTATTCGACCTGTCTACCGCATATGTATACTGCATAAGATCATTCGTGCCGATGCTAAAGAAGTCCACATACATCGCAATGTTCATACTATCCAGAGCTGCTGCCGGCGTTTCTATCATGGCGCCTTCTTTTATATTCTTGAAAGGTATCTTTTCAGCTTTGAGTTCGGCTTTAACTTCCTTTACAATTTCGTGGGCCTTAATAATCTCGCGATGAGAAGTAATCATCGGATACATAACCGATAAGTTTCCGTACTCGCTTGCCCGCAGGATGGCTCTTATCTGGGTCTTAAACACTTCAGGTCTGTCAAGAGATACTCTTATTCCTCTGTACCCCATTGCCGGATTGTCTTCTTTGGGCAAATGAAGATACTCAACATCCTTATCTCCTCCGACATCCATTGTCCTAATGACAATTTCTTTGCCCTTCATCTTAACAGCTATATTTTTATATATTTCAAACTGCATATCTTCCGAAGGATAATCCGAACTTCTAAGATAAATGAATTCCGTTCTGAAAAGTCCGATTCCGTCAGCACCGTTTTTCTCGGCAATAAGTACTTCCGAAACAGAACTTATATTGGCACACACAGGAATGCTTCGTCCCGATTTATGTTCCGGTACCACATTAACAAGTTTTGCAAGTTCTTTGCTTCTTTGTCTGTACTCATCAAGTTTACTCTGAATCCGCTCTATTGTCTTTTTATCCGGATTAAGAGTAAAAACACCGACTTCCGAAGAAGCATCCGATTCAATGCCTGCCTCAAGTCCGTTCCAGGAAGGATCAATATTGATTCCCGTGATTGCAGGGATTCCTACCGAGCGGGCTATAATTGCCACATGTGAAAGTTTAGAGCCTCTGTTGGTAATAATGCCTTTAAGATTACGATTATTAAGACTTACTATCAAAGAAGCCGTTATCTCATCGGCCACTACGATTGAAGGCTCGTTTAACTCATAAGTTGATTCGGTCGCCCCGTTAAGAATTCGGAGAATTCTGTTTGCAACCTCACTTACATCGGCTGCTCGTTCACTAAAAGTAACATCCTCAACAGTACTAAGACGCGAAACCATATCATTGCGTACTAATGTAACAGCTTCGTTGGCTGATATTCCTTTGTCTACAATAAGGCTGTGTATCTCATCTTCAAGGGACTTGTCCTTAAGCAGCATCTGGTGCGCCATAAAAATACCCGCTGCCGTCTCGTTCTTATATACGCAGGCATCATATAATTCGCGCAATTCTTTTGCAGCAAGAAGACTCGCCGATTTAAATCTGACAAATTCTTTTTGGCGATTCTTACTTGGTTTAGGTACGATAGATCTGTATACTACATTCGCCGAATTTAAATATACAACTTTGCCAATTGCCGTTCCCGATGAAATTGGGCTGCCTTTAATTACAGTCTTTGACATATTCCCCCAAATATACCAACAAATTCTTAATAAATACTAGTTCTTAGATATTACTTCAACGCCCTTGCCACTCTTAAAGATTGACTCCGAAGGAATAACTCCTCTTACACATGAAGTAGGATAAACATTACTGTGTGAACCTATCACCGTTCCGGGATTAAGAACACTGTTACATCCGACCTCTACGAAATCACCCAGCATAGCTCCGAATTTCTTAAGGCCTGTCTCGATCTTTTCATCTTTACCCTTTACCACTACAAGGGTCTTATCCGATTTAACATTTGAAGTAATTGAGCCTGCACCCATATGGGATTTAAAGCCCAATACGGAATCACCTACATAATTGTAATGAGGAACCTGTACGTTATCCGAAATAATAACATTCTTAAGTTCTACCGAATTACCTACTACGCATCCGTTACCCACCAAAGCCGAGCCTCTGATGAATGCACCGTGTCTTACTTCTGTATCTTCACCGATAATACAGGGTGAGCCAAGGTATGCCGAAGGGAAAACCTTCGCGGATTTAGCTACCCATACACCCTCCGAAGGGTTATCATATTTATCTTTAGGAAGTGTAGGTCCTATTTCCAAAATAATTTCTTTAATCTTAGACAATATCTCCCAGGGATATGTAACCTTGGTTAAATACGGCCATGCAAGAGTATGACCTTCTTCATATAATTCTGTTACTTTAAGTTGTTCCTGTGACATGTATTTTCCTCCATACATCCTAATCTAGATTTCACACACTGTTATTATTATAACGTATTTTTGTGCGATAAAAAAGAATTGGCACCGCTTTTTGCGGTGCCAACATTACTTATTTAATTTTAATCAGATGACCTGAAGCTTTCATTGCATCAATGATTGCATCAACGTGCTTTTCACACTCTTCATCGGTACCGGCTTCTGCCATAACTCTCAGTACCGGTTCTGTACCGGAAGCTCTAAGAAGAACTCTTCCGTTATCACCGAGCACCTCGGTTGCCTTATCAACCGCTGCCTTAACTGCCTCATCATCAAGAGTTGTCTGCTTATCATCTACTACCACGTTCTTAAGAACCTGTGGGTAAGTAGGTATCTCTGATGCCAGCATTGAAAGAGGAAGCTGCGTATCAATCATTACACTAAGAAGTGTAATGGCTGTCAGTATTCCGTCACCTGTACGGGCGAATTTACGAAGAATGATGTGGCCTGACTGTTCTCCGCCGATAGCATGATCGAATTCTTTCATGTTCTCATATACGTATCTGTCACCAACCGCTGTTTTTTCGTAGCCGATTCCCACACGATCCAGTGCTTTGTACAAACCGAAGTTACTCATAACCGTCGTAACAACCTTATTATTGGGAAGGTCGCCGTTTTTCTTAAGATACTTCGCTATGATATACATAATCTTATCGCCGTTAACAACATCACCGTTCTCATCAACCGCAAGGCATCTGTCTGCATCCCCGTCAAAAGCGAATCCGCAGTCGAGTCTGTTGGCCTTAACATATTCCTGTAAGCCCTCGATATGAGTCGAGCCACAGCCTCTGTTGATGTTAGCTCCGTCAGGAGTGTTGTTAATAACGTATGTCTTTGCCCCGAGAGCATTAAATACAGCAGGTGCTATCATCCATGAAGAACCGTTAGAGCAATCAAGTCCTACCTTATGGTCTTCGAAGTATTTATCCGTAGTCTTGGCAAGATATCCGATATACTTATTACGTCCTGCGTAATAGTCAACAGTACATCCTATCTTCTCACCTGTAGCAAAAGGGATTTCCTCATGATTACCGTCAATGTATTCCTCGATTTCATCCTGAAGCGCATCATCCATCTTCTCACCGAAACCATTCATAAGCTTGATTCCGTTATCGTAATATGGATTGTGGCTTGCAGAAATCATAACACCGCAATCAAATTTCTCTGTTCTTGTAATATATGATACGCAGGGGGTAGTCGTTACATGTAAAAGATATGCATCCGAACCGGAAGAAGTAATTCCGGCAGCAAGTGCATTCTCGTACATATATGAAGATCTTCTGGTATCCTTACCGATTACAATCTTAGCTCGTCCTTCCTGACCGTAATACCAGCCAAGAAAACGTCCGATTTTGAAGGCATGCTCTGCTGTAAGAACTACACCTGACTCACCTCGGAAACCGTCTGTTCCAAAATATTTGCCCATAAAATTCCTTTCTTAGCCGTTGTAAGCTGCCTCATCACATACCAAAACAACATCATCATGTAAATTAAGGAATGAAGCAGGACACTTGGTTGTACATGTACCCTTAAGCATCTGAGCAACAGCTTCGTGCTTATTGGCACCTGTAGCAATAATAATAATCTTCTTGGCAGAAAGGATTGTACCCATACCCATTGTAAGTGCCTTGGTAGGAACATCTGCAGCTGATGCGAAGAATCTTGCATTGGCATCGATGGTATCCTCTGTAAGGGATGTAACGTGAGTTACGGGAACAAGTTCCTCATCAGGCTCGTTGAATGCGATGTGACCATTACGTCCGATTCCCAAAACCTGAATATCGGCACCACCTAATGATCTAACGTATGCTTCATATCTTTCGGCTTCCTTTTCGCCGTCGGGAGCAGCTCCGTTAGGAACGTTGGTGCGTGACTTATCAATATTAACCCTGTCAAATAAATTCTTATTCATAAAATATCTGTAGCTCTGATCATTATCAGGGCTGATAGGATAATACTCATCTAAGTTAACAGTAGTGATATCCTTAAAATCAATCTCGCCTGCTGCATTCATCTTAGCAAGTTCTGAGTACATTCCCTCAGGTGTAGAGCCAGTGGCAAGACCTAATATCGCGTTCGGCTTATTTTTCATGACCTCGGCAACGATCTTAGCAGACTCTAGGGAAACTTCATCATAGTTCTTTTTTACAATAACTTTCATTTTGTTCTCCTTTTCCAGTGCTATAGTCGCGTTTAAAACAGTTCCAAAACACGCAAAAAATTACTGTAAAAGTTTACTACCTCATAAGGCATATTGCAATATTTTTTTTGATATGTTTCTAAACAAAAACATTGCCGGGATGTCCCGGCAACCTTTAATTACTATACTATTTATACACTATTGCATGTGCCAGTTTATCGGCTGTTGCAATGTCAACAAGCTGCTCGATAATAGCAAGACTAAAATCTATTGCCGTACCGACACCGCGGCTTGTAATAATATTTCCATCCACATTTACCGCCTTATCATTTGCCTTGGCACCGCGAAGTTCTCCTTCCATTCCCGGATATACACATGCATTTTTGCCCGTAAGAAGTCCTCTTCTCCCCAATATGGAAGGTGCTCCGCATATGGCAGCAACCCACTTACCTGCTTTGGCAAATTCATCTACTTTTTCCATAAGAGGCGTACACGCTTCAATATTCTTCCAGCCCGGGCTTCCTCCGGGGAGAATAAGCATATCGGTTTTTGTAAAATCCGCCTTCTGAATAACAGTATCAGCTCTTACTATTATTCCGTGAGCTCCGTTTACAATATCGCTCCCCGTAACGGATACCATTGTAAGATTAATTCCTGCCCTTCTTAACAAATCCACGGTTGTGAGGGCTTCTACTTCTTCAAATCCCTCTGCCAAAAAAAGAAATACGTTTTTCATAATGTTTCCTTTCAAAATCAAATAATAAATCTGTCAAGTGTCTGAACAAGTTTGGTAATATCAATCGGTTTTGACAAATGCTCGTTCATTCCCACTGCAAGGGCGCGCTTCCTGTCTTCTTCAAAGGCATTGGCAGTCATTGCAATAATAGGAATCGATGCCAGTTCAATATCTTCAAGTTCTCTTATGGCCATAGTTGCTTCATATCCGTTCATTCTCGGCATTTGGACATCCATAAGAATCGCATTGTAAAAACCATGCTCGGAATTCTTAACCATGGATACTGCCGTATCGCCATCATCTGCTTCTTCAACATATATTCCGTAATCCTCGAGAATATCCCTTGCAATCTCACGGTTCATCTCATTATCTTCAACAAGCAGTATTCTCTTTCCCTGAAAAGCATCTTCCTCAACTTCAATAACATTTTCCTGAGCCATTTCGGATATATCCTGAATCTTAAAATCAACGGTTACTACAACCTTGGTTCCGAAACCCTGCTTAGATTCAATATCTATCTTACCGCCCAACATATCTACTATCTTCTTAACGATAGCCATACCAAGTCCGGTGCCTTCAATACCACTGTTTGTTGTATTGTGTTCCCGTGAAAAGGAATCAAAGATTCTTGTAAGATATTCCTTTGACATACCGATACCGTTATCTTCAACGGTAAATCTGTACTTGGCAACTCCGTCAACCGGATCCGATATCTGTTCAGCCGTATATACTATTTTACCACCTTCCGGAGTATATTTGATTGCATTTCCCAGAATATTTATAAACACCTGATTTACTCTGGGAGTATCCGTAAGTATATCTTTGTTCCTTATATTCTTAATCTTACCCTCAAGAGTGATGCCCTTCGCCTTGGCACTTGCCTCAACTATCATAAGCAGTGCGGATGCTCTTTCAATTAAATCGGCAGGTGCCTCTTCAATAGTCATCTTACCGGATTCAATCTTAGACATATCAAGTACCTGATTAACCAAAGAAAGCAGTTGCTGACCGGAAATATCAATCTTATCAAGGCAATCGGTGACCTTGTCCTTTGAATCAAGGTATTTCTTTGCCATAACCGTATATCCGATAATAGCATTCATTGGCGTACGAATATCATGGGACATATTAAACAGGAAATTGGTCTTAGCTTCATTGGCCGAATCGGCCATTTCGATAGCCCTGGCAAGTGATGCCTTGTGGAGTTCATCTTTACGACGACTTTCTTCCGTCCTAAGGCGTCTTCTTGACAGCAGGTAGCAAAAGATATAAATCGCAATCAATATTATGCTCAAAATGGAATATACAACATAAAAAGGTGCATAATTAAGAATTACCGCTTCAAAAGAGTTGTTTTCGATATTTATTCCAATCCATTTGTTGTAAAGCTTCGGGATTGTACCGTCATCAAACATTTCTTTTGCCGTCTGTTCGATTTGGGCACAAAGTATGGGATTTTGAAGTGAAGCACCGATGCTGGGAAGTGCACCTGCGGCATAAACATAGGGTTCCATCTCTTCATATTCATCATTCAAAATATCAGAAATAAGAGAATCATGATAAGACCCGTAATCCATTTTAACTTCACTGTTTGTGTTGGGAAGATTAAGCCCTAAAATCAAATCTGCCTGGCCGTTCTTTATCATTTCTTTGCAGGTTTCCCAATCATAAAGTTCAAGTTTAGCTTTTTTACCAAGGCGATTGCCCAGTTCTATTGCAATATCGGCGTCCATTCCGTCAGGATTACCGGCTTCATTAATAAACGAATAGGGATAATAATCCGCATCAGCCACGCAAACTAAAGTGTCTGCGGTAATAGTCGCAGTAGATTCGGTTTTGGCTGTTTTATTCACACTAAACACACCCAGTTTGGAAAGTGTAAAAATAACCGGAATAATTGCCAAAACTATAATAAGAAGAATGAAAAGAGCAAGACTTGTTTTCTTATTTCGCATCTTAACCTCCCGCACTAAGGATACCTATCCACGCTAGTCCATTATATTCCCCTTTTTAGACACTTATAAGTACAATTTCTTCGCAAAAAAAGGCAAATTCTTCGCAGAATTTGCCACTTATCCACATATTGTGTTTGCATTTATTTTGTTATACAAGATACGTTTTTATGACTTATTTATAAAGCCTCATCAACTGTTGTACCCTTAAGATCGTCCTCAATAAGTTTCATCTTACGCATCATATCTTTGACCTTATTCTGGGCATCTTCGACAGTATCTACAGTTGCCTCGCCGGCATTTGTTGATTCAAGAATATCCTGAATAAGATGTTCCGTATCCTTCTGACGATGTTCGCGAATCTCGTTGGCAAGTTCCTTAGTCTCTTCGGCTTTTGCCTTAATCTTATCAATTCTAAGTTCGCGTTCTTCCTCTTCTTTGGCCTCTTCCTTAGCCTTCTTAACCTTTTCGTCCATTACTTCCTCAACATGGGATCTTCCCTGATCTGCCAAGGTATTAATAATCTCTTTACGGGCATTTTCCTGAATCTCTTTTGCCTGCTTCTTTGCATCTGCTACACCATGAGACTTATTACGTTCTATCTTTGTCTGTCTGATTACCGCATTCTGGTCTTCAATGGTCTTTAATGCATCATAAGCTTTGGTTGCATAGGGATGTTCGGAATACTTAAGTTCCATGGCACGCTTTTGATACTCGGTAAGATTATCCATGTCCATATTCTCAAGTTTTTCTTTTTCTTCATCCGTAAGCTTCGTTTGAGACCCTGCAAGCTCTGAATCTATGCTCTTAAGAAGCAGTTGTGTATCCTCATATTCTTCCGAATCCTTATCGATATTATAGGACCCTGCCAGGGCATTAATTTTGTCTTCAATATCAAGTATTGCCTTCTTGTTATCGGCAACCACGCTTGTAAGTTCGCGGATTTTCTCTCTGCGTTCTTTGATATCGTCATCAATTTGCTGTTCGGCCTTATATGCATCAGAAACAACCTTAAGGGCTTTTTTCTTCGCCAGGTTCTTAATATTTTCAAGCGGGTCTGTAATATTCTTTTTTTGAAGAGGCGCGCTTATTACATTATTATTCTTCTGTTCGTAGTTATCGCCTACATACATCGAAATATTATTTATCTTCACTGATATTCTCCCTTTACTTACTTAAACCGTGCCTTAACAAGGCCCATTCTTCGGGTTTCTATCAGGAATATCGGACAAATTAATCAATATCTTTAGGTTTCCGAATAAAATTATACAAATTTTCCTATCATCTCCAGCAAAACATCGATTTTCATAGGTTTTGTAATATGTTCATTCATACCCGCTTCAAATGCAGCTCTTCTGTCTTCTTCAAAGGCATTCGCTGTCATGGCAATAATTGGTATCTTTGAAATTGGGGTACCCAAAGCTCTGATTTTCATAGTGGCCTCATATCCGTCCATATTGGGCATCTGTATGTCCATAAGAACTATATCGTAGTCACCGTCGGAAGCCTTTTGCATCTTTTCTACCGCAATAAGACCATCTTCTGCCGTGTCGATAACAAATCCGTGTTCTCCCAAAAGTTCACAGGCAATTTCAAGATTAAGTTCGTTGTCTTCAACCAACAGGACTTTTTTGCCCGTAAAGTCACGTCTCTCTTCCCTTGCGGAATTTGCACCATTCTCGATTGTGACATCAGTGTCATATTTTTTGAATTCAAAAGTGATTTGAGTTTTTGTTCCCACACCTACTTTACTTACTATCTTAATCTGACCGCCCATCATATCTATCAGATTCTTGCATATCGCCATTCCAAGGCCCGTTCCCTGTATTCCGGATACGGTAGATGTCTTCACGCGGGTAAAGGGATCATAAATAGTCTCAAGGAATTCCGGGCTCATTCCCATTCCGTTATCTTCTATAATAAATTCATACATAGAACAGTCTGAATCCGGTATATTCTTTTCGCTTACGGACAAAGATATACTTCCACCCTCTTTTGTATACTTGATGGAATTGGAAAGGACATTAAGCAGTACCTGATTAAGTCGCAATTTATCACAAACTATTTTTTCGTTCTTAAGTTCCTTAACGGTTACACTAAACTGCTGATGCTTTGCGTTAGCCTGTCCCTGAATAAGGTCCTTTATATCATCTATAATTTCGGTAATATTCTCCTGTTTTTCGTCAAGAGCCACATTTCCAGCCTCTATTCGACTCATATCAAGAATATCATTGATAAGGGAAAGCAGATGATTTGAAGACTGGTCTATCTTTTTAAGATACGATTTAACAAGTTCAATATCATCCAGATGATTTTGGGCAAGTTCCGTATATCCCGTTATTGCGTTCATAGGTGTTCGAATATCATGGGACATATTATTAAGGAACGTCGTTTTGGCTTTGTTGGCAGACTGGGCCATGGACAAGGCTTCCTGAAGGTGCTGAAGTCTTTCTTTTTCCTGACGGATTTCCTCACTGATATCCATAAAACCGACAGCAATATGATATTCATCAAGGCCTCGTACTATAAGGCCTCTCATTGTTCTTTCTTCGTCGCCGAATATTTCTCTTGTGGTAAAAGTAAAGTTCTTTTCTTTTCGGAGTCGCTTTATTACGTAATCCTTATTGATTACCTGCATCATCATTTTACGGTCATCCGGATGAATATGTTTATTAATAAAATCCACCATATCATCATGTCCGCCGTCAGTCATAAATACTTGCAGGAAATCATGGTTCATATGAAGAATTTCATAGGTGTCGTCAATAAGATTAACAGAATAAGCCGAAGAATATGATTCTACGAAATAATCAAGCAAACTCTTTTGCTCATAGAGTTTACGATTTGCCGACTGAGCTGATTTAAGTGCAGAGCTTAACTGATTACGCAGTTCCTGTCTTTCGGCACCGAAAGAGTCCATTATACTAAAGCCCATCGTTACCGTAGAAGGGGTACCGTCCTCATTACGCATTATTACGTAACTGGACATAGCTATCCATTCATCCTCAAAATCGCTGGCCTGGAATGAATATGTATGCTTGTTTTCCTTAGTAAGTGCGCGTTTTACTGCTTCCACATCCGAAATACGGGTAAAGAAATCTTTTGCATCCCCGGGTTTTAACCGGTCTATAAATATTCGCATGGCATCATTGTAAGGCAGAACATCTCCCACATGTATATAGTTTTCTGCCATGGCAACCTTTTCGACTCTGATAAGTTCCTCGTCTAAGTCAGCCACAAGAAGTGTATCTATGTCGTCATTCATCTTTTCATTAAGATGACGATAAATAATTTCGTCGTTTTTACGGATAAATCCCACTGCTATCTCGGAATTGCCAAGATCCGAAACAACCATCTCATTCCATTCGATTATATTTTCAACGTAATTCCTGAATTCAATATTAAAAGACGGTACTTCCTTAAGGCGCGCACGAATATTATCAAACTCAAGTTCTCGGTGCATCATCTCTTTATCGCGATCATAAACAACCGCATCTATAAAGAAATTAATAGAATCACGATAGTCTTTAAAGAGCATATCCCTGCCCTTCATATCCTCCGTCAGTTTAAGGGGTACATACGAAGCATCATCAATATTAGCCATATACGCTATATCATAATTCTGCGTAAAGTACTCAAGAAGTTTTTTACGGTCTATATTTGATTGATTTACCGATTGCTCATTTCCCATAATCAATTTCCTATATTTCTATCTTATTCCGACAGGATTCTT
>JAZUIS010000005.1:0-49337 GCA_045642345.1 Lachnospiraceae bacterium
GGCCTCATCATACAGACAATATATTTCTTTTATCTGATCAACCGTAGCATCATTAAACATCTGTTCAAAAGTAATGCCGTTATCATATTCCTGCGTTAATAAATCCTCGTCGGGATTTACACCCATATAATCAAAATAAGGGCTGAAATTGTTAATATAATAATTGTAATAGGAATTATAATAATACGTATATTCGCATTCGGAAATTTTATGTTCTCCCACTTTAATATACGTATTATATCTTGGCATATATGTTTTGTACAAATATATACCGCACATTATAACAATAAGAATCACCGAAGTGATTCCTATTGTTTTTATTAATATAGAATTTTTATTATTTTGCATTAATGTAATTAATCAATCCCTCTGCATCAATAATTTTCTGCATAAAAGGCGGGAAAGCCTGTCCCTTATATTCGGTACCCTTTGTGATATCCTTAATAATTCCCGTATCAAAATATACTTCAACTTCGTCGCCTGCACAGATTTCTCTGGCAGCTTCGGGACACTCAATAATGGGAAGACCTATATTAATTGAATTTCTGTAAAAGATTCTTGCAAATGTTTCTGCAATTACGCATGAAACTCCCGATGCTTTTATAGCAATAGGTGCATGTTCTCTTGAAGATCCACAACCAAAATTTTTGTTGGCAACAATTATATCGCCTTTTTTAACAAGATTAACAAATTCCTTGTCAATGTCTTCCATGCAATGTGTTGCAAGCTCTTTAGGATCCGAAGAATTAAGATATCTTGCAGGAATAATTACATCTGTATCAACATTGTCACCATATTTAAATACTAAACCTTTTGCGTTTTCCATAAATGCCTCCTAAATTGATGTAGGATCGGTAATATATCCGGTAATAGCCGAAGCTGCAGCAACAGCCGGACTTGCAAGATATACTTCGGAATCTACATGACCCATTCTTCCGACGAAATTTCTGTTAGTCGTGCTGACACATCTTTCACCTGCAGCCATAACTCCCATATATCCGCCAAGACAAGGGCCGCATGTAGGTGTTGAAACAACACAGCCTGCTTCGATAAATATCTTTAACAGTCCTTCTTCCATACACTGAAGGTATATCTTTTGAGTAGCCGGAATAACGATACATCTGATGCCTTCTGCAACCGTAGAGCCCTTAAGAATCTGGGCAGCTACTCTCATATCTTCCATTCTTCCGTTAGTACATGAACCGATAACAACCTGGTCAATCTTAACCTCGCCGCACTCATCAATGGTTTTGGTATTCTCGGGAAGATGCGGGAAAGCTACGGTAGACTTAAGTGTACTTAAATCAATTGTATATTCTTCATCATATACTGCATCTTCATCTGCTTCGTATATTACATAAGGACGCTTTGAATGCTCTTCCATATATTCGATTGCTAAATCATCAACAGGGAAAATACCGTTCTTACCGCCTGCCTCAATAGCCATATTGGCAATAGTGAATCTGTCATCCATAGACAAAGAAGCAACGCCGTCACCTGTAAATTCCATAGATTTATATAAAGCTCCGTCTACTCCTATCATTCCTATAATATGAAGGATAACGTCTTTACCTGAAACCCATTTGTTAAGCTTACCCGTAAGGTTAAACTTAATAGCCGAAGGAACCTTAAACCACGCTTTTCCGGTTGCCATACCTGCAGCCATATCTGTTGAACCGACACCTGTCGAAAAAGCTCCCAAAGCTCCGTAAGTACATGTATGTGAATCAGCACCTATAATAACATCACCTGCAACAGTAAGTCCGCTTTCCGGCAAAAGTGCATGCTCGATTCCCATCTTACCTACTTCAAAGTAATTTGTTATCTCGTGCTTTGCTGCAAACTCTCTTACACATTTACAGTGTTCTGCTGACTTTATATCTTTGTTGGGTACAAAATGATCCGGTACAAGTGCGATTTTATCTTTATCAAAAACTCCGGAAACATTCATTTTTTCCATTTCTTTAATGGCCACAGGGCTTGTAATATCATTACCCAGAACCAAATCAAGATCGGCCTCTATTAACTGTCCTGCTTCAACATAAGGAAGTCCTGCATGAGCAGCCAATATTTTTTGAGTCATAGTCATTCCCATAATATTTACTCCATTCTGTACATAAACATAACCTATGTAAAAAAAATGGGGGCTTAATTAGCCCCCATATATTGCTTGGATTAGTTGTTGATAAGCTTATCGTCTTCGTTATTCCAAGAGTAAAGCTTACGAACTTCTTCACCAACCTTCTCTGAAGGATGCTCTGAAGCAAGCTTTCTCATAGCCTTGAAGTGAACCTGACGACCTGCAGGAGACATATCAAGTAAGAATTCCTTAGCAAATGTTCCGTCCTGAATATCTGAAAGGATCTTCTTCATTGTCTTCTTAGTCTCATCTGTAATAATCTTAGGACCTGTAATATAGTCACCGTATTCTGCTGTGTTAGAGATAGAATATCTCATTCCTGCGAAACCTGACTGGTAAATTAAGTCAACGATAAGTTTCATTTCGTGGATACACTCGAAGTATGCATTACGAGGATCATATCCTGCTTCGCAAAGTGTTTCGAAACCTGCCTGCATAAGTGCACAAACACCACCGCAAAGAACTGCCTGCTCACCGAAGAGGTCTGTTTCTGTCTCTGTTCTGAATGTTGTCTCAAGAACACCGGCTCTTGCGCCACCGATAGCAAGTGCATAAGCAAGTGCCTTATCAAGTGCCTTACCTGTAGCATCCTGATGAACAGCTACTAAACAAGGAACACCCTTGCCTGCCTGATACTCTGAACGAACTGTATGTCCGGGTCCCTTAGGTGCAATCATAGTAACGTCAACATTCTTAGGAGGATTAATGCATCCGAAATGAATGTTGAAACCGTGAGCGAACATAAGCATGTTACCTTCTTCAAGGTTAGGTTCAATATCTTTCTTATACATATCAGCCTGAAGTTCATCATTAATAAGAATCATAATAATGTCGGCCTTCTTTGCTGCTTCTGCAGCTGTATATACTTTAAATCCCTGTGCTTCAGCCTTAGCCCAGCTCTTAGAGCCTTCGTAAAGACCGATAATGACATCGCATCCTGACTCCTTTGCATTAAGTGCATGAGCGTGTCCCTGGCTACCATAACCAATGACAGCAATTGTCTTTCCCTCTAAAAGAGATAAGTTACAATCTTCCTGATAATAAATCTTGTTTGCCATTTTAAATGACTCCTTTCATATATAAATTATAAATATACAACTCCGTCAGTTCCTCGGCATAATCCCGCAATACCTGTTCTTGCAAGTTCAAGAATCTCGTAATCACGTAATATATCAAGGAAAGAATCAATCTTTGCCGAATTGCCGGTAAGCTCGATCACTAAGCTGTCATAAGCAACGTCGATAATTTTGGCTTTATAAAAATCCACAATCGATTTTACGTCATCTCTTTGTTTAGAATCTGCTCTAACCTTAACCAAAGCAAGTTCTCTGTATACCGATTCATCCGGGACCAGTTCTCTTATGTGTTCAACATCAACAAGTTTTGCAACCTGCTTCTCAATTTGAACCAAAACCTCATCATCACCGGATGCAACAATTGTAATTCTTGTAAATCTGGGATCGGCAGTAACACCTGCTGTAATAGATTCAATATTATAACCGCGTCTTGCGAACAAACCTGATATTCTGCTCAAAACACCGGTCGTATTATCAACTAATATCTGGAAAACCTTTTTATTCACGCTAATCTCCCGTAATTTAACATAAATTTAGCCCTGTGCAACTGCACTAGGCTAAATTTTAGCACTATAAAAACTAGATTTCAAGGTAATGTTGCATATAAATTCAATCAGATTCGGTACATTTTTGTAATGCCAGACATCCTGTTCTTGCAACTTCGACGATTGAAATTGACTTAAACATATCAAGAAGTATCTGTACACGTTCCGGAGTATCGCACATTTGGATAAGCATCATATTGGTAGACATATCTACAATGGTAGCTCCCATTATTTCGCAGTTCTCCATAATGTCTCTTCTGTTTGACTTATTATATTTAACTTTTACGAATAATAATTCTCTGCAAATACTTTCTTCTTCAAAAAAGGTTTTGACTTTAATGACATCAAGTTTTTTGTTTAACTGCTTTTCAACCTGTTCTATGGTACGCTTGTCACCGGAAGATAAAATAGTCATTCTTGATACATTATGGTCTTCCGTTTCTCCCACAGCCAGTGAATCAATATTAAAATTTCTTCTGGAAAACAGTCCGGCTACTTTGCAAAGAACTCCCGATCTGTTTTCAACAAGAACTGAGTATATCTTTTTCATAATTAAAGCCCCTTACTTAACCAAATCATACGGATCAATCATACATTCCAATATGACAGATTCATCATTTTTTAAGAACTCATCTATTGTTGATGATACTCTTGACATATTTTTAAGGCACATATACTTAATATCATAAGCTTCCGAAATTTTATCAAGTAACGGTGCGCCTTTAATATCTACGACAGAATAATTGTCTTCATATGTGTAATGCTGATATTCTCTTACCATTCCAAGATAATTATTTCTGAATACTATTATCTTAACCGGTACATTATGCTGCTTCATGGTTGCAAGTTCCATCATAGACATTTGGAAAGAACCGTCACCGCAAACAGCAATTACCTGTCTGTCGGGACATGCTATTTTTGCGCCCATGGCAGCGGGGATGGAATAACCCATTGTTCCCATTCCGCCGGATGTAAGGAATCTTCCGCTTTTAACTTTATGATATGCACAGGACCAAATCTGATTCTGTCCGACATCCGCAACATATACCGCATCATCCTTCATCTTATCGGATAATATCGTAATAAATTCTGCAGGATCCACATAATCTTTATTGGGAGATCTCTTAATCTCCATATTTTCTCTGTATACTCTTAAATCATTTACCCACTCAATATAGTTTCCGGTAAAATCCATTTTGTTTAAATCTTCAAAAATATACTTAACATCGCCTACAAGAGGAATTGAAGGCTGTGCATTTTTGCCGATTTCGGCAGGATCCACATCTATATGAATCAGAACCTTATTCTCCATAATCAGGTCAGGCTGCGAAATTGCTCTGTCGGCAACTCTGGCACCTACCATTATTATAAGGTCGGCTTCATTCATGGCACGATTCGCATATGGTTTTCCGTTATTTCCCACCATACCGAAATATAAAGGATCCTTTGTCGGCATTACTCCTATTCCCATCATTGTAGAAACAACAGGAATGTCATGCTTATTAACAAATGTCCTTATTTCATCAATTGCATTTGCCAAAATAACGCCGCCGCCGGCACAAATAATAGGTCTTTTTGCTTTGGATAATTTGTCGGCAACCTTCTTAATCTGTACCATATTGCCCTTAACAGTGGGCTTGTATGTTCGCATATTGATTGATTCCGGATACGCGAATTTCTTAAGCTCGGCATTCTGAACATCAATAGGAATATCAATAAGCACAGGTCCCTTACGTCCGGAATTTGCAATATAAAATGCTTCCTTCATGATTTGAGGAATATCGTTAACGTCTCTTACCAAATAACTGTACTTAACAAAGGATTCCACAGCTCCCGTTATATCAGCTTCCTGGAACACGTCCGAACCGAGTAATTCCGAATTTACCTGACCTGTTATACAAACAAGGGGGATACTGTCTGCGAATGCAGTTGCTATTCCTGTTATTACATTAGTTGCTCCGGGGCCTGAAGTAACGGCACACACACCAACCTTATCGGATACTCTTGCATAACCTGAAGCTGCATGAGCTGCATTTTGTTCAGTACGTATAAGTACTGTTTTAATATCGCTGTCTAAAATACTGTTGTAGAAAGGGCATATAGCAACACCCGGATAACCAAATACTCTGTCTACTCCTTCTAATTCCAAACACTTAACTATCGCATCTGCACCAATCATTTTTATCACCTACAATTACTATGTTATGTAAATCTTACTAATTATATTATTTAACTAAGCTTTTTGCAACCAAAACAGCATCTGCAGCATCTTTTGAATATGCGTCCGCACCGATTTCATCTGCATATTCCTGAGTGATTACCGCACCGCCTACCATTATTTTGGATTTGCAGCCACATTCCTTTGCGTAATTTACAACATTTTTCATTTCTGACATGGTTGTAGTCATTAAAGCACTAAGTCCTATAATATCGGCATTATTCTTAACAGCCGTATCGATTATAAGTTCTTTTTCCACGTCCTTGCCCAAATCCATCACCCTGAAGCCGTGATTTTTAAGCATCAGTGTAACAAGATTCTTACCTATATCATGAATATCCCCTTTAACGGTAGCCATTACTATCAAAGGAGCATTTTTACTTTCATCCTTTTTAAGCATTAAAGGTTCAAGATATTCGATTGAAGATTTCATTGTTTCTGCGGAGGAAATCAATTGGGGAAGGAAATACTTACCTTCATTAAATAAATCTCCCACCTTTTCGATAGCAGGTAGCAACGACTCGTTCAAAATAGTCTGGGGATCTTTACCGTTATTAACAGCTTCCTTGGTATGATCAACAATGACGTTGTTTTTACCCTTAAGCACATCATTAAATAAAACATCTGATGCCTTTGGATCCGGGTCCTGTACTTTTTTATTTTCTGTAGACACATTGATTGAATAGTTTCTGTCGTTCATTCTTTCAATGTATCTTAAATCTGCACCATCCTTATTGTTAAGTAAGTCTGTTGCAAATGCCGCATTCATCAAAAGTTCCTGCGAAGGATTCATAATTGCCATTGTAAGGCCTGCATTTATTGCCATTGTAAGAAATGCTGTATTTACGAAACTTCTTTCGGGAAGCCCGAATGATATATTTGATAATCCGCAGGTTGCTGCAAGACCGTTTTCTTTTGCATATCTGATTGTTTCAAGTACTTCAAGTGCCGCCTTTTTGTTGGCGCCGATTGTAGATACCAGGCCGTCTATAACTATATCTTCTTTCTTAAATCCCATATCGTAAGCGGCATCCAGAATCTTATTTATATTTTTAATCTTCTCATCAAGATTCTTGGGAAGACCCTCATCAGATAATGGAAGCACTATTATCATTGCACCGTATTTTTTGGCAATACGAAGTTTAGGCATCATAACATTATCTTCGGCCGACACCGAATTAACCAATGCTCTTCCGGGATACCTTCTTAAAGCAGCTTCCAAAACATCAACCGGGGAAGTATCAACCGAAAGAGGCAAAGAAGTATTATTCGATACAAGGTCAAGGACCTTAATCATCATACTCTTTTCATCAATTCCTCCCATACCGACATTTATATCAAGTATTGAAGCTCCGCAGTCTTCCTGTTCTTCGGTAAACTGCATAACCATATCCATGCAATCTTCTCTTAACTGCTCCTGAAGCTTCTTTTTGCCGGTAGGATTAATTCGTTCACCCACTACAATAAAAGGATCATTAAGTCCGAAAGATACGGTTTTTCTTTCACTTGTCAGGAATCTGATACCACTATTATCCTTCTTCTTAGGCAAATCCAATGACATTACCTTTTCTTTTAATGCTTTTATATAGGAAGGTGCCGTTCCACAGCATCCGCCTAATATTGATGCTCCGGATTCCACAAGCAATTTGCCGTATGAGGAGAATTCTTCATCCGACATGCTGTATACGGTATTACCATCTTTATCAAGTGAAGGCATTCCCGCATTTGGTTTTGCAATAACTGGAATTGATACAACTTCAGCCATTTGCTTTATAATTTCAGCCATCTTATCCGGACCTGCCGAACAGTTTGCTCCCACAGCGCTTGCTCCAAGACTTTCAAGAACTATAGCACAGGTCTTGGGATTGGAACCATAGAGTGTTCTTCCGTCATTTTCAAATGTCAGTGAGCAAAGAACAGGTAAATCACATGTTTCTTTTGCTGCAATCAAAGCAGCTCTTGTTTCCTGCAAAGACATCATGGTCTCTATAATTATAAGATCCACTCCTTCTTCGCATATATACGAAATCTGTTCCTTATATACATCGATAAGTTCCTCAAAATCCAAGTCTCCCATGGGCTTTAACTGTTTTCCCGTCATGGAAATATCAGCTGCAACATATCCTTTTCCCCCGGAGGCTTCCTTTGTTAAAGAAACAAGTTTATGATTAATTTCTCTTATATTGTCACTAAGACCGTATTCTGCAAGCTTAATTCTGTTGGCCGTAAATGTAGGTGCAAGAACAATATCGGAACCTGCATTATAATACTCTGTCTGTAGTTCGATTATTGCATCGGGATTATCGATTATCCATTTTTCCGGGCATACTCCGCTCGGCATACCTTTTTTAATTAAGTTCGAGCCTGTAGCTCCGTCCAAAAATATAAATCCTTCAGAACACAGTTTCTTAAATTCTTCTTTATTCATTAAAATACTTCCTCATATTAATAATATGTTTTCTTGTAAATAAATCTTATTTATGATAACTTATTTAAGGAAAATAATAAAGGAGAAAGCAATGAAAAAGAGACTTTTAATTGTTTTAAGTGTTCTTACTTTTGTGCTTTGCGGTTGTTCTAATCCCGAAGAAGACAAACAACTTGCCGTATATAAAGCGAATATGGAACTCTTCTTCCAAAATGTAGAAACACTTAATGATAATATCAATATGATTAATCCCGAAGATGAGAGTTCATCTTCCGAGTTGCTCGGATACCTTGATTCGTTAAATACTAATTTCCAGCAAATGGCTCAGCTTACCGTTCCACCCGAACTTGATGCGCTTTCACAACTTGCCATCAATGCATCAAACGACATGAATGAGGCAGTTAAGCTGTATAAGGTTGCGTACGAAGGCGAATATTCATCCGTGGATGCCGAAACTGCTTTTCTCTATTACAAAAGAGCAAACAGCGAATTAAAATCCATCGTCAAAATAATTCACGGTGAGTATAATTTGGAAACCGATTCTGATAATACTTCCGATAATTTAGGAATTCAGACAGAAGAAATCGAATCTACCGGCACTTCCGACGAATATGATTATGATGAGGAATACGCCGGAGAAAATCCTATTGATGACGGTTTTGTTACAGAGGAAGAATCTGTAGAAGAATAATTTTTGATTTAAATATTTTAATTACAAAAAAGGCTCTGATTCAAATGAATCAGAGCCTTGATTTTATTCTTTACAATTAGAACTTACCTGCTGTAGCAGCCTCTTCGATTGATACTGCAGTAGAAACTGTCATACCAACCATCGGGTTGTTACCTGCACCGATAAGACCCATCATCTCAACGTGAGCGGGAACTGAAGAAGAACCTGCAAACTGAGCGTCTGAGTGCATACGTCCCATTGTATCTGTCATACCGTATGAAGCAGGGCCTGCAGCCATGTTATCGGGATGAAGTGTACGTCCTGTACCACCGCCTGAAGCAACTGAGAAATACTTCTTACCTGCTTCAATTCTTTCCTTCTTGTATGTACCTGCAACAGGATGCTGGAATCTTGTAGGATTTGTTGAGTTACCTGTAATAGAAACGTCAACGTTTTCCTTCCACATAATTGCAACACCTTCGCAAACATCGTTAGCGCCGTAGCAGTTAACCTTTGCACGAGGAGAATTAGCATCCTTTGAGTAGCACTTACGTGATACTTCTTTTACTGTATTTGTGTAAGGATCATACTCTGTTTCAACGAATGTGAATCCATTGATACGAGAAATAATCTGGGCAGCATCTTTACCAAGACCGTTAAGAATAACTCTTAAAGGAGTCTTACGTACTTTGTTAGCCTTTTCTGCGATACCGATAGCACCTTCAGCAGCTGCGAATGATTCGTGACCTGCAAGGAATGCGAAACACTCTGTTTCTTCTTCAAGGAGCATCTTACCTAAATTACCGTGGCCAAGACCAACCTTACGTGTATCAGCAACAGATCCGGGAATACAGAAAGCCTGAAGTCCTTCACCGATAGCTGCAGCAGCATCAGCTGCCTTACGGCAATTCTTTTTAATAGCAATAGCAGCACCTACTGTGTAAGCCCACTTTGCATTTTGGAAACAGATAGGCTGAATACCTTCGATAAGGTGGTATACATCAATGCCGGCTGCTTCTGTAATTTCTTTACACTCTTCAATAGATGAGATACCGTACTCCTTTAATTTAGCAAGGATCTGGGGCTCTCTTCTTTCATAAGATTCAAATAATGCCATTTTCTTGTCCCTCCTTATTTAACTTCTTTGTCAGTTCTAGGATCAATGATCTTAACTGCATCCTGTACACGACCGTACTGACCTGAAGCCTTTTCAAGAGCAGTATTGGCATCGTCACCCTTCTTGATGAAGTCCATCATCTTACCGAAGTTAACATACTTGTAACCGATAATCTCATCATCTTCATCCAAAGCGATACCTGTGATATATCCGTCTGTTAATTCAAGATATCTGGGTCCCTTTGATAATGTACCGTATGTTGTACCAACCATAGTACGTGTTCCCTTACCAAGGTCCTCTAATCCTGCACCGATTGCAAGACCGTCTTCTGAGAAAGCTGACTGAGAACGTCCGTAAACGATCTGTAAGAATAACTCTCTCATTGCTGTATTAATAGCATCACAAACAAGGTCTGTATTAAGAGCTTCCATAACTGTTAATCCGGGAAGGATTTCAGCTGCCATAGCTGCTGAGTGAGTCATACCTGAACATCCAAGTGTCTCAACCAATGCCTCCTGAATAATACCGTCCTTAACATTTAAGGAAAGCTTACATGCGCCCTGCTGAGGTGCACACCAGCCTACACCATGTGTATAGCCGGAAATGTCCTTAACTTCCTTAGCTTTAACCCATTTAGCCTCTTCAGGAATGGGAGCTGCGCCATGATGTACGCCCTGCTTTACTTTACACATTTCTTCAACTTCTTTTGAATAGATCATGTGAAAACTCCTTTCAAAGATATAAATAATTATTCGATAAATGGCACCCAATATGCCTATTTATAGACCAAACATCATTTTCTCACAAAATATGTCAAAAATCCAGCATAACTTTATTTTTTGTAAAATGACTTGGCATAATTGAACTTTTGTCTCAATGCCCCTTCATTGCGTAATTCTTTTACAAGATTTGTCCTTCTTATTACGAAATCATTCATTTTTTGCAAATATTCATCTTCCGTAATTTCTCCGTTGGCAACTCCCGTAAGTCCTTTTTCCCAACTGGCTGTCAGTTTGGGATCAAGAAGCGGTTTGATTGAAGCATCAACCACGTCAAAAATCATTTCACCCAATAATGTGGGTGTTACAATCTGAGTCTTTTTATTTGTGCTTAAATAGTTATTCTTATTAAGCTTTTCAAGGATTCCCGAACGTGTCGCCGAAGTTCCTATTCCGGAGCCTTTAATCTGCGATCTTAATTCTTCGTCCTCTATTAGCTGTCCCGCATTTTCCATTGCAAGAATCAAAGAACCCGAATTATATCTTTTAGGCGGCGAAGTTTCGCCTTCTTTTATAAAGATATCATTTACGTTAAGAGTATCACCCTTTTTGAGAAGATTGAGTGTTTCCATAAGACTTTCGTCAAGAGCCTGTTCTTCTTCATCTTCGGGATTTTTGTTTTCGTTTTCATCCTTTGGGGCATCATCTTCTTTTTTCTTTTTAAAGGAAAATTCCGTAACCTTAAGGTATCCCGGATTTTCAAGTACTTTAAAATTGGCAAACAGATTTTCACCGTCTATATTTACACTAAGTGCCACCTTACGATATATAGCCGGAGGATAAAATATTGCCAAAAATCTTCTTACAATAATTTCATACACTTTTGCAGTGGTGGGATTAAGATTTTTAAGATTATTAAGTCCCTGGCCCGTAGGAATAATGGCATAGTGGTCCGTAATCTGTTTATCATTTACATATCTTGTTTTAGCCAAATCCTTGTACAAATTATTTGCCAGGATTTCTTTGGCAAATTCCGACACATAGGAATAATATGTAAGGCCGTTTATATTCTTATTAATCTCTTTGGCAACTGCGGTAGACAAAACACGTGCATCCGTTCTCGGATATGTTGTCATTTTCTTTTCGTACAGTTCCTGAGCTATTTTAAGTGTTTCTTCCGGACTTATCTTAAAATACTTGGAACAATCATTCTGAAGTTCCGCAAGATTGTATAACAAAGGAGCATTCTTATTTTCTTTTTTCTTTTCTACGGAATTAACCGCAGCCTGCTTATTGTTTAAGAATGAAACAAGTTCTTCCGCCGACTCTTTATTCTTAAATCCGTTTTCCTTGTACAGCAGAGGCGAGGCAAAGTATTTTGAGCCCTCAACAGCCCTCCATTCACATTCGACTTTTTTATCTTTAAGCAAAACATTGGCCAGCACACGATAGAAAGGCGTTTTGGTAAAAGCACGTATTTCTCTTTCTCTGTTAACTACCATTCCCAGGACACAGGTCATAACACGGCCTACGGAAACCACACCCTTATCGGCATTAAGGAAATTCTTAACACTGTAGCCGTATTTTAGTGTGAGAACACGGCTGAAATTAATTCCCATAAGATAGTCTTCTTTGGCACGCAAATAAGCCGCTGCGCACAGATTATCATATTCCGATAAATCCTTTGCTTCGCGGACGCCTCTTAATATTTCTTCTTCGGTTTGAGAATCAATCCAGACTCTTTTACGAACTTTACCCGACACATTGGCCATTGTCTCGACCAATCTGTAGATATACTCTCCTTCTCGTCCCGAGTCGGTACAAACATATATGACATCTATGTCACTTCTGTTAAGAAGACCCGAAACAATGTTAAACTGTTTCTTAACATCATTAATTACTTCGTACTTATACTCGGTCGGTATAAAAGGAATAGTATCCAGTGACCATCTTTTTAATTTTTCATCATATACTTCCGGATAAGACATTGTAACCAGATGACCTACGCACCATGTTACTATGGCATTATCCGATTCGATGTAACCGTCTTTTGAACTGCCGTTTATTTTAAGCGCTTCTGCGAACTGTCTGGCAACCGACGGTTTCTCGGCTATAAAAATGTTCTTACCCATTACATATCTTCCAAACTAATCAATTTAAGATTTGATTTAACCTTTGCCTCAAGATTAAGTTTTTCATCAAATCTTCTGACTGAAAACAAATATACATAATCAACATGTATCTTAGCTTCCTTACAACAAAACAGAAGCCATTCATAATCATCATAACGCATTAACGGTTTATCCCAGTTACAAATACTTACAATTGTATCTCCTGCCTCGTTTTGGGCTATTACGTCAATATTACCGAGTTTTCCTACCCATTCACCGATTCTGTCGATTTCAATCGGAAGCTCTTTCCATTTATTCCACTTTTCAATGTGCTGCTTACATACCGTCTTAAAATATTCCGCAACATATGTCCTAAAGGTAGGCGCAATATTCTTTTTATAGAATTCCGTAGGCATCAGGGTTTCCAAATCAGTCATATTGGGATAAATATATGTAAAATAGAAATTCACAAAATGATTACTGATTCTGTATATACCTTTCTGGGTATTTTCTTTACCGTCCGTATCATATGAAAATACCTTTTCAACCAGTTCAAGTTCCATAAGATTTTTAAGGTATACCGATATCTTTGCACGGGAAAATTCGGTCTGCAGATACAGATCGTTAAGCTTATGATTTCCTGCCGCTATTGAAGCAAGTATTGTATTGTAAACACCCGTTTCGCGAAGTTCTTCTTCGACAATTCTCTGGCCTTCCATTCTAAGTAACGAATGGGGCTCCAATATAAATCTGCAAATATTTTCCTTAATCGAAACTTTATCCGAGAAATGTTCCCAAAGTCCGGGCGCACCGCCAAGTACGGCATATGCTTCAATGCACTGTTCCATAGAAAATCCCGGAAAGAATTCCATCATATGTTCAAATGAAAGTTCCTTAACCTTAAGGAATGAAGACAATTCATAGGCAGCATCACCGATTTTATTAATCATGGAATTCTCAACCCAGCCGATTGATGAACTGGCCAGAATAATCATAACATTCTGCTGTTGCCAATAACTGTGAACAAAAGATATAAGTTCCTTCATGAAATCTTCGGAAGATTTAACAATATATTGGAACTCGTCAATTATAATAACTTTTTTGCCTTTTTCATTCTGAATAAGCGACTTAAATATATCTGAATAAGTAGGATATTTTAAAAGTTTAATATCCTCTCTTCCCAGTTCTGCGCCCCACTGATATCTTTGTTCGCGGCAGGATGCGGATCTGGCTCTGTAATAATACGAAGGTTTGTCCTGCGCAAATTGCATAAGGAGCTGGGTTTTGCCCACATTTGCCGCTCCGTATACAACCATAATCTGAGAACCTTCCTGATCATAATATGTATTTAAATGCTTTAATTCAGATGTTCTGCCAAGTAACATGTTTTTCCCCTTAATATATTGAGCTTAACAAAAGTCGTTTAATTCCTTCCGCATCCATAGGCTTTCCGAGGAAATAACCCTGAATACAGTCACAGCCGATATTGGTTAAGTATTCAAGCTGCTTTTCGTCTTCTACTCCTTCTGCTATAGTTTCATAACCTAACTTCTTAGACATATAAATAATTGTGTCCAGAATTATTCTTGCATCCGAGTCTGTATTTATAGTATCAACGAAACTCTTATCAATCTTAAGCGTATCAATCGGAAGACCTTTAAGATATGATAATGACGAATAACCCGTACCGAAATCATCCAGCGAAACTCTTATTCCGTACTCTCTTAATACTTCAAGCTTATCCGTAACATCTTTAAAATCATCAATCAAAAAGCTCTCGGTTATTTCAAGTTCAATATCTTCAGGACTTATATCAAACGAAGAAATAATATCCAAAAGATTCTCAACGAAATTATCCGTTCTGTATTGGATTACGGAAATATTCAGAGACAATATCATGTCCGTGTTAAACTTATTCTTCCATTCAACATAATTTCGTATACTTTCTTTGATTACGAAATTACCGATTGGAATAATTGTTCCGTTCTTCTCGGCAATCGGAATAAATACTGCCGGACTTATCATTTTACCGTCATTGTCTTTCCAACGAATAAGCGCTTCCACACCGCGAAGCTTCTTTGAATCCGCATAGTATTGCGGCTGGAAATTCATGGTAAAGTTTTCGGCAAAAACCGCATCTTTAAGTTTATTTTCGATATTAACCGTATTTAAGAAATCGCTAAGAATCGGAGCATCAAAATACATAATCTGTCCACGACCCTTTTTCTTAGCTTTAAACATAACAATCTCTGCACAGTTAATTAACTCAAGGGAGCTTCCCGCTGCTTCAGGGAATTCCGATACACCTGCGCAAAAAGATATATGTACTTCTGAACCGTTAGAAAGCTTAATGGGCTCTTTTACTTTTTCTCTCAAACCATGATAAATGGTGTCGGGAGTTTGTAATCCCCGCGGTTCGTATATGGCAACACAATATAAGTCAGCATTAAAATGTGACGCAATAACGTTCTGACATTCGTATTCCTTAATCATCTGACCGAATATCTGAACTATCTCATCACCTATTACAATTCCCATTCCGTCGTTGATATTATGGAATCCGTCAATGTCGATAAACATTACATCAACAACGGCATTATTTTCCTGGGCTTTTCTTACGAAATTAGATAACTCGCTTACGAAATAATTACGGTTATACAGTCCCGTATTGGAATCAAAATACGCCATATAGGTAAGCTCGTCTTTTTGAGCACGTGCCTTTGTGACGTCCTTAAATCTTATAATTTTGTCAGTAGGATAATCAGAATCTTCTTTGGCAACAACAACCTCAACCTCAAGATATGTTTTGCCGTCCGCTAATTTGAATACGCCTATAGAATGAGTTCTGTCTGTCTTTTCAAGATAAATGAGCTCGCGAAATGAAAGAACCGACTGTTCTTCAAAATACGAATATAGTTTTGAAATATCACTGGAATTGTGAATATCCACGCCGGCAAAATATGCATCCCAATTCGCAAGAGTTTTGGCAAAACCCTTTTGCAAATCAACATACAATATTGCACTTGTAGACGTGGAGCATACAAGCCGATACATCCTTTCATCGGCTTGTAAGCGACCATTCATTGCGTTAAGAAGGTCTACTTGATAACGTAACTCGTCCATTAAAATGTAACCCCAAATTTTTATAGTTTTGCACTATTATTTAGCGCTGATAAATCCCTTAGCCTTAAGTAATTCAGCACAAAGTACTGCACCGCCTGCGGCACCGCGTACGGTATTATGTGAAAGACCTACGAACTTCCAGTCATAAACAGTATCTTCTCTAAGTCTTCCTATAGAAACGCCCATACCCTTTTCATAATCAACATCAGCCTTAACCTGAGGACGATTATCTTCTTCCATGTATTGGATAAACTGCTTAGGAGCAGAAGGAAGATTAAGTTCCTGAGGTTCGCCCTTAAATGCAAGGAGTTTTTCAATAAGCTGTTCCTTTGTAGGATTCTTCTTAAACTTAACAAAAGCAGCTGCTGTATGTCCGTTAAGAACAGGAACTCTTATACACTGAGCTGTAATCTTAACATCATCTGCGGGAACAATAACTCCGTTTTCAACCTTACCCCAGACACGAAGAGGTTCCTTTTCGGACTTTTCTTCCTCACCGCCGATATAGGGAATAACGTTCTCAATCATTTCCGGCCAATCCTTGAATGTCTTTCCTGCACCGGAAATAGCCTGGTATGTACATACAACAACCTCATATGGCTCGAACTCTTTCCATGCTGTAAGTGCAGGTGTATATGACTGAATTGAGCAATTAGGCTTAACAGCTATAAATCCTCTCTTAGTTCCGAGACGCTTCTTCTGAGATTCAATTACATCAACATGATTTGAGTTAATCTCAGGCACAATCATAGGTACATCCGGTGTCCATCTGTGTGCAGAGTTATTAGATACTACAGGAGTTTCTGTCTTTGCATACTCTTCTTCAATAGCTTTTATTTCTTCTTTTGTCATATCAACAGCAGAGAAAACGAAATCAACTTCCGAAGCTACTTTCTCTACTTCGTTAACATTCATAACTACAATTTTCTTAACCTTTTCAGGCATGGGAGTATCCATCTTCCAACGATCGCCAACAGCTTCTTCGTATGTCTTTCCGGCACTACGGGGGCTTGCTGCAATTGTTGTTACTTCAAACCATGGATGGTTTTCAAGCAAAGATATGAATCTTTGACCAACCATACCGGTTCCGCCTAAAATTCCAACTCTTAATTTTTCACTCATAATTTTTCTCCTCTATTTTAATTATTTATTTTATTTAAGAATTCCTTATTTATTTTGAGAACTTCCTTCATGGCATCAGGTCCGGGAGCACCTACGGTAAGCCTCTTTGATACACATGTTTCAAGTGATATTGCGTCATATACATCTGCTTCAAATACAGGCGAAATTGACTTTAATTCATCAATTGAAAGTTCGTCAATTGCCTTATTCTTATCAAGGCAATATAAAACCAGTTGTCCGATTATTCCGTGAGCATCTCTAAACGGAACTCCTTTGTTAACAAGATAATCGGCTGCATCGGTAGCATTTGTAAAGCCCTTCATGGCACTTGTTGCCATAATATCTTTGTTAAATGTAATAGTGTTAAGCATACCGTCGAACAGTTCAAGACAGTCTTTAACTGTTTTAATCGCATCAAAAGTCACTTCTTTGTCTTCCTGCATATCTTTGTTATATGCCAAAGGAATACCCTTCATTGTTGTAAGAAGAGACATCAGCGCTCCGTATACTCTTCCGGTTTTACCTCTTACCAGTTCCGCAATATCCGGATTTTTTTTCTGAGGCATAATGCTTGAACCTGTAGAAAATCCGTCATCTATTTCAACGAATTTGTATTCGTTGGAATTCCATATAATAATTTCTTCCGAAAATCTGGATAAATGCATCATTATAGTCGAAAGTGCGCCTAACAGTTCAATACAGTAATCTCTGTCCGCAACAGAATCCATAGAGTTAAGCGTAGGACCTTCAAAGCCCATTAAGGATGCTGTGTAATTACGATCCAGAGGATAAGTGGTACCTGCAAATGCTCCTGCGCCCAAAGGACAATAATTCATTCTCTTATATATATCCTGTAATCGAAGATAGTCTCTTTTAAACATCTCAAAATAGGCACCCATATGATGAGCCAGTGTGGTTGGCTGAGCCTTTTGAAGATGTGTAAATCCCGGCATATATGTTGTTAAATTATCTTCCATAATCTTATAAAGCGTATTAAGAAGTGTAACAACATCCTTTGAAATATTAACTATTTCGCCTCTTACATAAAGTCTCATATCAAGTGCAACCTGATCGTTTCTTGAACGTCCGGTATGCATCTTCTTGCCGGCATCTCCTATTCTTTTAATAAGATTAGCCTCAACAAATGAGTGAACATCTTCGTATTCATTCGTAATTATTAAGTTTCCTTTTAATACATCATCACGTATCTGGGTTAATCCCTTAACAATCGAATCCTTTTCTTCAAGTGTTAATACTCCCTGCTTTTCAAGCATTACCACATGAGCAATACTGCCTTCGATATCTTCGTTAAGAAGCGCTTTATCAAAGGTAATTGATGCATTAAAATCATATACCTGCTGTTTAGTTTCTTTAGTAAATCTTCCGCCCCACAACTGTGCCATGGTTATCTCCAAATATTAAATCTAAATTATATACGTTCTCGATATTTTATCACACTAAAGTATGTAAATCAATTAATAAATAACATAAAAAGTGTCCGAAAACGGACACTTTTTAGTACAAAATATATATAGCTTCCGAAGGGATTCGAACCCTCGACCTACTGATTACGAATCAGTTGCGCTACCGGCTACGCCACGGAAGCAAGTGTGGCCAATCGGCCACAGACGATTATATCAAAGAAATCTAAAAATAAAAAGTATTATTTTGATTCATCCAATGCTCTTTTTGCTCTTTCGATTTCAGCATTTTCATTTGCCAAAGCTTCTTCCTGCCTTGCTTTTGCTTCTTTCATCTTAGCAGCGGCTTCTTCCATTACAGCTTTTGCTTCTTCATAATCTTTAAGTGCTTCTTCTGCAAGTTTCTTATATTCGTCAGCCTTTGTTTTTGCAATGGCAGCTTCTTTTTTCTTCTCTATCTGATATTTTTCTTTATCAGTAAAAGGAGTATATTTAAATATCGCAACACTAAGAGGCGCCATCTTCACGTCAAAAGAATATGGTTTCCCGTCAGCTTCTATTTCCGACACGGCCTTTATTCTTGTATTTGTAATATTTTTACCGCCATATGCTTTATCATCGGTATTTATAACTTCTTTGTACTTACCCGCAAGGCCGGTACCAACCTTTTGTTCGGTAATGTTATTGGCAAAATTAGCCACAACAATATATGTATCCTTTTGATGTATACCCTTTCTCATATAACTGATAAGGCATTTTTCGTAATCGATACAGTTAATCCATTCAAAGCCTTCGGAAACATCATCCAGTTCATAAAATGCCTTTGAACCAAGATATAGTTTATTCAAGTCTTTAACCAATGATTTAACGCCCTTGTTTGCGGACTTCTTACTTAATGACCAGTCGATAACGCTGTCATCTCCCAAAGAAGTATTATTTGCAAAATCGAATCCCGCATAGTTAATCTTTCGTCCCGGATGGGTAAACTCATACGCAAGACTCATTCTTACAGATGCAAATACATCCTTTTCATCTCCCGGAATTATATCGATTATATTTTTATTATTTTTGCAAAAATAATCATGCGTAAATCCGTTAAAGAAGTTTTCGGAATACTGATATATCATGCTGAAAGTAAGATCATTGTGAATATGTGACCTAAAGTAAGGATCCGTACCCAGGTATTTAATATAATCATCCGAGAACCCGTTATTCAGCTTAAAGTCAAATCCAAGTCCGTCTTCGTCAAGAGCCGATGTGATTTTAGGGAAGGCAGCATCTTCTCTGGCAATTGTAAACACATTACGATTACGTTTGTGCAAAATGGAATTAAAATGTTTAATAAATTCAATCGCCTCAAGATTTTCGTTACTTCCGTACATATTGGATATCCATTCGCCGTTTTGGCGTCCGTAATCCAAATAAAGCATACTCGAAAGTGAATTAACACATAATCCGTCAACATGGCAATTTTCAATATAGAAAAGTGCATTGGCTATAAGGAAATTGGTTACTTCCGGGCGTCCGTAATTGAAATTCGAAGTTCCAAGGAAAGGATGAACACGTTTCTTTTCGTCCATATGCTCATAAAGATATGTGCCGTCAAACATAGACAATCCCATATTGTGAGGCTCAAAATACGCACATGTCCAGTCCATAATAACTCCTATGTCGTTATTATGGAGAATGTCAATCATCTCCTTAAAATCATCAAGGGTTCCGTATCTGTTGCTGACTGCATAATATGCTACCGTTGAATATCCCAGTGATTCTTCATCAAAATATTCCATTACCGGCATCAGTTCAACATGTGTATAGCCCATTTCCTTAACATATGCCGAAATCTTTTCGCCAAGTACCTTATAATTTAGGAATTCACCGTTTTCTCTTGCAAAATGACTAAGATTAATTTCGCATATGGAAACGGGGCAATCCTGAATTCTTGATTTCTTACGTTTTTCGATATACTGTTCATCGGTAAATTTATATTTTTCTTCGGTAACAACACTATAGAAATTGCCGTCAATGTTAACTACTTTTTTAGCAAAAGGATCAAGCTTTGTAACAATATTGCCGCCCTTAAACTTAATTTCGTAATTGTACAGTTCGCCGGCTTTCATATCGGGTACAAACAATTCGTAAATTCCCAAATCCTTATTTAACTGCATCGGATAAATTCTTCCGTCAAAGTTATTGGCCTCACATAACAGTGAAACTCTCAGGGCATTAGGCGCCCATACGCAGAACTTAACTCCGGATACGCCGTTTACACTTGTTAATGTTGCACCCATATACTCATAAAGGGAATAATGAATTCCCGCTTTAATCTTGGCGATATCGGTACTGTTAATTTCATAATCCGTATAACAATAGGGATCTTTAAGTATTTTGGACGTATCCTCATACATTAATTCATATTCGTATCTGTCTATATTTTTTGACGGTATCAAAGCAGCATAAAATCCCATGTCATCTGCTAATTCCATGGGATACGAACTCTTCTTGTTATTCTCGTAAACGATAACGTTTACACCTGATACATCGGGAAAATAGGCTTGAATAAGAGTATTGTTTCCGACTACTCTGTCACCTAAGATTTTGTAAGGACTGCTTTCTTCCGAATATGTTATGTCTTCAATTAAAGGCCAGTTCATTAACTTATATAATTTTTTTTGCATTTTTATCCCTCTACACAATTTTTAACTTTATTTTAATATAGCAAAGATAACTATACAAAACAAGTTACAGATGCTATAGTAAAAAGACGTCGGAGGTGATAAAAATATGACAGATAACGAAATTTTAGCGCGTATTAACGCCTATTCCGAAGAGGTTCTAAAAGATATAGACCCTCAAAAAACACAGGTTTCAATCCAACTTGATAAATTAAAACCCATCATGCAGGAAATTGCCGATGAAATGAATGTCCCTATCGAAGACATCTTCATCAAATATATGGACCTTGCTTCACTTCAAAAAGTTCAAATGGAAGACAAATTCAAACAGACTATGATTGATGCAGGGGTAACGGATTTAGGTAAATTACCCTATTAATAAATCAAAAAGGTGACTCCGAAAAAAAACGGAATCACCTTTTTATTATAATACATCCTCTTTATAGTATTACCTGACATTATCAGTGCCCTTCATACGCTTTTTATTTTCGTACATCTGAGCATCGGCTCTTTTGAATACTGACGCAATTGAATAATCAGTTTCAATATCATACACCGCAACTCCATATGCAACCGAAACTTTTTCGGAATCCGGACAATCTGAAGTTTTAAGTGTATTCATCTCGTCTGTTAATTTCTTAAATAACTCATCGCGCTTTTCAAAATCATCCTTAGTAAGAATAATTAAGAACTCGTCTCCTCCGATTCTGTACACGGGGCTGTGTTTAAACACGTTACAAAGTAAGAGACAGGAATTGATAATATATTCATCACCCTTCTCATGACCGTAATTATCGTTAATTGTCTTAAGATTATTAATATCAAATACCGCAAGAGCTAAATTATTAAGTTTTCTGTCCACTATCATTCGATTAATTTCGCTGCACTTTGATTCGTATGCATTACGATTTTTGACCATTGTAAGCGGATCTGTCTCATTTAATATCTTAAGTTTGTTATTAAGATAATTGGTAAGTAGATTCTGTCTGTATTTAACAAAGATAGAATTAAGTCTTTGCTCATAACGAATTAAGTTATCGTTATTATCAATTTCTTTAACTATATCGGTAAATACGAAATATCCCATTGCCCTTCCTTCGTCATGAAGCGGCATAATAAGATATATATGATTCTCATTATCGTCTTCTTTAATACCGTTAACGATATTCCTGGTTTCAAAATTAGGATTGCACGAAAATTCTCCGTTTATCATAGAAAAAATATTATACATTCTTTCGCTGTATCCTGTTTCTCTAAGTTCGATATCATTATCAAATACGGAATTTTCATAGTTGGGTTCAAGCATTATCTGCATATTGCCCTGTTCGTAATCACTGTTGTTGGAATAAAAATCCCTTAATCTATCATAGATATCGGTGAATTCTTTACCCGAAAGCAATACTGCATCCAACATATTAAGTTTTGTGTCAAAAGTATTCCTAAACAACCTTTCGATGTACATATTATGACCGATTTTCTTACGATTCATTTCTACATCATCGCAGGCAGGACAACCGCAGCTTTCTCTAACCTTAAGAATGCAGGGAATTATATTCTTAAGAGGAACCTGCAGACCATCATTTAACTTAACTATAATTTGAGCGGCTTCCTGTCCGATAGTTTCGAAGTTCTGGGAAACAGTAGTTAAAGTAGGATCAAACAACGAAGAACAGTAAACATTGTCAAATCCCAGGACTTTAACGTCTTCAGGTACCTTATATCCGTTATTTGCAAGCATATCGGACGTAAACATTGCAAGTCCGTCATTTGCACAAATAAAGGCATCAGGCATAGGTCTGCCCGCTTTAACGTAATCTTCTATAAACGCCGATGCAGCCATCAAATCCCAATTTGTATAAAATACATCGTCTTTGGTTGTTAAAGGGAATGTCTTCTTAATTGCTTCAAATCTTGCATTTGAATCGGGGTTATTCGGAGCACCCGCAATATAGAATACCTTACGAATATCATGGGTATCGATAAGATGCTTACACATACTAACCATACCGTTAAAATTATCCGGTGCAAGAAAATGTCCGTAATGAGGCACTCTTCCGCAACTGACAGTCGGAATGTTTGCCTTTTCGCATGCTTCGTTTATTTTTTCAAAAATATCACCGAAATCAAGAGAATTACCGAATATAAGAGCACCGTCAAAATCTTCAAGATTTGGCAGTCTGAAAATATTTATTTCGCCGTCAATGCTGGCCGAAGAATCTACAAGCAAAGGAAAACACAAGAAAAGGTAGACATCAAAAGAATTACCCTCGATGCCTTTCATAACCCCGTTAATATACTGATTGAGAATTTCAGAACCCCAACCTGCTGCGAATACAGCAATCTTTTTCTTCATAAAATACCCTCGTCTTTTATCCCCTTACGGTATTATATCATTAATTTCAAACATATAAAATGGGCTATGTAAAATTTACATAGCCCATCAATAAATAATCTTATTATTTTACGACTCTTACACGAATAACTCCGTCAATAGCATTCAATTTGCTGATGATATCATCGGTAGCTACCTGTTCAATATCAAGCATTGTGTAAGCATATTCACCCTTTGATTTGTTCATCATATCGGAAATATTAATTCCCATATCTCCGAAGCATGCCGTGAACTTAGTAATCATATTTGCGGTGTTCTTGTGCATAATTGCAACTCTACCTGCCTGACTGCACTCGCCCATATCACAATTCGGGAAATTAACGGAATTAACAATGTTACCGTTCTTAAGGTAATTCATCATTTCCTTAACTGCCATCTTAGCACAGTTGTCTTCAGACTCTTCAGTAGAAGCACCGAGGTGAGGAATTACAATACAGCCTTCCTGACCTGCTGTTGTTGCATTGGGGAAATCAGATACATACTTTCTTACTTTTCCGCTCTTAATTCCGTCAAGAACAGCATTTTCATCGCAAAGAAGGTCACGTGCAAAGTTAAGAATAATGACACCGTCTTTCATCTTTGAAATAGCGTCTTTATTAATCATACCCTTTGTAGAGTCAAGTAACGGAACATGAACTGTTATAATATCACAGTTTTCGTAAATTTCTTCAACATTAAGAACATGCTTAACATCTCTTGATAAGTTCCATGCAGCATCAACAGAAACATAAGGATCGTATCCGTATACTTCCATTCCCATGTGCTTAGCTACGTTAGCTACCTTAACACCGATAGCTCCCAAACCGATAATACCAAGCTTCTTATCCTGAACTTCGGTTCCTGCGTAAGCTTTCTTTGCCTTTTCTGCACTCTTACCTATTTCAGCATCATCCTTGTTTTCTTTAACCCATTCAATACCGCCGACAATGTCACGGCTTGCAAGTAACATACCTGCTATAACAAGCTCTTTAACACCGTTAGCATTTGCACCGGGAGTATTAAAAACAACTATTCCCTTTTTAGCACATTCATCAAGAGGAATATTATTAACACCTGCACCGGCTCTGGCTACTGCAAGTAAATTATCGCTAAACTCCATATCATGCATAGCAGCGCTACGTACCAAAATACCTTCAGCTGCATTAACATCTTCTGTCTTAGCAAACTCATTAGTAAATTTATCAAGTCCAACCTTAGCGATTGGATTTAAGCAATAGTAATTAAACATTATGCATTTTCCTCCTCATATTTCTTAAGGAATTCAACAAGTGCAACAACACCTTCCTTAGGCATAGCATTATAAATTGATGCTCTAAGACCGCCAACCGACTTATGACCCTTAAGATTATCAAATCCTGCAGCCTTTGTAGCTGCAACTACAGCAGCATCGGATTCTGCAGATGCTGTAACAAAAGGAACGTTCATCAATGATCTGAATTCCTTGTCAACAGTACCGTTAAACATCTTTGAACCGTCAAGGAAATCATAAAGAACTTTAGCCTTATCTTTATTAATCTCATCCATCTTAGCTAAGCCGCCAAGATTAAGAAGATACTTAAATACCTTACCGCAGCAGTAAATATCCCAGCAGTTCGGTGTATTATACATTGAATCATTTGATGCATGAGTATCATATCTTAAATAAACAGGAGTCTTAGGATCAATATCCTCTCTTATTAAATCTTCTCTGATTATAACAATTGACATACCTGCAGGTCCGATATTCTTCTGTACGCCGCCGTAAATAATACCGTAATCAGATACATTACAAGGCTTAGATAAGAACATTGAAGACTGATCTGCTACAAGAATCTTACCCTTTGTATTGGGAAGCTTCTGGAATGTTGTTCCGTGAATTGTTTCATTTTCACAAATATATACATAGTCTGCATCATCATCTATAGGAAGATCGCTGCAATCGGGAATATAACTGTAATTCTTATCCTCAGAAGAAGCGATTACATTTACCTTACCGAATTTCTTTGCTTCTGTAGCTGCCTTCTTAGACCATGCACCTGTAACAATGTAGTCAAATACTCCATTCTTACATAAGTTCATAGGAATCATAGAGAACTGAAGTGTAGCTCCTCCCTGAATAAACAGAACCTTATAATTATCCGGAATATTCATAAGGGAACGTAAATCTGCCTCAGCTTCTTTGGCAATCTTATCAAATACTTTGGATCGATGAGACATCTCCATTACGCTCATACCACTACCTTGATAATCAAGTAGTTCTGACTGAATTTCTTCAAGTACAGGCAATGGCATCATAGCCGGACCTGCTGAAAAGTTAAACACTCTAGCCACTTTTATTTCCTCCTAAATTTATAAAATTTAATAATTTACTCCATTAAAGTAAGATTGTATACCTGTATTCACATTTTGTCTAGTAGAAAACTACACAAGGTGTACCATCTTCAACCAATTCCCACATTGTTTTTATATTTTCATAGGGTGTATTTACACATCCGTGAGAACCGTTTGTTTTATATATCTCTCCGCCGAACTTATTTCGCCAGCTGGCATCATGAATACCGTATCCTTTATATATACCGAGCCAGTACCTTACAAAGGACTGATAATTAGGACCTATTAAAGTAGTGTTTCTACGATGATTATATATATAATAAGTACCCTGAATTGTGCTGTGATGGGCACTTAGGCATCCCGATACGATGTCTGTATCTACTTTTAGAATATTATTCTGATAGTAATACATTTTTTGATTTGTAAGGTCTATTTCAATATATGTATCACCCAAATCATTAATTCCCTTTATGGGCGCTTCATGCTCATAAAGCGGTTCATGTTCTTCATTTATGTTATTGATTAATGCATTAAGAAGGTATTCCTTTTCTGCTTCGGAATCCAATCTGTTTCCGTAATTACCTCCTATAACGTTAACTGTTCTTCCCTGTGTGGTTTTGAAGGTTCTGTTTTCAAAAGTATCATATTTGGCACATATGGAATCGATATATGCATTAACTTCATCTTCATTAATTACCAATTCACCGTTTTTATCAAGAACAAAGTTACCCTTATTATCTTTTTTGATAAATGCATATGCTACCGTTTTGTCAATAACTTCCCTGTCATTTCCGAATACATAAACTATATTTCTGTTTTGAAAAGCGTCTACCTTTTTAAATAACTCTATATCGTTGATATTTTTTTCGGATAATTCCAAATCACCGTAGCAACCGGCTTCTTCCAAATCCAGGGTATCCTCGAATTTATCAAAAGCTTCCATAATCAGTGATTTTGCCAGTTCTTCATTAAGCACATGAGTACGTTTATTAACAAGTTCGTATCCGTCAGACAGCGTCAGTTTAATCTTAACAAGTCTGTTCTTATCCGGCATATGAGTAATAAACGGGAATTCATCTATTTGTTTTTCGAATGTGTCATGATTATATGAAAGAACGGGATTAATATTAATTCCTTCGTAATTTCCGAAAAAATTAAGCCCCCACTTAAGGGAATTTTGTCCATAGTACAAATCAAGTAATTTATCCGTGTAATCGTACTTTAATTCAACATCTTTGGACGCAATATTATAGGACTTGCCATCACTTACGGTGATGGTAAGTCCTTCGTAATCTCCTATATTTTGGAGCAATTCATTATTAATTTGTTCAATCGATTTTCCGTAAGCTGTTATACCGTTAATCTTCGTACCGTAAGAAAAACCGTTTCTGTAGGTATACGCCACATAACAATATACTGCCACAGCGCCCAAAAGCGTAACTATTGCTAATGAACTTAAAATCCTGCCAAAAACTCTTTTCATTATTCCTTAATATCAGCTGCATCAAAGACTTCAGAAATCGGAGCACCTGCGGGAACCATAGGGAATACCTTATCATCCTCGGGAATAATGCACTCAATTAAGCAAGGAGCCTTTAGGCTGATTGCCTTCTTAATTGCTTTTTCAACTTCCTCTTTCTTTGTTACTTTAATTGCCGTTACACCAAGGCCTTCTGCAACCTTGCAAAAATCAACTTTATCATTTAAAACAGTTTGAGAATATCTCTTTCCGTAGAACAAAGTCTGCCACTGTCTTACCATTCCGAGAACATGATTATTAATTACAACTTCTATAATCGGAATATTATATCTGCTGGCAGTTGCCAGTTCATTCATATTCATTCTAAAGCATCCGTCACCGGCAATATTAATACAAACCTTATCTTTCTGTCCTACCTGAGCACCGATACAGGCACCGAGACCGTATCCCATTGTTCCCAAGCCTCCGGAAGATAAGAATGTACGTGGAGAAGTATACTTATAGTACTGTGCAGCCCACATCTGATGCTGGCCTACATCTGTCGTAATAATTGCATTTCCCTTTGTAACTTTATCGATAGTCTCAATAACATAGGGACATGATAATACGGAATTGTCGTAGTTAAGGGGATACTTTTCCTTAAGGGACATAACATACTTAACCCAGTCGGTATGCTTCTGCTGCTTTAATTTAGCATTTATCTTAACAAGAACATCCTTTAAGTCGCCTACTATAGATGCATTCGACTTAATATTCTTATCAATTTCAGCTGCGTCAATATCAATATGCAATACTTTTGCACCGGTAGCAAACTTTGATGCATTTCCGATAACACGATCTGAAAATCTTGCGCCAAGTGCCACAAGTAAATCACAATCCGATACGCCAAGATTTGATGCCTTAGTTCCGTGCATTCCGATCATACCGGTATAATAATCGGAATATCCGTCCATAACGCCCTTTCCCATAAGGGTATCGCAAACAGGTGCATCAAGCAATTTAGACAGTTTGCGAACTTCTTCGCATGCACCCGAAATAACTGCGCCTCCGCCAACATATATGAAAGGCTTTTTAGCGCTCTCCATCATTTTAACCGCCACATCAATATCACTTGTCTCGTAAGAAGGAACATATTTTGTTTCTTCTATCTTTTTAGTCTCGTACTCAAACATTGCAGCGGAAACATCTTTTGTAATATCAACAAGTACCGGGCCGGGACGTCCTTCCTTTGCAATTTTGAATGCGCGTCTTATTGTATCTGCCAGCACAGTTACATCCTTGACGATAACACTGTGTTTTGTAATCGGCATGGTAACTCCCGCAATATCAACCTCCTGGAAAGTATCTTTACCCAGTAAAGGAAGTGTAACATTACATGTAATTGCCACCATAGGAACAGAATCCATATATGCAGTTGCAATACCTGTTACAAGATTTGTTGCACCGGGTCCTGATGTTGCAAAGCATACACCCACTTTACCGGTAGCTCTTGCATAACCGTCGGCAGCATGGGCAGCTCCCTGCTCATGGGAAGTCAGTATATGATTAATTGCTTCCTTGGGGTTAGCCTCATTAAACTTATACAAAGCATCATAAACATTAAGAATTGTTCCGCCCGGATATCCGAATACGGTATCAACTCCCTGTTCTTTAAGACATCTGATTACTATATCTGAACCATTGATTAACATTTCTTTTTCTCCTTAATATCCTATTTAGGCATTTCCAAAACTGCACCTTGGTTACCTGATGTAACCATCTTTTCGTAACGGCTTAAGTAACCTGTTGTTACCTTAGGTTCTCTTGGAGCCCATGCAGCTTTTCTCTTTGCAAGTTCTTCATCTGAAACCTTAAGTTCCATCTTAAGATTAGGGATATCAATAAGAATCATATCGCCTTCTTCAACTAAAGCAATAGGTCCGCCTACAGCAGCTTCAGGACTTACATGTCCGATTGAAGCGCCACGTGATGCACCGGAAAATCTTCCGTCGGTTATTAAGGCTACAGATGATCCCAGTCCCATTCCCGCAATTGCAGATGTGGGATTAAGCATTTCTCTCATTCCCGGGCCTCCCTTAGGGCCTTCGTAACGGATAACAACTACGTCTCCTGCTACAATCTTTCCACCTTTGATTGCTTCAATTGCATCTTCTTCGCAATCAAACACTCTTGCTCTGCCTTCATGAACCATCATCTCGGGTACAACAGCCGAACGTTTAACAACCGAACCGTCGGGAGCAAGATTTCCTTTAAGAACTGCAAGTCCTCCGTTCTCGGAATAAGGATTATCCATAGTTCTTATTACTTCAGGATTAAGATTTACAGCGTTCTTAACGTTTTCGCCAAGTGTTTTTCCTGTAACTGTAATACAAGAAGTATTTAAAAGTCCATTATCTGCAAGCTGTCTCATTACGGCAGGTACACCGCCTGCTTCATTAAGGTCTTCCATGTATGTAGGACCTGCAGGTGCCAAATGACATAAATTAGGAGTCTTCTTTGAAATTTCATTAGCATATGAAATATCAAAGTCAAAACCGATTTCATGTGCAATAGCAGGAAGATGAAGCATAGAGTTCGTAGAACATCCAAGTGCCATATCAACCGTCAGTGCATTTATAATTGATTCCTTTGTTATAATATCTCTTGCTGTAATGCCTTTGTTCAACATATCCATTACTGCATATCCTGCTCTTTTTGCAAGCTTAATTCTTTCGGAATATACAGCGGGAATTGTTCCGTTACCGGGAAGTCCCATACCAAGAGCTTCCGTTAAGCAGTTCATTGAATTTGCAGTATACATTCCCGAACATGAACCGCATGTGGGACATACCTTACATTCATATTCTTTAACTTCTTCTTCGGTCATCTTACCTGCCGCATAAGAGCCGACAGCTTCAAACATAGATGACAATGATCTCTTTTGACCGCCTACATGACCTGCAAGCATCGGGCCTCCGGAAACAAATACTGTAGGAAGATTAAGTCTTGCCGCAGCCATTAAAAGTCCCGGTACATTCTTATCACAGTTAGGAACCATAACAAGAGCATCAAACTGATGAGCAAGTGCCATACACTCTGTAGAATCCGCAATCAAATCTCTTGTTACAAGAGAATATTTCATTCCGATATGACCCATTGCAATACCGTCACATACCGCAATTGCAGGGAAAACTACAGGAACACCGCCTGCTTCGGCTACACCCATCTTAACCGCATTAACAATTTTATCCAGATTCATATGGCCCGGTACAATCTCATTATAAGAAGAGACGATACCTACCATAGGTTTTTTCATTTCTTCATCCGTAAATCCCAAAGCATTAAACAAACTTCTGTGAGGAGCCTGCTGCATTCCGCATTTTACATTATCTGATTTCATTTAATTAAATCCTTTCTGCGATTAAGTCGCCCATCTTAGAACAATTTACTTTAGTTGTGCCTTCGGAATAAATATCTCCCGTACGATAGCCTTCGTTCAAAACTTTCTTCACGGCATTATCAATTGCATCAGCTTCCTTATCAAGGTCAAAGCTGTATCTTAACATCATTGATGCACTTAAAATTGTTGCTATCGGATTGGCAATACCAAGTCCTGCAATATCCGGAGCGGAACCGTGTGAAGGTTCGTACAAACCAAACTTAGTATCATTAAGGGATGCTGATGAAAGCATTCCGATTGAACCTGTTACCATTGAAGCTTCATCTGACAGAATATCACCAAACATATTCTCTGTTAAAATCACATCAAACTGTGCCGGATCTTTAACAAGCTGCATCGCACAATTATCAACAAGCATATGTTCCACAGTAACTTCAGGATAATCCTTAGCCACTCCATTTACGACGCTTCTCCATAATCTTGACGAATCAAGTACATTGGCTTTATCAACAGAAGTAACTTTCTTTCTTCTCTTCATGGCTACTTCAAAGCCTTTAATTGCAATTCGTCTGATTTCATCTTCGGTATATGTAAGTGTATCTATGGCTTTCTTCTTGCCGTTTTCTTCAATTGTCTTTCTTTCTCCGAAATAAAGTCCGCCTGTAAGTTCTCTCATAATGAGCATATCAAAACCTTTTTGAGAAATTTCTTTCTTTAAAGGACAGGCATCGGATAAATCTTCATATAGGAGAGCCGGACGCAGATTTGCAAAAAGATTAAGTGCTTTTCTTATTCCAAGGAGTCCTGCCTCGGGTCTTTTGGAAGGTTCAAGCTTATACCAGGGAGATGTGTTGGTATCTCCGCCGATGGAGCCCATAAGAACCGCATCGGAATTCTTACATACGTTAATTGTTTCCTCTGTAAGGGGAACTCCGTAAGCATCAATTGATGCTCCTCCCATAAGCACTTCTTTGTAATTAATTGAATGATTGAATTTTGCTGCGACCTTATCAAGCACCTTCATCGCTTCGTTAACGATTTCCGGGCCAATTCCGTCGCCCTTAATTACGGCAACATTTAATTCCATAATATATCTCTCCTCTATCAAAAATAAAGCGCATAGGCTATTCCTATGCGCTTAAAATTCTTTATTCTGCGTTAACCTTCTCAACCTGTGAGATGGCACTCTTTTGCATAGGAATACGACAATTCTTGTTATTACCGAATTCAACAATTACTGTATCATCTGTAATATCAATGACTATACCGTAAAATCCGCTGGTGGTTAAAACACAATCTCCGTTCTCCAACTTTGAAAGCATTTCGTTCATTTTCTTCTGTTCCTTCTTCTGAGGACGAATCATGAAGAAATACATAAATAAAATAATTAATGCAACCCAGCCTACCATAACAAGAATGCTTGCTAATCCGCCGCCTTCTGTCTGAGCTGTTGCTGATAAAAGAATTCCCATATACAAGTTCCTTTCAATTTCTTAATAATAACCAAAAAATATAATACACAATAAAACTTTTAAAATCAAGAACCTTGTGACATTCGGTAAAGTTTTTCGTCTTTATATGAAGCAAATCTTCCTTCATCCAAAGCATCCCTTACTTCCATGGTCATTGTATTATAAAAATATAAATTGTGAAGAACGCATAATCTCATTCCCAACATCTCTTTTGCCTTAAGAAGATGTCTTATATAAGCTCTTGAATAATCCCTGCAGGCAGGACAGTTACAACCCTCTTCAATGGGACGCATATCCTTTTCGTATTGCTGATTAAACAAATTGATTTTGCCGTAATTGGTATATACATGTCCGTGGCGACCGTTTCTTGAAGGATATACGCAGTCAAAGAAATCAATTCCTCTGCTGATTCCTTCAAGGATATTTGCAGGAGTACCCACGCCCATCAAATACACCGGTTTATTGTCGGGCAAATAAGGAACTGTCGATTCTATAATGCGATACATTTCATCATGGCTTTCACCTACGGCAAGACCGCCTATTGCATATCCGGGCAAATCAAGTTCAGAAATCTGCTTGGCATGTTCTATTCTTATATCATCAAAAACAGCTCCCTGGTTAATTCCAAATAGCATCTGATTTTTATTAATTGTTTCTTCCAAACCGTTAAGGCGGTTCATTTCGTTTTTGCATCGAATAAGCCATCTTGTAGTACGGTCTACAGAATCCTGTACATATTTTCTGTCAGCTTTTGAAGAAGGGCATTCGTCAAAAGCCATCGCAATTGTCGAAGCAAGGTTCGACTGAATCTGCATACTTTCTTCAGGACCCATAAAAATCTTACGTCCGTCAATATGTGAGTTAAAAAAAACTCCTTCTTCCTTAATTTTTCTTAAAGAAGCAAGAGAAAATACCTGGAATCCGCCGGAATCTGTAAGAATCGGACGATCCCAGTTCATAAATTTATGAAGACCGCCAAGTTCATGTATTAACTTATCACCGGGTCTTACATGTAAATGATATGTGTTTGATAATTCTACCTGACAGTTTATTTGTTTTAAGTCCATTGTAGAAACTGCTCCTTTAATTGCAGCTACAGTTCCCACATTCATAAAAACGGGCGTTTCAATACGCCCGTGAACTGTTTCAAATATACCTCTTTTAGCCATTCCCTCTTTTTTAAGGATTTTAAACATTATAAATATTTCTCCCAAAATTCTTCCAAGCAAAGATTATCATCCATTATTACAGATGCTGCTTCTCTTCCCACATATCTGAAATGCCATGGTTCATATTCAATACTTGTAATATATTCTTTATCTTTAGGATATCTTAATATAAAGCCATACTCATCACAGTTTTCGTAAAGCCATTGACCTGCCGGCGTATCGGCAAATCCTTCATCAAGATACGTATAGTTGCTCGTAACAATATCAATTGCAAGTCCCACCTGATGTTCGGAAGAACCGGGAATCGTAACTGCCTGTGACGAAATCTTATATGCATCCATATACGAATAACCGTTATTCATATATGTATTTATCTTACGATTAAACAGCATCTCCTGTCGGTCCAAATCTCTGTAAGGCGAGCATATAACCAATGATACACCGTCATCCTTTGCAGCCTTTACCATAAGAAGAAGATCGTTAATTATTCTTTCATCGCACTGCATGCTTCCGGATAACTGACCAAGTGTAAACTCATAATCTTCCGGAATCGGATGCTGCTTGTTAATAAGAACAAGTCTCCAGTCATCCTTATCATAAGTCGGTGCCTGAGTATTTGAAATAACTGCCTCCTGAATATCTGTCAAATCTGAAGAGACAACTTCCTCTTCAGCGATATCATCAAGCATATCATCAAGATAAATCAAATCTGAATTATTTATTTCTCCGGACTCCGGTACCGTAGCATCTTCTTTTTCAGTTGTTAATTCTTCGTCTGCTACTATTGTGCTTACTTCACTTACCAAATCGATATCCGAATCCGAAGCCGCAATCAGCTCATCACTCGTTGTATCATTTGAAACAAATCCGTTATCAAATATCAAATTCGCAAAAGCAAAGCTATTTCCGAAGAAGAAGAAACAGATTACAAAAGATATACATGCAAAACGTTTAACTGAACGTTTACAGTACGTACAAATGTTAGTAATAAGCATAGTAATGGCAAGCCCGATAACAGCAAGTGGCAACAGACCCCTATGCTTCTTACCCATAGATATAAAGAAGTCCTTTATTTTTTCATGTGATTTTTTATGCATTTTCCCCTCTAATACACAAAAGATATTTGTAGTAAAACTTACACTACAATATATTGTATAACGGAGTTTACATAAATTCAACTGAAATTTTTAAAAAAATAAACCCTTTCGGGTTTATTTTTCGTTAGGCAATTTATAAAAGATAATGCAGTTCGGTCTGTCAATTTCAATCTCTTTACCGTTCATTACTATGGTTCCCGCTTTCATATCAACACTAAAGAACGTCATCGTATTTGATTCATGATTAAGAGATACCAAATGCTTATTGTCAGGGAACAGCGTTGCATCCTTAGGGTAATCTCCCGATACCGGAAGACAAAGTATTTTATCAAGCATTCCCGACTTACCGTCTGCCGAATAGATAACAACAGAATTATCTCCCGCATTGGAACTTATCATATATGAAAAATCAGCAGACCAGTTAATTGCCGATGCGGAAGTCACAGAAGCATGATACTCATTTAACGTTGATATTGTCTGGATTTTTTCGAAAGAAGGAATATCATTCTTATCCAAATTATATTCATATACATCAATATAGCTTTTTAATTCATGTACAATGTACAAGTACTTACCGTCTTTACTGAATTTCATATGACGGGGTGCTGATTCCTGCTCCGAATGAATAATATCAAGCTGATTTAATTTCCCCGTCGCATGATTAAGTTTATATACCACCACATGATCCATTCCTAAATCTGCAGCAAGCAAAAATTTATTGTCTCTCGTCATTTTAACGCAGTTAATATGCGGTCTGAAATTACGTTCGGCTATTGAACCAAGTCCTTTATGGTATATTTCATCGGTAATCTCGCCAACACTTCCGTCATCGTTTATTTTTAAAACAGTAAGTTTGGCATCATGATATCCTGCAACAAATAAATACTTATCGTCATAATCTGTTGAAAGATAGCATCCTCTCATGCCGTTAATTGAAGCATTATTCAAAACGCTAAGGGAACCGTCCGGATTAATTTTGTAAGATTCTACGCCAAAGTCCGTTATAGAATACAAGAAATTGGAATTATGCGAAACGGTAATATACGAAGAATTGGTTATCATTACCTGATCCTTCAAATCCATTCTTCCCTTATTAACGTCCACATCAAAAATGCTTATACCAACATTTGCTTTGTTACCTGATGTGTAGCAGGATACGTATGCTACGTACTTATCCTTCGATGTTGCCATAAATTCCCCTCCTTATTTAAATAAAGAGCCAAGATCATAACACCTTACATTAGTCCACATACGATTGATGCGTTCATTGCATTCCTGATCGAAGTAGCTCATTATTATACATCCGTCAACAACCTCTTTACTGGGATACTGTGCTCCCAACTGTCTTTTAAGTGAGTATTCGGATGTCTCTATAATAGCATCATCTCTTCCAAAAAAGTAGGATAAATCATAATTAATTACATCATCTTCGTCTTCGGCACCGTAATTATATGAAATATAATCAAGAATAACATCCGAATCATTACCTGAAATTACCGATGTATATCCTATGTAATACATATTTCTTACAGCATTTTCGCTCTTTGATACGAAATTAATAAAGGCCTGGGCCGCCATTTTCTTGTCAGCATCGCCATTTATTGAATTTTTAAGCATGCACCAGCCGTCGAACCAAATATTGTTAGCTTCCTTGGGTGAGGCAAAGCATAGTTCAAATCCGTCTTCATCAGCCTGGTCCATTGTATATACCGCATCTCCGGACCACTGCATGCATCCCAGAACTCTTCCTGCAACCATATCGGCTTTTGCCGCATCTGTTTCAAAAGAATATACATTCTTCTGAATATCACTCAATATTTCCTCAACGCCGTCAATTGTCTGCTGGTCCGTTGCGTTAATAACATTGGCAAGATTACTGTGGTAATTGGGGTCATTTATGAATGATTCCTTTGTAATCTCATCCTTTGCATATAATGCGGCACCCGCAAAATATGCTTCTCTTACACTGTCCTTAATTGAAATCTGCTTATAATACTTGGGATTATACAGAATTTCCCAGGTTGAGGCATCTTCTTCGGAAACCGCTTCGGGATTATATACTACTCCCAATGTTCCCCACATATATCCTGCAGCATAATCGCTTATCTTTTCACCGTTAATGTTAAGTTCGTTAAACTTATCGTAAATATACGGAGATACACCGTTTATATAATAATTATTTTCATCGGAAGTATCGTAAAAATCTTCGGAAAAAGGTTCAACCATATCTTCGGACATCATTTTCATAATCATATATTCCGAAGGACATACAAGATCGAATTTATCTCCGAGAGTTATCTGATTGTACAAATCTTCGTTCGTTCCGAAAGTCGAATATTCTACACGAACTTTCTTTCCGTATGTTTCGTAAAACCATTCTTCGTAATCTTCGACAAGATTATTTTCACCGAAAATCACAGTTCCGTCTTCAAGTTCAATTGCTTCTTCTTCATCCCAGTCGCCAAGATCGATGTACTCTTCCCAGTTACTGATTCTAAGCACAATTTCATCCTCATCTCCCAAACCGGAAGAGGAACATCCGCACAAAGATATACATACTATTATAAATACCGCCAACAGCGAAATTAACTTTTTCATTTATTATTCATCCTTATTATTTTTGTTAATAACAATAACAAATATAACTACCAGCACAAATATCACTGTCGACAATGCCCACAGTGCCGTTTTTATTGTTGTCTGCGCACCTTTGGTAGCATTAACCACGTATGTGGAAATCGTGTCAAAGGTTGCCGGTTTTGTATATGTCGCAATGAAATAATCATCCAAAGACAGAGTTATTGCCGTCATAAAGCCCGAAATTATTCCCGGAACAATCTGTGGCAATACAATTTTCTTTAAAGCTCTGAAAGGGGTGCATCCCAAATCAAGAGCCGCCTCGTAAAGGCCGTCATCCATCTGCTTTAATCTGGGAATAACAGATAGATAAACAAAAGGAACACACAAAGCCGTCTGGCCTATAACCAGCGGAATATATGTATCTTTTGAAATATTAAACACCGCAATAAGAAGAACGCATACCGAAAAGCCCGTTACAACATCTGCATTAACAACAGGTATCTCGTTTGCCAGTTCCAGAATTCTTCTTGATTTCTTTTTGGAATAGTATGCTCCTATTGCTCCCAAAGTTCCTAAAATAACCGACAAAACAGCAACCACAATTGCAAGCAGTATTGTGCCGCCAATCATTGACATTAGTTCCGACGTAGTAAACAATGTCACATAATTTTGAAAGCTAAAGGATCTTACTTTTCCGATCATGGTAGAATCCGTAAAACTGTATACCGCCAAAATAAGAATCGGAGCATACATAAATAAAAGTACAAGTAATAGCCAGCTTCTGTTAAATACCTTACGCATACTCCCTCCTAATTAATCATTGGTACATTTGCATTATCATCAGGCTCGGTAAACTTATTTGAAATCAAAGTTATAAGTCCGATTAAAATAAGCAAAATAAACGAAATAACAGAACCGTTATGCCAGTCGTAAGAATTAAAGTAACTTCCTATAAGGCTGCCCATAATATAAGTGCTGTTATAAACCATATCAAGAACTACATAGTTAGTCATTGCCGGCAAAAATACCATTGTTATTCCGCTTATAATTCCCGGCACCGACAAAGGTATAATTACCTTCCATATTACCTTAAAATTATTTGCTCCCAGATCCTTTGCGGCTTCCGCATAGGAATTATCTATTTTGGTAAGCGAATTATAAAGCGGCAATATCATAAAGGGCAGGAAATCATATACCATACAAATAATAGTGTTAAGATATGAATATCTTGCAAGATTGCCCTCTATAAAATCCAGAATTTCCTTTAACGCCGTAATACGCAGCGTAAAGTTAATCCACATTGGAAGTACAAATAACAAAAGCAAAGCCGATGAGCCTTTTATATTTGTTTTAGCCAGTATGTACGCCGTAGGATACGCTATCAAAAGACATACGATTGTCGTAAACAGCGCTATTACCAGACTGTACAGTAATGTTCCTATTGTTTTAAGGCTTGTAAAAAAGTTAAGAAAATTATGCAGTGAAACATTACCGTTATTATCCGTAAATCCGTAAGCAATAATAACAAATAAAGGAAGTACTACAAAAAACACAAGGAACAACGCATATGGAATTGCCAAAAGTTTACGAGAAATACCCTTATTCACTTAATGGTTCCTCCCAATCATCAGCTTAAACGTATATTTATCTTCGGGTACAATTACAGATACTCTGTCTCCCTGGTTCCATAAATCATAATCATCCGCAATATAATCTTCTTCGGAATCACTTCTTACAATGTATCTGTAATGATCGTCTATATAGATGAACGAAATAATATTACCTGCAACGAAACCTTCCTCTGCATCATCCGATAAATCGGCAATTTCAGGAGCAAATGAACACTCAACCTTAAGTCCCGTAAAGTTCTCGGGTTCATTCTTTTTATCATATTCAAGGCTGCTTTTTGCTACCGTAATATCAAAGTCATCGTATGAAACTTCCACTGTATCTTCAGTCTCCGAAATAACAGTACCGATATAGTGGTTAATCGATTCATCATAAGGAATAATGTGAATATTATCGGGAGGAATAACCATACCGATTTCTTCACCGGGTTTGAATGCCTTTAATGAATGAATTTCAATTTCGGCAGTTTTGGTTTCAACCATAAGAATATAAAAAGTTCCCTTAAAGTCACATGAAATAACTTTTCCCGTGATTGTTCCTTCTGCCTTGGGCACTACATTAATATCCTCGGGACGAACTATTGCATCGATTACTTTACCTACTTCATAATCATCAACACATTCAAATACCGCACCGCCGAATCTTGCCTTAAACTTATCTACCATCTTGCCTTTAAAGATATTACTTTCACCAATAAAGTCGGCAACAAACAGATTCTTAGGTTCATTGTATATATCTTCCGGAGTGCCTATCTGCTGAATTTCACCATCCGACATTACAACTACCTTATCGGACATGGTAAGGGCCTCCTCCTGATCATGTGTAACAAAAATAAAGGTGATACCCAGCTTCTTATGCATATCCTTAAGTTCAAACTGCATTTCTTTACGCATCTTGGCATCAAGGGCAGACAATGACTCATCAAGCAGTAAAACCTCGGGCTCGTTAACAATTGCCCTTGCTATGGCAATTCTTTGCTGCTGTCCGCCGGACAACTGTGAAATCTTACGTTTTTCAAAGCCCTCAAGGTCAACCATTGTAAGAGCCTTTTTTACTTTATTATTAATTTCATCTTTACCGAGTTTCTTAAGTTTAAGTCCGAATGCAATGTTTTCGTACACGTTAAGATGGGGAAACAAAGCATACTTCTGGAACACTGTATTGATAGGACGTTCATGAGGCTGAAGATGTGTTATATCTTTGCCGTCAAGCAGTATTTCTCCGCCGCTGGGAGTATCAAATCCTCCGATCATCCTAAGGATTGTGGTTTTGCCGCAGCCCGAAGGTCCAAGCAAAGTTACGAATTCCCCTCTTTTAATTTCCAAAGACAAATCTTCAATAAGTGTTTCGCCGTCAGCAAATACTTTTTTAAGATGATTAATCTTTATAAGTGTATCGTTGTCTTTTGCCATTAATTTTTCCTCTTTATTTTCTGATTGAATAATCGCCGTTAATTGTATATTTGTATGATGTAAGTTCCTTAAGACCCATAGGTCCTCTTGCATGAAGTTTCTGGGTACTTATTCCGATTTCGGCTCCTAAGCCAAACTCAAATCCATCCGTAAATCTCGTAGATGCATTAACATATACGCATGCAGCATCTATTCCCTTTTGGAATTTTTCCGCATTATCCGTATTTTCCGTAAGTATCGCTTCCGAATGATGGGTTGTATAGGTATTGATATGCTCTATGGCCTCATCAACATCAGATACAGTCTTCATGGATATAATCAAATCAAGATACTCTGTTGCAAAATCGGTAGTTGTTGCTTCATTACACGAAATAACCGATCTTACTTTTTCATCGCCGCGAATTTCTACGTTTTTAGCTTCAAGAGCACTCTTAAGCTTAGGAAGAAGCTTATCTGCTATCTTTTCATGAATTACCAGCGATTCGCATGCGTTGCACACGCCTATTCTCTGGGTCTTGGCATTTATAATAATGTCGATTGCCTTATCGATGTTTGCTGTCTCATCAACAAATATATGACAGTTTCCCGTTCCTGTTTCTATTACGGGAATAAGGGAATTTTCTACTACGGACCTGATAAGACCCGCACCGCCTCTTGGAATAAGAAGGTCTACATATTCCTTCATTCGCATAAGCTCTCTTGTTACTTCCCTGTCGGTGGATTCTATAAGCAAAATTGCATCTTTACTAATATTGCATGAAGAAAGTGTATCCTGTATTACCTTTGTTATAGCTTTATTTGAATTAATGGCATCCGAACCGCCTTTAAGAATTACGGCATTACCTGCTTTAAAGGTCAGCGAAAATGCATCCGCAGTAACATTCGGTCTTGACTCATATATAATTCCGATAACACCCATTGGAACTCTTATTTTCTTAATGTTTAATCCGTTATCGGCCTTATACTCATCAAGTTTTTCACCTATGGGATCGGGTAGAGACGCAACTTTAACAAGACCTTCCGCCATTCCTGCAATTCTTTCTTTAGTAAGCTTTAATCTGTCAAGCAGGCCTTCGTTCATATTCTTTTCGATACCGTTTTTGATATCGATGTCATTTTCTTTAATAATATAGTCCGCGTTTTCGTTTAATGCATTTGCTATTTTAATAAGTGCATTATTCTTATCTTCGGTACTTAATTTTTCTATTTCGTATTTAACTGTTTTGGCTTTTTTGCACAAAGAAATCAGTTCTTCATTCATCTGTCTCAACTACCCTTTCTTCGGTAACCACGGCATTCATAGCCACATCAAATTTGGCTCTTGATAAGGAATTATAATATATTTGTTCTTCAAAACATATACCTATTTTAAAAATATTTTCTTTACCGCTAAGATATCTGTCGTAGTAGCCTCCGCCATATCCCATTCTTGAACCTGTAATATCAAAAACCGACCCCGGAACTATTGCCGTTGCCTCTCCTTTAGATGAATCATATACTTCCTTAAGCATCGCCTTAGGTTCGGGTATGCCCATATATCCTTTTTCCAAATCATCTATGGAATTAATCTTTATAAATTCCATGTCATTTTCGATAACTCGGGGGCAGTATACATTTTTGCCAAGCTCAATAAGCTTTTTAATAAGTTCATACGTATTCGCCTCTGACCTTACGGATACATAAACAAGATAATTTAAACAATCATCCTTAATATAATTTTGTTCTACATTTTTAGTAATGGCTTTTGATTTTTCCGTTCTTGATTCTTCAGAGATTTCATCTCTTTTGTTAAGATACATTTGCCTTATTAAATTTCTTGATACACATTCCGAAACTTTAATTCCGTCCATGGCGGCACTCATTATTCCGCCGGCATAACCCGCACCTTCTCCGCAAACATATAATCCCTTTATATTGGACATACATTCATCATTTCGAAGCATTCTTATGGGCGAGGAAGTACGGCCTTCAATTCCGTAGACACATGTGTCGGGATTATCAAAACCCTTTATGATTTTAGAAAATCCGTGCATTCCTTCCACGAAATCCCTGTTAATAAAATCAGGCATTATTTCGTGAACCGCACTATGACATGTATTTCCTTTTGCCTCCGTATCCGGAGTTATATTATTATCAACTTTTCTTTGTTCAAACTCTCCTAAGGTTTCAACGGGAATTAATCCGTTTCCTACTTTATATGCTTTGCTTTCGATATCACGCTGGAAATACATTCCCGATAAAGGATCGTTATCTTTCATATAATCTTCGGGATTAATCGTTACAATAATTGCGCTGTTGGACTTACGGGAATTTCTTCCGTGGTAGCTCATACCGTTAACACAAACCATATTTTTTTCGCTTGATGCATTAACCACATATCCGCCCGGGCACATACAGAAAGAATATACGCCCCTTTGGTCAGAGCATTTATATGTCACCTTATAACTTTCATTTTTAAGATACTTATCATAATCACTGCCGTATACGTAATTATTTATAAGTGCTGTATCATGAGAGACTCTGAATCCAACGGCAAAAGCTTTAGCTTCAATATTTAGATTATTTCTTTTTAATATTTCAAAAGTATCTCTTGCGCTGTGACCTATCGCCATAATAACGTTGTTGACTGCTATTTCTCTTTCATCATTAACAATAAGGCCTGTCAGTCTGTTCTTTTTGATTACGAAATCTGTAATACAGCTTTCAAAATAAACTTCTCCGCCAAGTGACAAAATTTCATTACGTATATTTTTTACAACCTGCTTTAATACATCGGTTCCGATATGAGGTTTTGCATCATACAAAATATCTTCATCGGCACCGAACTTAACGAAGTCTTCCAAAACAGCTTTATTTCTGCCGCTCTTTTCTTTAACAAGGGTATTAAGTTTACCGTCCGAGAAAGTTCCCGCACCGCCTTCACCGAACTGAACATTGGAATTTACAGTAAGTAAGTTGTCATTCCAGAATGCTTCAACATCTTTACTTCTGGAATCTACATCCTTACCCCGTTCAAAAATTATTGGTTTAAAACCTGCTCTTGCCAAATAAAGTCCGGCAAATAAACCGCCCGGTCCCATTCCTATAATTACGGGTCTTAATTTCTCGTCAATATCGATAATTTTAAAAGGGAAAGAATACTTGACAGGATTATACTTAATTACCTTTTTATCGGCTTTTTTAAGTACTTTATCTTCATCCTTAACTTTAATATCAACCACATAACTAAACATTAAATTTGATTTGTTACGGGCATCCAGCGATCTTCGTATAATCTCAAAAGAAAAAGCCTCCTTTGTATTAAGAAGCTTTTGGATTTTGGATTTCATATCATCCGGAGTATGTTTAATTGTAAGTTTTAATTCATTAATTCTTAACATATCACACCAAATTAAACATTCTGCCTAAAGCAAGGACTATTCTTCCGATTGCACTGCTTTCAAGTTCTTCTTCCGCATAACCGCGAAGAGCAAGCAGTATAATTACATAAATTATAACCCCAAGAATAAGCACAATTAACATAGCAATGCTCATTCCCGTAAGAGGCGCGATTGCTTTGTTAATTAGCATTCCCAAAAGTGCACTTATCAATGCGGCTATTATTGTAACAACAAATGTTCTGAACCATTCCTGCGTATACGAAAACGCTCTTGAAATAAACAGGAAACCAAGTATATCAATCACAACATAGAATATCAGATTGCTTAATATCATTCCGGGAATCGATAACTGGGCAGAACTTACGAAAATAACGGTAAATACTATATGTGCAGCTAAGGCAATTACCGTAATTCCCAGTGCATATATATAGTTTTTCATATTTATTATCATTTCAAGGAACACAGCGGCAAATACGGCAAATATTAAACAAATTGCCTGTAACTGCAGATAAAACACGGTGTTTTCACCGTTCTGCTCAAACAGCATTTCAAGCAGATTGTCGGCAAGTACCACCAGCATTGCACATACAAAGAAAGTCAAAGTTGCGCATCTGTGTATCATCGCTTTAAGTTTATCTCTTGCAACCCTGTATTCTTCTTTTCTTATGGCTCCTATTGCTTTACGTATAAAAGGATATGCAAACAAAGTAAGCACAAACACAAGTATCCCCGTTATGGATGAGGTCTTGCCATAATACTCACCAAATGCAAAATCCATTGAAAACTCTGTATCTTTTGCCATAAATAAAATGATTATATTAATAACCGGAACAAAACATATGGATGCCCAGGTTAACGAAGGCACCAAGGCCGTACCGGCAATATTTAATATAATATTGGATGTTGATTCAATATTACGCGAATAGTCTCTTCCGTTTGAATATACGGTTCTTCTCTTCATTAAAATATACATAATAAGAATATGTACGAAGGTAACTATTGATGCTGTCAAAATTCCTATTGCAGCTCCCAATGCGCCGTATGACGGAGCAAATTCCTCCGAGCGGAGAAGATTTGATACCTTTTCGCCATAGTTTTGGCATATAAATGCGCCGATTCCTCCGGCAATTCCATATGTAACCGCAAATATAAGTTCAGACTGAATAGTAACCGAAGGATAATTCGTGCCTTTAAAAAAGCCTCTGAAAGCACCCGTTAAAATAAATAACGGAATTGCAGGCAGCATAATCATAAATGCCATATATGACAAATGAACATTAAAAAGTTTATCAACAAGAGAATTATGTGACAGAAGCAAAACAAGCGTAACTATGATTCCTATCGAAAAGGCATAAATAATACCGATGCCCGCAACTTTAAGAGCATTATTGTACTGCTGACGGTACATCCTGCTTTCAATCATAGCTCCTATTGCTTCTTCAAGGCCAAAACTTATAAGTCCTGCCACAAAAAAGAAAATTTCATTGGGAACACTAAAATAAGCTACGCCTTTACTTCCTATAATGCGTAGCAAAATCATTCTGGAAATCAGAGCAACAATAAATGAAATTAGTAATGTAAGAAATGATAAATTCTTATTTTTACTTTTTGCCATATTATCTCAAAAAATCATAAAAGAGTTTTTCTTCAATCAGAACCTTTTTCATGACACTAATGTCATTAAACGAAACATTTGAGTTATTTAATATACCGCTTTGTAATTTCTTATCAAATACGGTATTGATTAATTTGTCATAATTAATCTGCGCATCCTTATCCTTGGAAAACAAATATGTTATGGCAGAAACAACGGTATCCGCAAACATAAGCACACCGATTTCCTTGGAAATCACAACCGAATCCTTATTAAGATATTCTTTTAACAGGTTTCCTACTTCATCGGGAATCTCATACTCTTTAAGAAGCTTATTTACACATTCCCATGAGTTATCGCCGCGTATAAGTCCGATTCGATGATAATATCCCAGTGCTTTCGTCAGATTCTCGTCCAAAGAAAGCTTAGCGGCAAGTTTCGCACATAAAACTGCCGTATAGATAGTGTGATTGTACTCTTCCTTTGAATGGTTTTTTAATTCAACCAGCAACTCAAATTCCGGATCAAGTATATCCATATACCGGTCATGGGTTTTATAAACCAGTGAAAAACTCAGTACTTTGAGAATAATAAGCAATAATACGGTACAAATGAATATATTAATTGCAGGCACCAGGAATAACGATATACTAAACTCCAGATTTGCCAGCAAAACATTGTTCAAAGATAATGTAATAAACTGAATGAGCAGAGAAATACTCATAGGCGATGCCACCTTAAAGTTCTCATCCAGTGTGCTAAAGAGCATTACCGAAACCGCACCGGGTACAAGATAAACAATAAGTAAAATAAATGACAGTTCCGGGCATAGAATAAGATTAAGCACAAGTAAAGATAACCCCGCAACAAATCCTATCAATTCGTTCGAAACTATTGCAAGGGGTATAAAGATAACCAAATACGGCCATCCCGCATTTGATATCAGCGGGAAAAATAAAGAAATAATCAAATATGTAAAATAGATTGAATAAAACATCGACATGTGATTTATATTATCGAACAGCAATCTTTCTTTAAGCTTTTCTTTTTCGATAACAAAAATCAACAATAAAGATAAAATACCAAAAATTATTATATTTGTTACGATTCTTATGGTTTCAAAATGATATAAATAACTGGCAATACCCGTAGCTAAAATACCGACAAAAAATAATGATAAATTAAATATTAAGTTACGATTGCCTCTTTTTGTATTTTCCATTTACAGAATTTTCCTTATTGTTTCGTTTTTTGCCCGCAGCTTCTTCATATACCTCATATGCTTTAACTATCTTCTGTACAAGCGGGTGTCTGACTACATCTTTTGATGTCAGATTTATGAAAGAAATGCCTTCGACTTTAGACAATACCTTTTGGGCAACATCGAGTCCCGAAACCACATCTCTCGGAAGGTCCTTCTGGGTCGAATCTCCGGTTACCACTACCTTTGAGCCAAACCCGATTCTTGTCAAAAACATTTTCATCTGAGCCTGTGTTGTGTTTTGGGCTTCATCAAGAATAATATATGCATTATCCAGTGTACGCCCTCTCATATACGCAAGAGGTGCCACTTCGATAAGACCTTTTTCCATATTTCGCATAAATGCTTCCGCACCCATAATCTGGTACAGCGCATCATATAAGGGTCTAAGATACGGATCAACCTTTGATTGCAAATCCCCCGGCAAAAATCCGAGTTTTTCACCGGCTTCTATGGCAGGTCTTGTTAGAATAATTCTTTCGACTTCACCGGCCTTAAATGCAGTAATTGCCATTGCCATTGCCAAATAAGTCTTACCTGTACCGGCAGGTCCTATGCCAAAGACAATCATATTGTCCTTAATGGCTTCTATATATTTCTTCTGGCCGATTGTTTTGGGTTTAATAGGCTTACCTGAAATTGTATGGCATATTGTCATATCATCCATCGTAAGCATCAGGTCATCATTATTTTCCTTACTTAATGAAATTGCATAATCTACGTTTTGTTCTTCTATTTTGGTGCCTCTTTCGGAAAGAGTGGCAAGATTATCCATAATATGATGAGCTTTGATAACATTATCTTCCTCACCGCTAATCTTAATACTGCCGTCTCTGTCAACTATATTAACGTTAAGTTCTTTTTCTATTTTTTTGACATGACAATCAAATTGTCCGAAAACATTCTGAACACTGTCTCCCGACATATTATCAAGCGAATATACTTCTTCCATCAGCCGGTTTATATTTCCTTTTCATTCTCAAAAATATCCGAATATATTTCTTCTATCAATCTGTCAACATAAGAAGCATTAAGATTCATAAACTGCTTGTTTATCATCTTCTTTACTTCATTGAATCTGCCAAAATATTTAACCTCATCGGACAATGATTCATTATCAAGCAGTTCGTCGATTTTTTCTTTTGCAACATTCTCCAAACACCATTTTTTGATTTCTGCCGTAAGGTAATTTTCTTTGTAGGCTTTTTGCTTAAAGGACTTAAAATTCTTAAGGGAAACAAAGCCCATTATAAGGAACAGCAAAAACATTACGCCCATAACACCGGAAATCATATATCTGCCGGAAGTATTCATATTACTGGGTATAATTCTAAGGAAAAACAATACAACCACTACAAGGCCTATAATTCCCACCGTCAAAAGTGTATAAGCACTGGACTTGTTATCTTCTGCTTTTTCTTCATTGTTGACGTATGTCTCATCGCCCAGGTCTATTGCCGGCTCTTCCTGCATTTCTTCATCAAAGGCGAACTTTAACTGCTCCGGCGTAATAATATTTTCTTCCTTAGGTTCTTCCGAAATTAAAGAGAGGTCATCTACCAGTTTGGCTCCGCAATCGGAACAAACTTCGATACCCTCTCTGTATTCATACTTGCAATTAGGACACCAACCCATAATAACCTCCAAAATAACCCATATTTTAGAAAACGCTATTATATATTTTAACAAAATGCGCCCTATATTTCTATATAAAATTGTTATCAAATCAGTTATTTATACTACTTAAAATATTCGGAAATATATGTGGATACACCTATATTTTTGTTATCGGTAAGTTTAAGCCAGTAACAGTTATCCGGGTTCTCAATATTGGTAAGTATAGGACCTCTCTTTTGAGAATCCACGCTTGCCGAGATATACTCAAAAGCTCCGGCTTTTGCTTCTCCCTGCCATTCGGAATTACTGCCTTGCATATCTATTGAAGTACAATAAACATGTCCATCTATATACCCATTTTTAAAGGTTGTAATGTAATTGTTCAAGTAAACGGTATTGGGGGTTAAATTCTCATATACATAGGAATAGTGCAGCTGGCCTTCGCCGTTGGGAAGATCATTTAAGAAGGTTCCGTTGTACTGTTCGTAGGAAATATAATCCTTCGTATTTTCAACATTGTGAATATGATAATGGAACCATGTTCCCTTTCCGCTTCTCTTGCCGTGCTGCCAGTCACCGTAGTAATACTGATTATCGGCATATACGGCTATACCCTTACCGTTAGGCTTTCCATCGGAATCAACATCACCGTAGTATCCGTAATCCGTTGTATTTCTGAAGGAATATGACATGGCAATAAATCTGTCAAGATGGGACAAATCCCACAATGCCTGTTCATTACCCTCGGCAAAATAGCTTTCCATTTCTTTAAGGTTACGCTTCGTGTCAAACTTAATCTTGGAATAATCCTTCTTGCCCTTTTCTTCCATTATAGGTCCAACATTGCTTGACCCATCAGGAGTAGGTTCAACATCGGGAGTTGCCGTAGGCTCCATGGTAGGAAAAGGAGTTGCTTCCGGCTCATTCCTGTCAAAGACTGCCGGCTCATTTTCGGCCATAGGTGTAGGAATCGGTTCCTCAATCATGGAATAATCGATAATATCCTCCTGAAGCACCTGCGGAGCTTCTTCAATCTTGTTGGAAAAGATATAAATAATCAACACAACAACAATAATTGCAAGAGCACATACTGCAATTATGAGTTTAATCATGGTACTTTTACTATCATTCTCATTTAAATAATCATCTTCAAATTCATCATTTAATTTCATATTTTGTCACCTCTGTAGGTATTATTCT
>JAZUIS010000006.1:0-9136 GCA_045642345.1 Lachnospiraceae bacterium
ACCATCTTATCAATCTGGGGACCGCGGCCGACGATTTTACGAAAATAAGACCTGACACGGGAGTGTAGGTCTTTGGCCTTTCCGACATAAATGACAGTGTCATTTTTATCATGCATTATATATACTCCCGGCTGATGGGGGAGTTTCTTTAATTCTTCCTGAAAATCAAAGTCTGTCATAATTACTTCTGTATCATTGTTTATGTCAATATCTGCCGCAAAACAATCTGTCGGCATGGTTGTGTCTACACTTTGGATAAAATATAGTTAAGCACCCTCATATTCGTGCCGGTATCATAGTGGAGCCCGCTGGGAATATTGTAGTTGGCATCATCAAGAACACCGTCCGATGTGTATCCGTTTTTCTTAAGGTAAGAGTTTAAATCAAGTATTCTTACGTCACCGTCTCTTTTGAAAGCTTTGTTATAGGCGTTAACACCGGAATTAATGCCGGGCATTATCCCGTTTAAGAATCCGTTTGTATCAATGGGGCCGCAGTTTAACTGATACACTTTGTTAATATATCCTAATTTCTCAAATATCTGCTGATCGTAAAACACGTAAATCGGCGGATATTTCTCATGGTTACTTTCGAATACGCAGTCGTTTATCCCGAACATATTAAAAAGTGTATAGGATTTGCAGCCTTCCAAAAAAGGATGTGTGGACATTACCTTATACATGCGGTCAACACATTCAAGAAAAGTTCCGTCCGAAATTCTTCCGCCGGACTGGGTGCATATAACAACAATCGTGTTACCCTTCTTAAATACCCCATCGCTTGCGGGAAGTTTACCGCCCGAATACCAGGTTTCCCATGTGGGGTCATTTTTAAGGTCAATCAGTATGCCGCAGGCTCTGCTGTCCCCCAGAATAATAGCGCATCTTGTTTTGGAATTATCTATTCCCGGCTGAGTCGTCGATTGGGGCTGAGTTGCATATGCATTAACGCCCACTGCGCTCATAAAAAGCCCTATTAATATTAAATTGGCCAAAATCAGCGAAATTGCCTTTTTCATTTATAAATCCGTTCTGTTAATGAAATATAATATACTATTATAAACTAAAACAATGCCGACTCAAATACTGAGTCGGCATTTAATTATTTTAATTGTGTGTTTGAAAACCTTCCGCGGGGTGTGCCGTCTTTGTCCCTGTCCGGTCCCGGAGGAGGCGGCATCCAGCGCCCTGATGGGTTATTATCGTTTTCTGAAGAAGAACTGCCTTCTGTCGAATTATTTTCCGAAGATGAGTTCCCTGCACAGTCGCTATCGCTTTCGGAAGTAACACCTGAATCTTCCTGATTTCTTTCATCAGAAGTTTTGCTGTCATCCGTCAATGTAACATTTATGCTTCCAAGTACGGTTTCCTTGAAATTGTCTTCTTCGGGAGGCTCGGGAATTCCCTTGGCTTCTCTGAAGATTTTCATAAATTCCTTACCGGTAATTGTTTCCTTTTCGAGAAGATGAGCGGCAAGTTTGTCCATAACATCCTTGTTCTCTTCAATCATCTTCTTAGCCTCTTCATAGCAGGCCTTAAGGTATGTCATAACCTCAGTGTCAATGTCCGCAACCGTTCTGTCGGAACAAGTATATCTGGTATTTCCTTCAAGATACTGACTTTCTACGGTAGCAAGACCCATAAGTCCGAATTTATCCGACATACCGAATCTGGTAATCATGTTTTGAGCCAGTGCAGTCGCCTTTTCGATATCGTTGGCAGCACCTGTGGTTACATCCTCAAAGAAAATTTCTTCTGCGGCACGACCACCAAGAAGGGAAACTATCTGATCATGAAGTTCGTTCTTGGTTTCAAGATATTTCTCTTCTTCGGGAACATTCATTACATATCCCAAGGCACCCATTGTACGAGGTACGATGGTAATCTTCTGGATAGGCTCAGAATTTTTCTGAAGAGCCGATATAAGAGCATGTCCGACTTCGTGATAAGAAACGATTTTACGCTCCTTCTGGGACATGATTCTGTCTTTCTTTTCTTTGCCCACAAGAACCTGTTCAACCGATGCGAATAAATCCTTCTGGCAAACTGCTTTACGTCCGTTCTGAACAGCCATAATGGCAGCTTCGTTAATCATATTGGCAAGGTCAGCGCCAACTGCTCCGGAGGTTGCCAATGCTATTTCATTAAGGTCACAGGTTTCATCCATGTGAACGTCTTTTGCATGAACCTTAAGGATTTCGACACGACCTTTAAGATCAGGCTTATCAACGATAATTCTTCTGTCGAATCGTCCGGGACGAAGAAGGGCTTTATCAAGAATCTCAGGTCTGTTGGTAGCTCCGAGAACAAGAATACCCTTGGAAGTATCAAAACCGTCCATCTCCGAAAGAAGCTGATTAAGTGTCTGTTCTCTTTCTTCGTTACCACCGCCGTACTTACTGTCACGGCTACGACCTATGGCATCTATTTCGTCAATAAATATAATACAGGGTGCATTTTTGGTAGCTTCCTTAAATAAGTCTCTTACACGGGAAGCTCCTACACCTACGTACAGTTCAATAAAGTCGGAACCCGACAAGGAGAAGAAAGGAACATGCGCTTCTCCCGCAACTGCCTTGGCAAGAAGCGTTTTACCCGTACCGGGAGGGCCTACAAGAAGTGCACCCTTAGGTAACTTGGCACCGATTCCGGAATACTTCTCGGGATTATGCAGGAAATCAACTACCTCCTGTAAGGATTCTTTGGCTTCATCTTCTCCGGCCACATCCTTAAAGGTTACACCGGTTTCTTTTTGAACATATACCTTGGCCGTGGATTTACCCACACTAAAGATGCCACCGCCACCGCCGGAGCCTTTGCCCATTCTTCTAAACAGAAGACTTAAAAGTCCCCAGAATAACAGTACAGGAAGAATATAGTTAACGAAGATACCAAGAAGAACGTTTCCTGTATCAGTAACCTTACCCTTTACCTCGACATCGGCTTTAAGAAGCCTTGCTGTGATGGTATCGTCATCTTCGATTTTGCCTGTGTAATATCTTATATCCGAAGAACCTAAATTAGAAATATAAAAAAGATTCTGATATGCACTGTTAGCATCCTGATTATTGGAAACAGGCGTAATAATTATCCTGTCCGATTCAATTTCACAGTAAGCTACCTTACCCTCATCAAGAAGATTAATAAAATCACTGTAGCTTATCTCTTTTTCGGTACTGCCTCCCAGGATATTCATAAAGATAGACACCATGAGCAATGAAACTACGGCAATTACCACAAAGGTTATTATACTTTGCTTCTTGGGATCCTTGCCGCCGCCCGGGCCACCGTTTCCGTTATTTCCCCCGGAAGAACCGTTACGGTTTCCCTGGGAATTGTTATCATATTCGTTTAAGTTATTATTATCCATATATTCCCCGCGTTATCATGATTATTTAACTATACTAATCACGGTAGCATAAATCCATCAAAAATCTGTGATGAATTCATTAAAATTCTATAAATTACTTTTTGGTTGCACTGGTAGGCTCGCTTGTTAAATCAACTCCCAGTTTCTTAAAGGTCTTGATATCCACGGAACTGAGCATCGTTGACGTATGAACCTGACAACCCTTGAGCTTCGGAATCTGTTCAAGTGCAATAAGTGCATTCTTATCCGTACCTGCCGAAATCGAAAGGGCTATAAGTACTTCATCCGTATGAAGTCGCGGATTCTTACTACCTAAATATTCTGTTTTAAGTCTTTGGATAGGCTCAATAGCTTCGGGAGAAATGACATGTGTGTCATGATTGATTCCGCCCAATGCTTTTAACGCATTTAACAGCAATGCGGCTGACGCTCCCAACAAATCGGTGGTTTTTGAAGTAATAATCGTACCGTCAGCCAACTCAATGGCAGCTGCGGGACATCCGAGTTTTTCCGCTCTTTCGTTAGCCGCAACGGTAACCTTACGGTCATCTGTGGTAATCTTAGCCTGCTTCATAAGAAGCTCTATCTTATATACTTCATTTTCGGAAGCTTTATCTTCGCGAAGTCTGTTAAGAGTGGTGTAATATCTTCTGATTATTTCCATATGGGAAGCATATGCACATACATCATCATCCACAATACAGTTGCCCACCATATTAACACCCATATCCGTAGGAGACTTATAGGGGCTCTCTCCGTAAATAGCTTCGAACATGGCACTAAGAACAGGGAAAATCTCTATATCTCTGTTATAGTTAACAGTTGTTTCGCCATATGCCTCAAGATGGAACGGGTCAATCATATTAACATCGTCAAGATCTGAGGTCGCTGCTTCATAAGCAAGATTAATAGGATGCTTAAGAGGCAGATTCCAGATAGGGAAGGTCTCAAACTTGGCATATCCTGCTTTAATACCACGCTTATGTTCATGATACAGCTGGCTTAAACAGGTTGCCATCTTTCCCGAACCGGGGCCCGGAGCCGTAACAACAACCAAAGGACGTGTTGTCTCGATATAGTCGTTCTTACCGAAACCGTCTTCCGAAATAATATGAGGAACATTGGAAGGATAGCCTTCTATAATATAGTGCTGATATACTTTGATACCATGTTTTTCAAGACGGGCCTTAAATGCAAGCGCAGCCTCCTGGCCGCGGCACTTGGTAAGTACCACGGAACCTACATAAAGTCCTCTTTCCTCAAAAGCTTTCTTAAGTCTTAAAACATCCTCGTCATAAGTAATTCCAAGGTCGCCTCTTACTTTGTTCTTTTCGATATCAGATGCGGAAATAACAATTATAATCTCAGCCCTGTCAGACAATTCCATAAGCATTCTTAACTTACTGTCAGGTTCAAATCCCGGAAGAACACGGGATGCGTGATAGTCGTCAAAGAGCTTGCCGCCGAATTCAAGATACAGCTTGTTTCCAAACTTCTCTATTCTTTCTCTAATGTGCTCTGACTGAGTCTTTATATATTTGTCATTATCAAATCCGATTTGCATATATGCCTCTTATATTATTATTTTTCAGGTGTTTTTTTCTTAGGTACCTTAACCTTGTCTAAGTGCCAGATTTCGTCAACATACTCCTGAATGGTACGGTCTGATGTGAATTTACCGCAACATGCAATGTTTGTGATAGCCATCTTGGCCCATCTTGATTCATCCTTGTATGCTTCTTCAACCTGCTTCTGTGCATCCGCATAAGAACGGAAGTCTTTAAGAATGAAATATGTATCCGCTTTGGACGTACTAAGAGTATTAAGAAGCGAATTATATAAGGTTCTGAATCTGTCGGGATCATCGGGGGAATATGTTCCGTTAATAAGCTGCATAAGAACTCTTCTTACGTCAGGATCGTTGTTATAAATCTCGTTAGGATCATATCCGCCGTTCTTTTCGTAATTAATTACCTGGTCTGATGAAAGTCCGAAAATGAACATATTATCCTTGCCGACTTCTTCGTACATCTCAACGTTGGCACCGTCCATTGTTCCCAAGGTTACGGCACCGTTAAGCATGAACTTCATGTTACCCGTTCCGGAAGCTTCCTTGGAAGCAGTAGAAATCTGCTCGGAAACATCAGCTGCGGCAAAAATCATTTCGGCATTTGATACACGGTAGTTTTCGATAAATACTACCTTAATCTTGCCGTGAATGCTCTCATCATTATTGATTACATCAGCTACAGAATTAATAAGCTTGATAGTCATCTTCGCATTGTAGTAACCTGCTGCTGCCTTAGCTCCGAAGATAAAGGTTCTCGGATAGAAATCCATATTCGGATTATCCTTAAGCTGGTTGTACAAATACATAACATGAAGAATATTAAGAAGCTGACGCTTATATTCATGAAGTCTCTTAACCTGAACATCAAAGATAGAACGGGGATCAACTTCAATTCCGTTATGTTCAAGGATATACTGAGCAAGCTTAACCTTGTTCTGATACTTAATATTCATAAACTCCTGCTGAGCCTTTTCATCGGAAGCATACACTTTGAGCTTGCTGATCTTCGGCAGGTGTGTAATCCAGTCGTCACCCACACGTGATGTAACCCATGAAGCAAGAAGCGGGTCACCGTGTAACAGGAATCTACGCTGTGTAATACCGTTAGTCTTATTGTTAAACTTCTCAGGCATCATCTGGTAGAAATCCTTAAGTTCCTGATTCTTAAGTATCTGTGTATGAAGAGCAGCTACGCCGTTAACCGAATAACTGCAGGCAATAGCAAGATATGCCATTCTGACCTGACCGTCATAAATAATAGCCATGTTACGAATCTTATCCTGATTACCGGGATACTGCTTTTCGATAGCTGCTACGAATCTTCTGTTAATTTCTTCAATAATCTGATATACACGCGGAAGCAATCTCGAGAACAGCTCGATAGGCCATTTTTCGAGAGCTTCTGACATAATTGTATGATTGGTATATGCACATACCTTTGACATTATGTTCCATGCATCATCCCACTCAAGGTTGTAATCATCAAGCAAAATGCGCATTAATTCAGCAGTTGCAACTGTAGGATGTGTGTCATTAAGCTGGAAACATACCTTATCGGGAAGTCCGTGGATATCATCGTGCTTACGCATATATTTTTCAACAGCTTCCTGTACCGATGCGGATACAAAGAAATACTGCTGCTTAAGACGAAGTTCCTTACCTGCATAGTGGTTATCGTTAGGGTATAAAACTTCAACAATATTACGAGCCAGATTATCCTGCTCTACAGCTCTTTGATAATCACCCTTATCAAAAGAATCAAGCTGGAAGCACTCAACAGGCTCGGCATCCCAGATTCTTAATGTATCTACCATACCGTTGCCATATCCTACGATAGGAAGATCATAGGGAATAGCCTTAACCGACTGATAACCTTCCTGATGGAAGTGATTACGTCCCTTTTCATCAGGTGTAACTTCTACCCAGCCGCCGAATTTAACAATCTTGGCATATTCGGGACGACGAAGTTCAAAAGGATTACCGTTCTCAAGCCAGTTATCCGGAGCCTCAACCTGATATCCGTCCCTGATTACCTGCTTGAACATACCGTAACGATATCTTATACCACAGCCGTATGCTGCATATCCCAATGTAGCAAGGGAATCAAGGAAGCAGGCTGCAAGACGTCCGAGACCTCCGTTTCCCAATGCAGCATCGGGTTCCTGATCCTCAATAACATCAAGATTAACTCCAAGTTCATCAAGAGCTTCCTTAACGGGAGCATATGCCTTTAAGTTAATAATATTATTTCCCAAAGCTCTTCCCATAAGGAATTCCATTGACATGTAGTAAACCGTCTTTGGATCCTGCTTGTCAAACTGCTTCTGAGTTGCCATCCAATTGTCGACAACTGTATCTTTTACCGCATAAGCAACAGCCTGAAAAATCTGCTCGGGTGTTGCTTCTTTAATGTTCTTACGATGCAGTGTCTTTACATTGTACATAACACTGTTCTTGAACATTTCCTTATCAAATACGAAACCGGTTGTAACTGTTTCAGGTGCCTTTTTAGTAGCCATAAACCTTTCCCCCTTTTTATACTCTTTCTACAGAAATAGTAGTCTTTTCTCCGTTTATGTTCCATTCTTTGCTAATAGCAAATGTCGCATCTTTCGCAATTTCGTTAGCCAGAACCTTAGTTGCAATTGCATCCTTGTTCTTAAGAACAACTTCAGCAATCTTGTCGTTGTTGCTGATGCCGACCTTAATTCTGTCCATAACCTCGAAGTCGGAATCCTTACGCATTGTCTGAATCTTACTTATTACTTCAAGCACGAAGCCTTCTTCGATAAGTTCCGGAGTAAGATTCGTATCAAGAACAACAGTAGTATTGTTATCGCCTTCCGATACAAAACCTGCCTTCTGCGCTGTATCAATAAGAAGATCCTCTTCGGCAAGTTCTACCGCAACTCCGTCAACATCAAACTTGATTGCGCCCTCGCTCTTAAGCTGATTCATAGCCTGACTTCCGTCTACGGACGACAGATACTTCTGAATTCCGCCAAGCTGTTTGCCGTACTTGGGACCTACCGTTCTAAGCTGAGGTTTAAAGGTATAAGAAATCAAGTCAGATACATCATCCTTAAAGATAACATCCTTTGTATTTAACTCATCCTTAACTATCTGTACAAAGAAATCAGGTAATTCCTTTGCCGCCTTAACGTACATTGCACTTATAGGCTGGCGGGTCTTAACGTTAGCCGTGTTACGTGCCGCACGTCCCATAACAACAATATCAAGAAGCTCTTCCATATTGTTCTCAAGTTCGGTATCAATCCACTCTGTATGAACTTCGGGGAAGTCACAAAGATGGATACTTATAGGAGCGCTCTTATCTGTGGTACATACCAGGTTCTGATATATTTGTTCAGCCATAAAGGGTACCATAGGAGCTGCTGCCTTTGAAATCTCAACCAAGGCTGTATACAAAGTCATATAAGCATTAATCTTATCCTGCTCCATTCCCTTAGCCCAGAAACGTTCACGGCAGCGACGAACATACCAGTTAGACATTTCATCAACGAAGTCGTCAAGTGCTCTTGCTGCTTCAGGAATTCTGTAATTACCAAGGTCATCGTCAACTTCCTTGATAGCGGAATTAAGCTTAGACAATAGCCACTTATCCATAACAGGAAGATTATCGTAATCAAGCGTATACTTGGTAGGATCAAAGGAATCGATATCTGCGTATAATACGTAGAAAGCGTATGTGTTCCACAATGTGCCCAGGAATTTTCTTTCCTTTTCCTGCACTGCCTTACCGTCGAATCTGTTAGGAAGCCATGGTGCGGAATTAATATAGAAATACCATCTTACGGCATCGGCTCCGTAGGTCTTTAATGCTTCAAAAGGATCAACCGCATTACCCTTTGACTTTGACATCTTCTCACCGTTCTCATCAAGAACAAGTCCAAGAACGATAACGTTCTCATAAGGAGCCTTGTTAAACAGAAGTGTAGACTCTGCCATAAGTGAATAGAACCATCCGCGAGTCTGGTCAACAGCTTCCGAAATGAACTGAGCAGGGAACTGCTTCTCAAATAAATCCTTATTTTCAAAAGGATAATGATGCTGTGCAAAGGGCATAGCTCCTGAGTCAAACCAGCAGTCGATAACTTCAGGCACTCTCTTCATATTTTTGCCGCACTTAGGGCACTTGCAAAGTACTTCGTCAATGTAAGGTCTGTGAAGTTCAAC
>JAZUIS010000007.1:0-14127 GCA_045642345.1 Lachnospiraceae bacterium
GAACTTATCAGGCAAAACCGGCAGAATGAAGAGATTAACATTGTTGTATTACAGGGTACTATCGGTTCGTCCGCTCAGATAGGAAGAGAAAAAGGATTTAATGAAATAGCTAAAGAAAATCCCAATTGGAATATTCTGGAAATAGCAAATGCCGATTTTACAACAACTAAGGGAAAAGAGGAAATGACGCGACTTCTTAATAAGTACGAAGATATTGATGTTGTTGTTTCCCAGAATGACGATATGACATTCGGTGCCGTTGATGCAATTAAGGAAAAAGGACTAACTACAGGTATTGAAGGAGATATTATGATAATCAGTTTTGATGCCTGTAAAGAAGCCTTAACTATGGTGTACAACGGTATAATCAATGTTGATATTGAATGTAATCCTTTGCAGGGAGAATATATAGCCAACGTTATTAACGCTTTGGAACGTGGTGAAGAAGTCGAAAAGGAATATGTTGTTGACGAACATGTATTTACTAAAGATAATGTCAGAGATTATTTAGCTGAAAGGCAGTACTAATGTTAAAGGTATTTTTGGTTGAAGATGAAAGTATAATGCGAGAAGGTCTTAGGGATAATATTCCCTGGGAATCATACGGCTACCGGTTTTCCGGAGAAGCTTCGGACGGTGAAATGGCCCTTCCTCTTATAAGGAAAATACGTCCCGATGTTTTGATTACGGATATTAAGATGCCCTTTATGGACGGATTGGAGCTTTCGCAAATTGTAACAAAAGAGTTACCGGAAACGAAAATAATCATTATTTCCGGCTATGATGATTTTGAGTATGCCCGTAAAGCCATAGATATAGGTGTAGAGCAGTACCTGCTTAAACCTGTTACCAAACAGTCGCTTACGAAGGTGCTTGAAACTGTTGCCGAAAAGATAGAAGCCAAGAAAGAACAAACGGCAGACCTTCGTAAATTCCAGGAAGAATACAGGGAATTTGAACAGCTTTCAATAAGACATTTTTTTGAAAAGGTATTTGATCGTAAATTATCCTTGCAGGAAATATATGACGAGTCGGAAAAGCTTTCTATTGATTTAAAGGCACAGGCCTTTAATATTGCATTTGTATATGTTCAGGATGACGAAGATGAATTATATAAATATTTCCTTCGTTTTAAAGAGTATATTGTTTTTAGGTGGAATATTAATATCTACTGCATTCTTATTTTAGGTGACAGCGATAATATCGAAGCTTTGTCTGAAAGATGTAAATCAAATGCCGAAAGGATTTGTATCAATAAATATGAGCAGTCGGACAGTGATGATAAGAAGTGGTACATTACTGTCGGTGAAAGTGTAGAAAGACTCAGTCTTCTTCCGGATTGTTATGCTGCTACAAATGATATCTTTTCATACAGATTCCTGGCACCTTCACAGCATATTATTACGAAAGAGGTTGTTTCGCATATTCATCCCGCAGGAAGCCATGATTATGAAGAACCCGATTTGAAACAAATTGATCCGGAGATTATAAAGGGATTTTTGTCCCAGGGCAGCAAAGATGAGATAAATGCCTTTGCAACAGGATATCTGTCAAGCCTTGAGGATGCCCTTAAATCCAAGCTGTTTCGTAATTACCTGATGTTAAATGTCAGATTTTCGACGCTGTCATTTGTTGAAAACCTGGGAGGCAGTAAGGAAGAGTTCATATCTTCGCTGGATGAAAGTATACTGACGGATATGTCTGCGGATGATAATAAGATTAAAAATTATATTCTTCAGTTATTTACCAACGCCATAGAAATCAGAGATACTCAAAGCTCGAACCAGTATAAGGGAATGATTAAAAAGGCCGTTACTTATATTGATGAGAATTTTACGGATGAGAATTTGTCTTTAAATGATATTGCTTCTATATGTAATGTATCTCCTAATTACTTTAGTGCTATTTTTTCGACGCAGATGGAGATGACCTTCGTGGAGTATGTAACGAAAAAGCGTATGGAACTTGCCAAAAAGCTTCTTAAAACAACTTCCAAGCATACAGGTGAGATTGCATACGAAGTAGGATACAAAGATCAGCATTACTTCAGTGTGGTATTCAAAAAGACTCAGGGTATGTCGCCTCGTGAATACAGGGGTTAAGCTGTTTGCTTATAAATGTTTTGTTTTGAATCAAAGAAATAATTCCTATCACTGTCTCATGGATTAACAATTCCTTGTCCGGTGCATAGGAAATTATTTTGTTTTCGCATAATTTCATAAGGTAGCTTTGGTCAAAAGAATAAATATGGACATTATGTATATCTTTGTCCGAAATGTGCTTGTATATATAGAAAGCAATTTCATCGTCCTGACATATGATATGCCCGTTTTTGATATTGGAAATGAAAGCGGGTAATTTGTCGGGTTGAAGATGCTTTCTCATCAGTACAATATCGCTTTCACTTATAAGGCAAATTCTGTTCTCATCAATTTCGTATCCGTTATCCAGGATAGATTGCAGGAATCCCTCATATCTGTTTTTACCTATATTGTCATCTGTCAAAAATACGGCATAAACCGTTTCCTTAAAGGAGCATATATTTTTGGTGACGGAATAGGATCCCGAATAGTCGTCGTACTTAATATAAGGATAGGATGGCATATTGCTGTAGTTATCCATGAAAAATACGGTAGGAATTCCTTTTTGGCGCAGAGATTCATATAAAGCTTCGTTGGGACAATTGAATATGCTTTTTACAGGTTCGGCTATAATTCCCCGCAAAGGTGTATTTGATATCTGATTCAGAATCTTACGTTCCAAAGAAGACTTATTATGGGTAAAAAAGAATTCTGGCATGTAGCCTTCCTGTTTTAAGGCTTTTTTGAAAAGTAGAATCCATTCCGGATAAATATATTCATCTTCTTCTTTTAAAATAATGGCAATCTTGTTTCTGGAAGCAAAATATGTTTCGTCAATGTAAATTCCGCTTCCCTGTACCTTCGTTATAAGGTGATCTTCTTCCAGCAAAAGCAATGCTTCACGGATTGTTTGACGGGAGACATTATAAATTTGGCATAAATCCCGTTCGGTGGGTAATTTGCGACTTCTTGTATTGCTGTCATTTATGTATGCTGTTAATTTTGCTGCAACCGATTCATATTTAGTCATTTGATTAATACCCATAGTGATGATTTTTAATAAAAAGGTACAATTTTATTATTGTTACTAAAGAAATATCATAATTTAAAAATAAAAAAATAACCGTCTTATGAATATAGTATAAATTTCTTCAAGTTCTTTGTATAAAATCACCAAAAGAAATCAAGCTGAAAATCATATCTTTTTATGGTCAAAGTGTAGAAATAAGACCAAAATCGTAAAAAATTCATCACGTTTTTAATATTTGTATTTATTATATTCCAACTTAAGCAAAATTGGTATTGTTAATTTGCCGAAAGCAAAAAAATTGGTATTTTTTGAATTGAAGGGCATAAAAGTGCGAGATAAACTAAAATCAACAAGTCCGGTTCGGAAACCGGCGCACACATTTTCATATGAATTTTTAGGGAGGAATGAAATGAAGAGAAAATTATTAAGCGCTATTCTTAGCGTAGCAATGGTTGCAACATTATTGGTTGGTTGTGCTGGCAAGACAGATGCAGCAGCTCCTGCAGCTTCAAGCGGCGGCCTTATCAAGGTTGGTATCATCAACAACGATCCTAACGAATCAGGATACAGAACAGCTAACGATGCTGATTTAAAGAAGACATTCTGTGAAGCAAACGGATACGATGCATCTTTCGCTTACAGCTTAAAGAACGATGAGCAGATCACAGCAGCTCAGAAGTTCATCACAGACGGTGTTGATTACTTATTATTATCTGCAGCTGATACAGCAGGTTGGGATTCAGTTCTTAAGGATGCTCAGAATGCAGGCGTAAAGGTTATCTTATTCGACCGTACAATTGATGCTGATCCTTCATTATACGAAGCTTCTATCGTTTCTGATATGGCTAAAGAAGGTGAAACAGCTGTTTCTTGGTTAGCTAGCCAGAACCTTTCTGAGTACAATGTAATCCATATCCAGGGTGTTATGGGTAGTGCAGCTCAGCAGGGACGTTCAGGTGCTTTAGATGCTAAGGTTGCAGCAGAAGCTTCTTGGAACATTGTTACACAGCAGACAGCTGAGTGGAACGCAGAAAACGCACAGCAGATCGTTCAGTCAGTTATCGATGCAGGAACTCCTTTCAATGTAATTTATGCAGAGAACGACGATATGGCTAAGGGTGCTGTAGCAGCTCTTGACAAAGCAAACATCTCTCACGGCGTTGGCAAAGACGTAATCGTTATGGGATTTGACTGCAACAAGTGGGCTCTTGAAGAGTTATTAAAGCAGAATTGGAACTATGATGGTCAGTGTAATCCTTTCCAGTCTTCTTACATCGACGAGATCATCAAGAAGCTTGAAAACGGTGAGACAATCGCAGAAAAGACAATCATCATGGATGAAAAGGGCTTTGATGCTACAACAATCACACAGGCTGACGTAGACAGCTACGGAATTTAATTAGATAATTGTTATCCGACTAAAATATAGTAAGGGCGGCGCAGCAATTTCGTTGCGTCGCCTTTACAAATAAGTAGAGCAAGTTAAAGAAAGGATGAGGTAAGAGCGTGGGAAAACTATTAGAGCTAAAGAATATACATAAAAGCTTTCCGGGCGTTCTGGCACTTCAGGGTGTGGACTTCTCTCTTAATCAGGGAGAAATTCATGCGCTTATGGGAGAAAACGGTGCCGGAAAATCAACTTTAATTAAGGTCTTGACCGGTGTCTATAGTAAAGACGAAGGTGAGATTATTTTGGATGGAAGCGAAGTAATCATTCGTTCACCTCAGGATGCTCAAAAAGAGGGCATCAGTACTGTTTACCAGGAAATCACATTATGTCCTAATCTTTCCGTGGCAGAAAATATGTATATAGGACGTAGTGCTAATACTATTCAAAATTGGAAACAAATGAATGAAGGAGCAGACAAAATCCTTCAGTCTTTAGATATACCTGCCAAAGCTACACAGCAGCTGGCCAGCTGCTCAATAGCAGTTCAGCAGATGGTTGCAATCGCAAGAGCGGTTGATATGGATTGTAAGGTTCTTATTCTTGATGAACCTACATCTTCTCTGGACGAGCAGGAAGTAGAAAAGTTATTTAAGTTAATGAGAGACCTAAAAGCAAGGGGTGTAGGTATTATTTTCGTAACCCACTTCCTTGATCAGGTTTATGAAGTATGTGATAAGATTACCGTTTTAAGAGACGGAAAACTTGTGGGAGAATATGAAATTGCCGATCTTCCGAGAGTTCAACTGGTTTCTAAGATGCTTGGTAAGGAACTTGATGATTTATCTGATATTAAGGGCGAAAATGCATCTTCAGTCGATGAGTTCGCTTCGGAAGTAGTGTTTGAAACAAAAGGACTTGCTTCCGATCAGGGAATTAAGCCTTTTGATTTCCACATTAATAAGGGTGAAGTTAACGGATTTACAGGACTTCTCGGTTCGGGAAGATCTGAGTGCGTAAGAGCAATATTCGGTGCCGATAAGAAAATATGCGGTACCGTTAAGAAGAACGGTAAAGAAATAAAGATTAATAAACCCCTTGATGCTATGAAGGCAGGTATCGGATATCTTCCTGAAGACAGAAAGATAGACGGAATTATCGGTGATTTATCGGTTAGAGAAAATATCATTCTGGCATTACAGGTTATGAAAGGTTTCTTTAAGCCCTTTACCAAGGCTGAAGCAAATAAATTTGCCGAAGAATATATTAAACTTTTAGGTATTAAGACAGCTTCTGCAGATACTCCGATTAAGTCATTGTCAGGCGGAAATCAGCAAAAATGTCTCATCGCCCGCTGGCTTTTAACTCATCCTGAATATCTTATTCTTGATGAACCCACAAGAGGTATTGATGTAGGTACCAAGGTTGATATTCAGAAGCTTGTACTTAAGCTTGCATCTGAAGGAATGAGTATTACCTTTATTTCTTCGGAAACAGATGAGATGTTAAGAACATGTTCAAGATTGGTGGTAATGCGTGACCGTAAGGTTGTGGGTGAACTTTCAGGTGCCGATCTTAATCAGACAATGATAATGAATACTATTGCAGGAGGTGAAAATAATGGCTAAAACATTAAGCAATCTGTTAAGAAAACAGATATTCATCCCCATTGCGGCATTGCTTCTTCTTGCAATATTTAATTTAATAGCAGACCCTTCGTTTTTTGCTATAACAATGGGTCAGAATGCAGCAGGAGATCCTGTTCTTTCGGGATATCTTATAACTATTCTTGACTATGGTTCAGAGCTTGCCATTCTGGCAATCGGAATGACTCTGGTTACGGCAGCTTCAGGAGGACAGGATATTTCGGTAGGTGCCGGAATAGCTATTACAGGCAGTGTTATTTTAAGAATGCTTTGCGGAACCAATTCACGTCCCGATAAGCTTATGATGCCTATATTCTGTGCATTCCTAATCGGAGTTGTGGCAGGTATGGTATGCGGTGCATTTAACGGAATATTAGTTTCAATATTTAATATTCAGCCCATGGTAGCTACTCTTATCCTGTTTACGGCAGGTCGTTCAATAGCAGCCTGGATCAATAATAATGAGCTTCCTATTGTAAGTGAACCTTCGTTTGCTTACTTTGGAAATTTCATTCCGGGAATTCCGATTCCGACACCATTCTTTATAGCTGTTTTGGTAATGATAATCTTTTTCCTGATTCTTAAGTTTACGAATCTTGGATTATATGTTCAGTCGGTAGGAATTAACGCACAGTCTTCAAGACTTAACGGACTTAATCCTACAATGATTAAACTTCTTACATTTGTAATTTTGGGAGTTTGCGTAGCAATAGCAGGTTTGATTAAAGTCAGCCGACTTTCGACAATCAACTATTCCGTAATTGCCAAAGATATAGAAATGGATGCCATTTTGGCAGTTGCCCTTGGTGGTAATGCATTAAGCGGAGGTAAGTTTAACATGGGCGCTTCTATCTTAGGTGCTTATGTTATCCAGTTCCTTACAACTACACTTTATAAATTTAATGTTAATTCATCTGCACTACCTGCATATAAAGCTGTAGTAGTTATTTTGCTTGTAGTATTCTCTGCTCCTACAGTAAGAGAATTCATATCCGCTAAGTGGAAACTTATCAGAACTAAACTTTTTCATAAGGAGGTGGCTTAATAATGGAAACTAAAAAGACATCTTTTATGAATAAATTTAAGAATATGACAGATTCAAATCTTCTCCTTACGATTACAATTGTCGTATTCGTGCTTATGTACATAGGAGCTATAGTGTTCCTGGGCAAAGGATTTACCAAACCACAAGCATTTTTTAACATATTAAATGAAAATGCAGCCCTCATAATTCTCTCCTGTGGTTTAAGTCTTGTAATGATTACCGGCGGAATCGATATATCTGTCGGTGGTGTTACGGCCCTTATTACAATGAGCTGTGCGGTATACCTTGATTATCACGGCGGAAGTGTTATCGGAGCTATGTTCCTTGCTCTCGGAATAGGCCTTGCCTTTGGTCTTGTTCAGGGATATTTGGTAGCATATCTTGAAATACAACCCTTTATTGTCACATTGGCCGGTATGTTCTTTGCCAAAGGTATGACAACTATTGTTAATACAGATCCCTTTAACGTAGCTAATCCTGCATTTGTTGCATTAAAGGAAACAAGAATCTATGTACCCGGAATGGGAACATATAACAAAAACGGAACTTATGTTGAAGCTTACGTAGAAATAGGTGTTGTAGTAGCATTATTGGTTGTGGCACTTATGTTCTTTATGCTCAGATGGACTAAGATGGGACGTGCTTTTTATGCTGTTGGCGGTAACCGACAATCAGCTTTGATGCTCGGAATCAACGTTAAAAGAACGAGATTTATGTCTCAGCTCCTTTGCGGAGTTCTCGCCGGTATCGGTGGATTCGTTTACTTCCTGCACGTTGGTTCCGGAGCTGTAACCAATGCATCCGGAGCAGAAATGAATGCTATCGCATCTTCCATTATCGGAGGTACGATGCTGACAGGCGGTGTAGGTAATATAATCGGTACCTTATTCGGAGTTCTGTCATTAAGTACAATCAAGAATATAGTTTCATCAGCCGGTCTTGATCAGGCCTGGTGGACAGGAATTACGGTTGCGGCTATGTTATGTGTCTTCCTAGTGGTACAAAGTGTAGTAGTTGCACGAAAAAAGGGCAAATAAACATAAAATTATTTAATAAAAAAAGTTTACAAACAACCCCTGCTTATATACAATCTATAAGTAGGGGTTAGCTTTTTTATGGAACAGGAAAAGAATAAAGAATTCATACTTAAACGTCTATTCAATTTTATAGATAAGGATGTCAAAGCCGAAAATGAATCCAAGAAAGTAATTGTCATTATCAGATGGTTATTTTTAGCTATGTTTGTTATGTTTGGCATTAATGCAATTGCAATAGGAATTGCCGGTTTTTCCAAGCATATTTTGGTTTGTGCCTTATTCTGGATAACCATTGCTGCTATATTTGCACTTACTTATGTGGTTAAGACTATAGTTGCCGAATGGGTATTTAATATCTTTATTATTATCTGGCTTCAAATGGGCTTAATGTTCTATGGATGGAAATCCGGAGTTCAGAATTATTTATTCTTAATAATTCTTCTGTATTTTTTCTCATCTTACGGTAAGAATCTGCGTAAATGGGTATTTACGTTATGTGCATTGGCATATCGTATATTGCTGTATTTCGTATATTGCGATGCAACTCCCAAGATGAATTTATCGGATACGGTTATTACTGTTATTCAGATAACTACGACCGTAAGCATTTTCTTTGGAATAGCATTAACAGCGTATACATTTAGTTCCGGTGTAGGTGAACTTGAAGGAAAGCTTGTTAAATACAATAACTCTCTTAAGATTCAGGCAAATACCGACCAGTTGACAGGATTATTTAATCGTCGTAAGGCCATAGAATACCTTAATGACTTGATTCGTACCACACAGGAAGGTACTTTCAGTCTTTGTATAGGTGATATTGATTTCTTCAAGAAGGTCAATGATGTATACGGACATGATGCAGGTGATGAAGTTTTAAAATCAGTATCAAAATTAATGCAGGACTCTCTTCGTAAAGAAACTTTCATCTCGAGATGGGGTGGCGAAGAATTTTTAATCGTGTTCCCGGGTGTTAATGGGGATGAGGCCTGGAGCGGCCTTGAGCGATTACGTAAAAAGATAGAAAAGACACCGATTGTATTGGCTAATCAGGAAATCAACATAACAATGACCTTCGGTCTTACAGAATATGATTTTGCTTCAGACATCGATTCTTCTATTAAAGATGCCGATGAGAAGCTGTATCAGGGTAAAGAGAGCGGTCGTAACAAAGTAGTGTACTAAGAAGTATATCTTTGTACCGGTACTAATTATGGAAGAGAATAAAGAAATCAAAACATCAGAGGCTCCTATTGCTACAGAACCCAAAGAAGAACAGGTTCAGGCAATTAAGACCTCTGAATTTATGAAAGAAACAATTAAACAACGTCCGATTAATAAACGCAAGTTGATGAGAAGATTGCTACTTACAGTATTAATGGCTGTGGTATTTGGTCTGGTTGCTTGCGTTACCTTTTTATTTTTGGAACCTGTGATTAATACAAGGATTAATCCGGAGAAAGAAGAGGAACCTTCGACAATAGTGTTTGTGGAGGAAACTGCCGAGGAAGAAACAAAACCCGAGGATATGATTGCGGATGAAACAGAACTTACTCCCGTAATTATCGAGCAGGCGCCTTTGGATGATGAGCAGATTGAACAGGTTCTTAATGAAATGGAATTGGGAATTAATGACTATATTGCTCTGTCGGATTCTGTTACTACGCTGGCAGGAGAAGTTTCAAAAAGTGTAGTTGATGTGGTCGGAATAGGTCAGGATACGGACTGGATTAACAATGAATACGAAGAAGAATCGGTAGTTTCGGGCGTACTTATCGCCGATAACGGAATTGATTATTTGGTCCTTGCCAATACTTCGGGAATGAAAAATGTTGATTCATTCGAAGTTGAATTCTGTGATGGAGGCAGATACAAAGCAGAAGTTAAGATGCAGGACATGAATTCGGGATTATCGGTTTTGTCTGTTCGTAAGGCCATAATAAGATATACCACTCACGAAGTTATTTCATTAATTGACATGGGAACAACCCTTAACAGAAATCTTAACGGCTCTCCTGTTATGGCACTTGGAAGACCCCTGGGAAGTGAAGAATCTTTATGTCTTGGCCATATTACGGGAAGTCAGGGAGAAATAATAATTCCGGATGCACGTTATCAGGCTATTTCTACCGATATTATAGGCAGTGTTAACGCAAGCGGAATTCTTGTTAATATGTATGGACAGCTTATGGGAATAATAGATATGACTCAAAATTCCCAGGAGCTGCAGAACATGATACGTGTTATCGGGATTTCGGATATTAAGAGACTTATCGAAAGACTTTCCAATGGATATGAGATACCGTATCTTGGATTGTACTGTGAAGATATTTCGGAAGAAACATCCAATGAAATGGGATTACCTAAGGGAGTATATATTACCAGTCTTAACCTTGATTCACCTGCTTTGGAAGCCGGAATTAAGGGCGGAGATGTAATAGTTAAGTTTGCAGGTTCCGAGATTTCTTCGTTCCAGGGAATAACAAGAATTCTTCAAAATTATGAACCGGAACAGATTATTACTATCGAAGTAAAAAGACAGGGACTTGATGGATATACATCTTTGGAATATCAGGTAACCTTGGCTCATCAGCAGCATACATTAATGAAACAGGAGCAGTAATAGATGAAATATATTAAAGATTTAAAAGAAGGCGACAGAATTTCAGATATTTACATGATTAAGCAGAAGAATTCTGCAACCACCAAGAACGGAAAGCCCTATGACAATATTATCCTTCAGGATAAAACAGGTACTCTTGATGCTAAGAACTGGGAACCCAATTCACCTGCAATAGATGAATTTGATGCTAAGGATTATGTTGAAATAGTAGGTGAAGTTACTTCTTTTAACGGTGCACTTCAGGTTAATGTCAAAAGGGCCCGCAGATGTTCCGAGGGTGAATATGATCCTTCCGATTATCTTCCCATGAGTCCTTATGATATTGAGGAAATGTATAAGACTCTTCTTGGATTTGTGGATAGTGTTAAAAATGAGTATTTAAATAAGTTATTATGTGCTTTGTTTAAGGATGATACGGAGTTTATTACCAGATTTAAAATGTCATCCGCAGCTAAGTCGGTACATCACAGTTTTGTTGGCGGCTTACTTCAGCATACTATTGCTGTTGCCAAATTATGTGATTATTTTTGCACACAGTATGAGAAGCTTAACAGGGATCTTCTGATTACGGCGGCACTATGCCATGACATAGCCAAAACCCGAGAATTATCTCTTTATCCCGATAATGATTATACGGATGAGGGCAATTTCTTAGGTCATATTGTTATGGGCTGTGAAATGGTTGACGGTGTTATTCACGGTAAAAATGGTACCTCCCCTATAGCAGGATTTCCTTCGGTTCTTGAGGCCGAGCTTAAACATTGTATTTTATCTCATCACGGAGAATTCGAATTCGGTTCTCCCAAGAAACCGGCCATTATGGAAGCAATTGCACTTAATTTTGCAGATAATACCGATGCAAAAATGCAAATATTTACAGAGTTAGTTGAAAAAGACGGTAAAGCCGATTGGATGGGCTTTAATAAGATGCTTGATTCCAACGTTATAGCAACGAGAATGGAGTAACGTGTTTAATAAGAATGATTTATTTGATGTTGAAATAGTGGATATTACTTCGGAAGGTGAAGGCGTCGGTAAAAAAGACGGCTTCACATTCTTTATTAAGGACACAATTATTGGTGATATTATTACCATGCGTGTGACTAAACTTAAGAAGAATTATGGCTATGGAAGGTTGGAGAAGATAATTACTGCCTCTCCGGATCGCATAGAACCCCTCTGTCCTTTGGCCCGTTCCTGCGGAGGCTGTCAAATTCAGGAGATGTCTTATGAATCCCAACTGAAGTTCAAGCAGAACAAAGTGTATAATAATCTCCTTAGATTGGGTGGTTTTGATAAAACTCTTCTTGATAGTGTGATGGAACCTATTATTGGTGCTGTGGATGAAAGCGGCGATTATACCTTTGGATATAGAAACAAGGCGCAATTCCCATTTGGTCTTAATAAAGAAGGCGAAGCGGTATGCGGATTTTATGCAGGACGTACACACTCCATTATCTCAAATACAGACTGTCGTCTGGGAGTTTCCGAGAACAAAGATATACTTGAGACGATTCTTTCGTGGATGAAGAAATATAACATAAAGCCATATGATGAGGTTACCTGCAAGGGGTATATTCGACATGCGTTAATTCGAAAGGGCTTTAGAACAGGGCAGATAATGATTTGTCTTGTTGTTAATGATGATAAGCTTCCTAAAAGTAAGGAACTTGTTGAGTCTCTTCTTGTTCTTAATGATTCTCTTGAAGCGACATATGGCAGCAGGATTAAGAGTATATCTTTGTCCGTAAATAAAGAAAAGACTAATGTAATAATGGGTAATTCCTATGAGGTTCTGTGGGGAGAGCCTGTAATTGAAGATATCATGAATGTAGGTGGAAAATCTCTTAAATTTAAGATTTCGCCGTTGTCGTTTTATCAGGTTAATCCTATTCAGGTTGAGAAATTGTACGGAACAGCAATAGAATTTGCATCTCTTACGGGCTGTGAGGAAGTATGGGATTTGTGTTGCGGAATAGGAACAATCACCTTGGCGATGGCAAATAATGCTTCCATGGTACACGGAATTGAAATTGTGCCCCAGGCTATTGAAGATGCCAAGAAAAATGCTGTTGCTAACGGAATTTCCAATGCAGAATTCATATGTGCTCCTGCTGAGGACTATTTGCCGAAACATGCAGCCACAATTAAAGCTGATGTAATTGTAATGGATCCGCCCCGTAAGGGAATGGACGAAGAAGCGCTTAAAGTTGTTGTGGGTGCTGCGCCGTCAAAAATCGTCTATGTGAGCTGTGACAGCGCCACCTTGGCCCGAGATTTGAAATATTTATGCTCACAGGGTTATGAATTAAAACGTGTCCGTCCCTGCGATATGTTCTGCAATACGGTGCATGTCGAGACCGTAGTATTGATGTCAAGGGTCGACGGCAAATAGCCGCGAAAGTCCTTGATTTCAGGTACTTTTCGGCTCCCGATAGTTTCGAGCAGGTGGAGCGGGTAATAGTCTGCGGTAACTTATCCAAGGGTAAATCAGCTCAAAAAGTGTGAGAGTTGAGTTGCCACGATAGATGTCACATAGTTGAGTTGTCGAGTTAGATGTTGGGAAGTTGTGGCTGTGAGATAGATGTCAGCGCGGAAAATCAGAATTTAAGAGGACAATTATATGGCAAACAAATATGAAGTAATAGATGAATCAACATGGGAACGAGCTATGCACTGCATGGTTTTCCGGAACAGTATAGAACCGGCATTTTGTGTGACTTTTGAAGCCGACGTTACTGAATTCAAGAAAAAGGTCAAGGAGGAAGGCTTGTCTTTTACCTTGGCAATGGTCTATGCAGTCTGCAAGTGCGCCAATGAAGTCGAAGCGTTAAGATACAGATTTTTGGATGGGAAAGTCGTGCTTTACGAGAGAATTGATACAGCATTTACCTACCTTAACAAAGAAACAGGATTGTTTAAGGTTGTCAATGTTCCGTTCATAGATAATCTTCCAGAATATGTGGCGTTGGCATTAAAGACAGCTGAGGAACAGCAGGAGTATTTTACCGGCCCTCTTGGAAACGACGTGTTTCAATGTTCTCCTATGCCGTGGGTGACTTATACGCATATTTCGCACACTAACTCCGGAAAAAAGGACAATGCGACTCCTCTGTTTGATTGGGGAAAATACTACGAGAAGGATGAACGTGTCTTGATTCCGATTTCAATTCAGGCACATCATTCTTTTGTTGACGGGATTCATATAGGGCAGTTTGTTGATGCTCTGCAAAAGTTCTTTGACGAATATTAACACGCTGCAATAGATTAATGTATGAAAT
>JAZUIS010000008.1:0-8767 GCA_045642345.1 Lachnospiraceae bacterium
ATGTCTGTCTTCGGTAGCATATAATTCCGTCTCCATGATTCCGCGAACCAAATCAGGATCGGTACCGTCAACAATAAGCAGGATGCCCTTTTTCATAAAGGCATCATCAAGTTCGCCTGCTGCTTCTTCCAAAGACAGCAAACCTTCTTTACGTGCAACATTCGATAAATCTATAATTTTCTGAATCATAGACTTAACGTCAAGCGATGGTGTTTTAAAAATAAGTGTAAACGATTTAAGGCCGCCTATATACCCCTGCATAGAGTTCATGCACATAACGGCAAAGAAAGCTCCACCAAATGTGATGACAACAGAAGGTATATCAATATATCGACCGATATTCTCCAGTCCGGCAGACGTTGCAATACCGAAAATAATCATGCCGAAGCATAAGACGAATCCTAATAGAGACGCTAAATCCACTTTTACTTCCTATCCTTTCTTTGCTTTTAGGCAAAGATATCCTTTCTATACGATTTTACTAAATTTATGATGTCTTGTCTACTTTCTTTTACGATTATCTTGCGTCCGGTAGTAAAGGCAACCACAGTATCTGGTGTTTCTTCCACCAATTCCATCAAATCCGGATTAACAAGTACCTTTTGTCCACCCAATTTAGTCAATTCAATCATATGTTTCATTCCTCCGGTACAAAGATATAAATTAGTTAGATAATTCCCCAAAACGTAGTACCGATTTTAATAGCAGAATAGGGAAAGAGTCTGCTCTTTCCCTGTACTGCCGATTATTTGGTTAATAATTACTTACATTATCTCTTAAGATTAGTTAATTCTTCAAGTAATGTATCGGATACTGTGATGATACGTGAGTTAGCCTGGAAACCACGCTGTGTTGTAATCATTTCCGTGAACTCTGCCGAAAGGTCTACGTTTGACATTTCCAAAACACCCGAGTTCATGTATCCGCCGCCTGCAGTAATATCAACACCGATACCATCAAAATCACCTGAGTTCTGTGTTGAACTGTAGAGGTTATCACCCTGCTTTTCAAGACCTGATGCATTAGCAAAAGCTGCTGTAGCTATCTGACCCAACAGTCTTGACATACCGTTGTCGTATGTAGCATAAATCTTACCGTCTTTCTGAATAGCCACACCTGACATTTCACCAAGCATACGACCTGATCCAAGACCCTTATCCGAACCTCTCGTTGCTACTGTTGTAGAAGCACCGTTGTTGTTAAGGTTGCTCATGGAGCTACAGTCTATTGTGATTCCGCCTGTCTGAGGGAAGTTTGGTCCAAGTCCCTTACAGTCAAGCACAAAGCTTAAATCCGAACCTGTGCCTACACCGGTAAGCTTACCGTCTGTTGTACTGAAGTTTAATATAATGCTTGCAGGAGTTACGCTTGATATATCCGCAATAGGTGTTCCCTGAGGATCTTTGATTGCATCAAGCTGCAGTGCGAACTTACCGTCTGTTAATGTGTCGGCTGCATCATCATGGATGCTGAACATTGCTGTGTACTTAAATCCAAGATTATCGTAGAAATCAAGTGTAACAAGCTTACCGCCGGAATTGGTAATATTTGTATCGAAACTGTCAACGATACCTGACATCTGAGCTAATGTAGTAGCTTCGGGTTCATATGTTAAATACTTGGCAGACATAATCTGAAGAGGTTTAACTATATCCTGCTTTATCTCACCTGTGGTTTCATCACAAAGCCATCCCATTACGTTATAACCTGTTGATGTCATACAAAGGTTACCTACGCCGTCTACATAGAACGAACCGTCTCTTGTAAAGAAGTTTTCCGAACCGTTGCTCACTACGAAGAAGTTATCTCCGGTAATCATCAAATCAAAAGGATCGTTTGTTGTCTGTGAAGCACCCTGGGATGTGATTGCTGTCTTAATAGATGCTGTCTTGGCACCAAGACCTATCTGACGGGCATTTACACCGCCGACGCCTGTTGTGGGGTTAGCACCTGAAGCTGCCTGTGTTGTCTGATACATCAAATCCGAAAAAGTCATTGACTGAGACTTATATGCTGTTGTGTTAACGTTTGCGATATTGTTACCGATTACGTCCATTCTTGTCTGGTGTGTCTTAAGACCTGCAACACCAGAATAAAGTGATCTCATCATAATTAATTGACCTCCTTCCAGTTGCCCGAATCATTTCGGGGCTTTTGCCGTTTGGCTTTATCTGTCATTCAAAAGCCTTAGCCTCCATAAGGTCCGGCTACATTATTACGGCACCATCAATATTTGTAAAAATATTATCTTTTGTTTCTGTGTTGTCCATTGCCGTTACTACCGTGTTACTTGGTACATTTACTATAAAGGCTAACGAATCAACCAAAACCAATGATTCTTTTATTCCTTTAAGAGAAGCTCTTTTAGCACCCTCATTTAATCTTCCCATCTGTTCGGGTGTAAGTTCTATGTTTCTCGTTGAAAGTCTGCTTGAAGCATGTTTTGAAAACTTTACTTCACCGGACTCAACCGACTTTTTCGAAAGGATATCCGAAAAGGACATCCCTTCGTCGGTTTTATTTGAAACAGATGTTTTTTGATTGTTAAGGTACTGATCCTGGAGCTTTTCTATGGATAAGAATCTTCCCTGGTTAATATCCATATTCTCTCCTCCTAAATTAAGCTTCGGTTACAGGCTCTACAGCCTCATCGCCTTCGCTTCCGTCTTCATTTGCCTCTTCCCTGGCTTTCTTAGATGCTTCCGAATCCTGAACCATCTGATTCATTCTGTCTACATACTCTGCAAGTTTGTTGTAGTACTTTTCATCAATCATTGACTTCTGGTAAGAATTCAATGAATTATATCCTTCTGCCAGTCCGAAAATCGTATCCTGATCTGCCAATGTAATATTTCCGAGAGCAGGAAGTTCTTCAACCGCATTGATAAACGACTGAGCCAACTCGTATGCTGTATTGTATTCATTGTCAAGGATTGCCGTAACATCACCTGATGCGTAAAGCTCACCGGAAACTGCAACATACGCTTTTCCCGCTTCGTACTTAACGTAATCTACAACGCCCTCTACGAATTTATCTTCACCGTCGGCACCTTTGGTTGTTATTTGAACTGTCTGTCCAACCATTCCGGATGCTCTGTATAAATCCATCGAACCTGCCATATTCTGAAGTTGTTCAACCTGTGAGAATGTAGCATACTGTGAAATATATTCCGTATTCTCTGTTGGTTCCAGAGGATCTTGGTATTTCATTTGAGCTACCAGGAGTTGCAAAAATGCATCTTTATCATATCCGTTAGTCGGTGATACCTGTGAAGCAGCGCCTGAGGTAGAAGCCTGTGAAGCTGTTTCCAAAATCTTACCGTCTTTTATGACTGCACTAACTGCCATTTGATACTCCTTCCTAAAATCTTATGCCTGATAGTCAACGGTGTTTCCGTTTACCTCCATCATTTGTGCTGCTAAGATTTCTTCTTCGCTTGCCTCATCCTCAAATAAAGCATCAAGTTCATTTAAGTTAATTCTGTGAGGCCTTTTGTTTCTGTCGTCCTGTTCGAAGTTATCGTCGTTTCCCTTACCCTGCCACAGGTTTGAATCAAATCCGCTTGTATCTACCGATACGCTTACGGCTTCAACTTTGACGCCGCTGTCCTTAAGGGCTTGTTTTAATTCAACTATCTGGGTTTCGACTGCTTCTTTGACGTTCTCCGATGCAACTTTGAACTCTGCCGTAATCTCTCCTGCGTGGTTTACCAGATTAATTTTAACGGTACCCAACGATTCGGGATGTAACTGCATTTCCAGTTCCTGGACATCCGGTTTTACATTAACCTTAATGTTATCCATTATCTGGTTCATTATGTCCTGAGTTTCATTAGAGAAAAATGATTGCTGAGGCGCCATGTCGGTAGCTGCCTCTTGAGTGCTGTTTGTTAAATTATTCAACAAATTGTTTCCTTGTCCCATAAGTTGTGAACCGTTATTCTCAGTGGATTCATGTTTGAATTCATGTTTGGTTTCACTTTTGGGAGCAACCTCGTTCATGGTAGTGGTCTCATCTGATATTTCAACAGTCTGAGTACTTATTACATTTCCCTTTTCATCCGTTACAGCTTTGACTTCTTTAGTCTCTGTATGGATGTTTACCATAAACTCGGCGGTTTTGTCATAATCTGAATTAGCTTCGACACTCATTTGCGTTTCCGGAGTATTAGAAAGTTGAACCTCGGCTTGTTCAACCTTGCTGATGACATCAGAAATTTCAATGTCCATATCATCCGCTAAATCTGCTATAGTGGCGTCCACCATAGAGCTCAGATTTTTGACTGTGTTAAAGAGATTTTCATTGGTTACCAAAGATATGGGTTCTTCACCTGTTATTTCAAGAACCAGACTGTTTAGGTTAGTCGGGTCGAGCAAAGATATAAGTTCCAATCCCAAAGCTTCCATCGCTTCTTTTACCGCATCTTCCGTAACGTCAAGTTCCTTAGCCACTTCCTTAACCACTTCGTTTGCTGCATCAAGCATCTTCTGCGTATCTTCCGGACTTACATCCGTCGGTTCCGCTTCAGAAGTAGTTTTGGAGGCTTTTTCCTTAACGTCAACCTTGCGGTTAACACTTAGGTCTGCTTTAGCATCTTTTGCTTCCATCTTTGTGGAAATTCCTTTGGAAGTACCAATGTTTGTTTCGGAATCATTACCGCTTCTACTCATCAATGCCCCGAACTCCATACTGCCTTTACTCTGTGCAGATTTACCGGTTCCCGGAGTGCTGATAAAGGTCATAAGCGAATTTAGATCCTTTACAGATGCACTGGTCATATGCTCTCCTCCTTTATTAAATTTTAAGGTGCTTACTTATATATCGGTCACTGATTTGAATAACTTAAGACTCGGGATCCATAATTTTTGTAATTTTTGCAGCTATTTCCGAATCCATTGCGCCAAGGATGGCACCGCGTTCCGCAGGCTGCATAACGCCGAGAATTCTGGCTACCAAGTCTAAGTTATCGGTCATTCCTTCGAAGATTGCGGCCGCCTGTTTAGGTTTCATTTCAGAATAAGCCTTGGCATAATCCTGGATCTCATCGGTCTCCTCTTCCTGTGAAACAACCTGTTTGTATAAAAACTCAGCAGTAGATGGGTCAATTGACTCATAATACTTCTGATACTCCTCGATTCCCGGTCCTTTTTCGGCATACACCACTTCTTCATAGAATTGAGTCTTAATTCTCTGGAATTCCACCTGTGCATCCTCAAAGGTTTTCAATCTTCCGATTTCGGCTTTCATGGCTGCTATATCCTCAGCACTTACCGTGTTTGCAGAATTTGCTCTTTCAAGTTCAAGTTCAAGCTCTTTAATATAATCCACAGCTTCCTTAAGATCCGAATATCCACCGTATGCTCCCGACTCTTCATCATCTACCACAGCCTCTGTACCTGCAGGCAAAATAAGATTAACAATCGGTACATCCTTAAGAATAGGTTTTAATACACTTGAACCAAAGCCACCTAAATCAAGTTTAATAACAAGACATAAAATGGCTATCCATATAAGCACAATAACAAAAGTAACCAAGAATACCGAGCCGCCGCCCTGCTCCTCATCTTCATAAAGCTGAGCTTCTTCAGCCTCAATTTCTTTTGCACGGGCTTTAGCTGCCTTTTTCTGATCCTTTTGTTCTTTTGCTAATTTTTTCTTTTCATCTTTGAGCCTTTTGTGCTCGGCTTTGGCCTTTTCGGGCGTAAGCTCTGTATGCTGCTCATCTGCCATATATCTGCTCCTTAGTCACCCATGGACAAAGATATAATTTATGACACTAATGTCAGTTCTTTTGTCCGTATGTGTAACTGGTTAGTTCATCTATTTCTTTTGACTCCTGGGCGTTAATCTCTTTCTTAAACTCCTCAAAAGCCTTTTCTCTAAGGCGATTATGAATCTTTGCTTCCTTCATCGCTTCGGTAAGTTTAATTCTGGCTTCTTCCAACAATGCTGCTGCCTTATTGACCTCAATCTGCTGGAGCGCTATATATTCGTCCATGGTATCGATAGCATTCTTGTTGTCCGTAAGATCAAGAATATTAAGAGCACTCATTCTGAGTCTCCGACCCTCTTCTTCGTAGCCTGCTTTTCTTTGCTTTAATTCCTCGAGTTTTTCTTCCTCGTCATCAAGCCTTCTTCTTGCTGCCGCGAATTCATTCTTGGCCTGCTCTTCCAATTTTTCTTTAATATTCAGAATGTTTTGCATTCTGTACTTGAACTTAGCCATAATTAATCTTCAAACAATTGCGAAAGCAATTCGACTATATTGTCAAAATTATATTTTTCGTCAGTTTCCTGCATCAGGAAACCGTTAACCGCCTTAATCTTTTCTATCGCATAATCTATCTCGGAATTTGAGCCGGATTTGTATGCGCCGATATTAATAAGGTCCTCGGCTTCATTATATGTAGCCAGTACGTTCTTCAACTTACCCGCTGCTGCCTTATGTTCTTTGGTGGCAATCTGTGACATGCATCGGCTGATACTCTGTAACACATCAATAGCAGGATAATGATTCTTATGAGCCAGACGTCTGTCCAACATAATATGACCATCAAGAATCGATCTTGCCGTATCGGTAATAGGCTCATTAAAGTCATCACCGTCAACCAGAACCGTGTACAGTCCCGTTATTGAACCTTTATCATCACAGCCCGCTCTTTCAAGGAGCTTGGGAAGTTCCGAATATACCGAAGGCGGATATCCCCTCGATACCGGAGGCTCTCCGGATGCCAATCCTATTTCACGCTGTGCCATGCAAAAACGTGTCATGGAATCCATCATAAGAAGTACATCTTTACCCTGATCCCTAAAGTATTCCGCAATAGCCGTAGCCGTCTGCGCAGCTTTCTTTCTTTCAAGTGCAGGTTTATCGGAAGTAGCTATAACAACTACCGAGCGGGCCATTCCTTCCGGCCCCAAGTCTCTTTCGATAAACTCTCTTACTTCTCTTCCACGCTCACCTATTAAGGCAATAACGTTGATGTCGGCCTTCGTATTTCTTGCGAACATTCCCATCAAGGTAGACTTACCGACACCGGAACCTGCAAATATTCCTATTCTTTGTCCCTTGCCTACGGTAATAAGGCCGTCAACAGCTTTTACACCCAGCGGCAGAACATCCGAAATAATCTTACGTTTCATAGGGTCGGGCGCTCCTGCTTCGACAGAATATTCGACCCCCGCATATTCCATAGGCTCGTTTGGTCTTCCAAGCCCGTCCACAGTATGTCCCAAAAGCGAATCATCAACTTTGACCGTTAAAGGATGGCCTGTGCTTTCCACGCCGGACCCCGGGCCGATTCCTTCTATCTTGTCATAGGGCATAAGGAGGTTTTTGCCTTCCTTAAAACCAACCACCTCCGCAAGTGCAGGTTTTGTACTTTCGGAAAGGTTGCTTGGATAAATATAGCAAAGGTCACCCATCTTAGCCTGTGGGCCTGCTGCCTCAATTGTAAGTCCGACAGCGTTAACCACCTTACCTCTTACCTTAAAAAGTCTTTGTCCGTATATACTGTTATATTTTTCAAAATCGATATCTAAATCCATTATTTACGATAAGCAAGAAGCATAAGTTTACGCTTTAGTTCTTTAAGTTCCGTTTCCAGGGAGCAGTCAAAAACACCGTTCTCGGTTTCTATAAAGCAACATGCGTCTCCAAGTGTGGCATCCTGAATAAACTCTACGCTTTCGGGAGGCATTCCCGTTTCAGCCAGTATCTCATCTTTTTGATCCACTACTCTTTGATAATCTTCCCTACACACATGAACCATAACGTTCTTGGCATTATCCGAGCCGTTAATCGCATCTATAAGAAGGGATGAAACAACATTACGATAAGTATCAAGATCAACTCTGAAAATATGTTCATAAATATCGGTAAGTGCATCTATGAACTTCGGTTCCAAAGAAAATACCTTTTCTTCATAATCCTTATGAAGAGCTTCGGATTCCATATTAAGAAGGTTGCGGGCATCTTCCATCTCGCTTTGAGCCTGAGCCATACCGGCATTGTATCCTTCGGCATGACCGTCGGAATACGCTTTTTCCTTAATACCGTCAGCCTCTATATTGGCATTGGCTATAATAGCCTCGGCCTCATTCCTGGCCTCTTCAATCTGTAACCGGGCGTTCTCGAGTTCTTCATTAACTCTATTAAGTTCTTCCTGACTTTCGGCTTTTATTACAGCGCTCTCGGCGTCCTCATCCAGAATTGCATCAAGGTTCTCCGCTATCGGAAGTCCTTCGAAGAATTCGTCCGAATCATAGGCTTCGTTCGAGATAGCCTGTAAGCGGATTCGTCTTTCTTCCTCTTCCTGTAAGCGTCTTTGCAATGTCTCACTGACATCAACCACTCTGGAGTCATCGTCAACCGATACTCTGTAGCCCTTAAAAATATTAGACAATTATCTCGTCACCTCCGCCTCTGGAGATAACAATTTCGCCAGAATCTTCAAGCTTACGAATTACCGATACTATCTTCTGCTGTGCTTCTTCAACATCCTTCATACGCACAGGTCCCATGAAATCCATGTCCTCTTTTATCATAACAGCCAATCTCTTAGAAAGATTCTTAAATATTACATTCTGAACTTCTGGATTTGCACTCTTAAGGGCAATAGACAAATCACCGTTATCAACATCACGAAGAACTCGCTGTATAGCACGGTCATCGAGAAGCAGAATATCTTCAAATACGAACATTTTCTTTCTGATTTCATCAGCAAGTTCGGGCTCATCAATTTCAAGAGTTTCCATAATATGTTT
>JAZUIS010000009.1:0-2234 GCA_045642345.1 Lachnospiraceae bacterium
TCTTGAGAACTGATATATTGGGTCAAAAGAAGTAATATTAAAGCCACGCCCAGTAGCTTCATAATTAAAACTTGCAGGTCCATCTCCAAACCCAGCAATTTTCAATTCTTTATCTTTATCAGATAAGTTAAACATTGAGAAATATTCATCTATATTACGCCCCCAAGGGACAACACTATTTAATTGAAATGCCATTTACAATCTTCCTTTCACTGTTACCGAAATGTCCGAATGCCCCATAAGGTACTGCAGTGTCTTTGGATTCATTCTCGCTCTCGCCATGTTGCTACAGTAGGTATGTCTGCAAACATGAGGAGTGATGTTCAGCATGACTTTTGTCGCCATGGCGAGTAGCTCAATTAACTTTCTATCTTCTTCACCCGTATTCTACATTGCTGGTTTCCAAGCTTTACACTTTCTAATAATTCCACTTGAACCTTACAATCAAATATATTTTCAAACATACGCTTACTATACCCTAATGTGCAATAGCACCATGTCTTTGACATTGACTCATCTTTTCTCTTCACACAAGAACAATAACACTGTGGGTAAATAAGATAATAATATGTTCCATCATATTCAAATGTAAATCCAAGATTTAGTTTATTGACCTTTTGAACGAAAACTTCCTGATTGTCTTCCTTTTTATATAAATCCTTAATTCTTGCACCTTTGCCATGTTCTGGTCCACAGGCACAATCCATTCTTATCGACTTAATCAATTTTTTGTCATAATTAATATCAAGAAATTCACACATATCGTTTGCCCATATAAACTTCTTATTATAATCTGCAGATTTAGCAAGAGGATGTTCCTTTATAAATTTTTCGGCAGCATCCTTCTCACCATGTTTTTCCATACTCTCTAAAAATCTGAGTGCATGTGGATTATCATTCTTTGCCATATATGGTTCCTCACATTACTTTCATACAGTTTTCATTTTGCTTGCCAGTTAACTAGGAAAATCTGAATTCGCTTAACTCCAATATCTCTTTTTCGCTCCATCCCTTTGTTTTCCAAGCCTGTTTTTTATCCCAATAATGCATCAATCTCTTTAAGCGTAGGCGGATTTAGTGGGAGTGGGAACCTTGAAATCGCAACTGCAGAACAAGCTGATGCAAAACGAACAATATCATCATCACTTAATCCCTTTAATAATCCATATAGACATCCAGCCTTATATGTATCACCTGCTCCAAGTGTACTTTTTACCTCTACTTTGAAAGGTTTCATATGTTTAGCTGTTTGACCCTTACGTCCGTATATCATATCACTAGCGCCACATGTTATTATTACCAAGCCTTCTGTTGTTGATGTTAATAGTTCATACACTTCATCTACATTTTTCCCCTGATAATGTCCATGAACACCTTCCGCTTCCGAGAAGATATTAATAGCTGCATGCTGATGAAGGTAATCCGTATGTGGACTATCAATAGTGACATATGGTTTATTATGTTTGACACATAATTCAGCTGCAGTTTGTGTCATTTCCATAAAATATGGGTCGATACCACATACCTGTGCCTCAATAATATCTACTTCCTTAGGCATATTCCAAGGGCGATGAGCTCCCGGCTGATATAATGATGAAAAAACTCCCATCGGTGAACGAACCAGTCCTCCTATTACTACATAATCCATAAGACCTTCATAATCCGGATCAAAATATAGCGAAGATAAATCAACTGTTTTATCTTCATAAAACTTTTTAAGCATAGGAGCTACTTCCGTGCCAATCTGAGTACCATCAATTTTTACATTCACACCAAGCGATGCCAACACAGTTGCAGCTGTTCCAGTCTCCCCACCGGGAAGAAAGTACTTGGCCGATAGTTCTGAGTACTTATCTGGCACAAGAAAACCTTCTTTTAAATAAAAAGAATGTGTTCCTAATATTTGTCCATGCATATAAATCTCTGTTTTACTCATATATTATTCCTCATTTAAGAATCTTGGCCTGTTAAAGCAAAGCTCCAACGACAATAAACCCTCCCCCGAGTATCCTAGTGATGAGAGCAAGCATTGCCGATGGTCCATTTGCTTCTTTACTTTTCCACTTCTCAGCTATATATCAGATTTTCCTTGGATTTCCTCCTGTTATTATCCCAAAAAGAATTAATAATATTCCTGCAACTGTAGACTGACTCATAAAACTCACCCTCTCTTAATTCTCTTTATTGCGAATTTGGCGGATTATGTTAAAAAGGCTGGATAATATAATACATCC
>JAZUIS010000010.1:0-3579 GCA_045642345.1 Lachnospiraceae bacterium
CGACGAAAAATCTGAAAGAATTCCACTTACTATTTGCGATTATGATTCAAAAGAAGGAACCATTACAATTGTTTTCCAGTCGGTAGGTGCAGGAACAACAATGATGGCCAAACTTAACAAAGGCGACAGCTTCCATGATTTTGTGGGACCTTTGGGAAAGCCTTCGGAGTTTTGCTTGGAGGACATTGAAGAACTTAAGAAAAAGAAGATTTTGTTTGTGGCAGGCGGTGTCGGAAGCGCTCCTGTATATCCTCAGGTTAAATGGCTTAATGAACAGGGTGTTAAGGCAGATGTAATTGTTGGATTTAAAAATAAAGATTTCTTAATCCTTGAAGAAGAAATGAAGGCAGTAGCAGGTAATCTTTACGTTACGACAGATGATGGTTCGTACGGTCGTAACGGTATGGTTACAAAGGTTATTGCAGATTTATATGAAGAAGGCAAGAAATACGACGTCTGTGTAGCAATCGGACCTATGATTATGATGAAGTTCGTATGTAAGCAGACTAAGGAATTTGATCTTCCTACTGTTGTATCGCTTAATCCTATTATGGTTGACGGTACGGGCATGTGCGGTGCCTGCCGTGTAACCGTTGGCGGAGAGGTTAAGTTCGCATGTGTAGACGGACCTGAATTTGACGGTCATCTTGTGGACTTTGACCAGGCAATGAAGCGTTCGGCAATGTATAAGACAGCAGAAGGTAAGGCTCTTCTTGAGCTTACCGAGGGTGATACACATCACGGTGGTTGTGGTAACTGCAATTAATGTTGATGGATTAAGGAGAATAAAATGGACGTATTAAAGAAAGTTCCTGTACGTGAACAGGATCCAAAGGTTAGAGCAACAAACTTTGAAGAAGTTTGCTTGGGATACAATAAAGAAGAAGCTATGGAAGAAGCTTCAAGATGTATTAATTGTCAGAATGCACAGTGCGTTAAGGGATGTCCTGTATCAATCAACATTCCCGGATTCGTTAAAGAAGTTAAAGACGGCAATTTTGAAAAAGCGTATGAAGTAATATCCGAAAGCAGCGCACTTCCTGCTGTATGCGGAAGAGTATGTCCTCAGGAATCTCAGTGCGAGGGAAAGTGTATCAGAGGAATTAAGGGTGAGCCTATTTCAATAGGTAAACTTGAGCGTTTTGTTGCGGATTATGCTTCGGAAAACGGTATTAAGCCTAAGAAGGCTGCAGAATCAAAGGGCAAGAAGGTAGCTGTTATAGGTTCCGGCCCTGCGGGATTAACATGTGCAGGCGATTTGGCTAAGATGGGATATGATGTTACGATATTTGAAGCCCTTCATGAAGCAGGCGGTGTACTTGTTTACGGAATTCCCGAATTCAGACTTCCTAAGACCAAGGTAGTAGCCAAGGAAATCGAAAATGTAAAATCGCTTGGTGTTAAGATTGAGACTAATGTAGTTGTTGGCAAGTCCGTTAAGATTGATGAGTTACTTGAAGATGAAGGCTTTGATGCAGTATTTATCGGTTCCGGTGCAGGTCTTCCCAAATTCATGGGAATCCCGGGAGAACAGGCTAACGGAGTTTTCTCTGCTAACGAATATCTTACAAGATCAAATCTTATGAAGGCTTTTGACGAGAAGTCAACAACACCTATTATGAGAGGTAAGAAGGTGGCAGTAGTAGGCGGCGGTAACGTTGCTATGGATGCTGCAAGAACAGCTTTAAGATTAGGTGCCGAAGTTCATATTGTATATCGTAGATCCGAGGAGGAACTTCCCGCCAGAGTGGAAGAAGTACATCATGCCAAGGAAGAAGGAATTATCTTTGATTTATTAACAAATCCTACAGAAATTCTTTCGGACGAAAATGGATGGGTCAATGGCATAAGATGCATTAAGATGGAACTTGGCGAGCCCGATGCTTCCGGAAGAAGAAAGCCTGTTGAAGTACCCGGTTCGGAATTTGATATTGAAGTTGATACGGTAATTATGTCATTGGGAACATCACCCAACCCGCTTATCAGTTCAACTACAAAGGGACTTGAGATAAATGGGCGTAAGTGCATTGTGGCAACTGAAGATACGGGTGCCACATCAAAAGAGGGCGTTTATGCCGGCGGTGATGCGGTTACAGGCGCAGCTACCGTAATTCTTGCTATGGGCGCAGGAAAAGCAGCCGCTAAGGGTATTGACGAATATCTTTCAAAATAATTGATTCTTAAGCGCCGAGGCATTTGCTTCGGCGCTTTTTTGTATTAAGAAAACCTTAAGAATTTACCTACTTCCTATTTAATATTTGTTTGGTTTACTATAGGAGTAGCATAAAGTGAAAGGGATAATTTATGATTAATATTCTCGTATGTGACGATGACAAGCAAATAGTTGATGCTATTGAGATTTATTTAATGAATGAAGGCTTTAATGTTCTTAAAGCATATGACGGTCTTGAGGCAATTGAAGTTCTTAAGAACAATCGTGTTGAGCTTTTGATTATAGACATTATGATGCCTAAGATGGACGGTATTCATGCAACCGTCAAAATTCGTGAAACAAATTCTCTGCCTATTATATTTTTGTCAGCCAAGTCGGAAGATACGGATAAGATTATCGGCCTTAATATGGGAGCAGATGATTACATTACGAAACCCTTCAATCCTCTGGAGTTAATTGCCAGAGTTAAATCAGCTCTTCGAAGATACACGGAACTCGGTAATCTGAATGTTGATAATAATGCTATCTTTAAATCCGGCGGCCTTGTTATTAATGATGATACCAAAGAAGTTATTGTGGATGGAAATGAAGTTAAGCTTACTCCCATCGAATACAATATTCTTTTGATGCTTGTTAAGAATCAGGGCAAGGTTTTCTCGATTGACCAGATATATGAAAGTATCTGGAATGAGGAAGCGATAGGTGCCGATAATACGGTTGCCGTTCATATAAGGCATATTCGTGAAAAGATAGAGATTAATCCCAAGGATCCCCGCTATCTTAAAGTCGTCTGGGGCGTAGGCTACAAGATTGAAAAACTTTGATGAGGTAGATTTATGAAAAACATTCTTAAAGTAATAATGCACATAAGTTTCGTGATCTTTACGCTTACGTTACTTTCACTGCTGCTTTTTGACAGTTATGAGTTTGATACGGTAAGAGGTACTTTTGAGTCACACTTTACAATGGAAGATACCGACACGTCTTTTGAGGAAACCAATTCCTTTAATCAGCAATTGGGTTCTTCCGTAGCTGATGTTATATCTTATTGCGGATTAATGGATGAAATGGATTCAAATGAATTTAGAGAATCCGTATCCGGAAATACCGTTATAGGTCAGGACAACGACGGCGGTATATACAAAGAACACGGAAAGTATGAGGATTATTTTAACGCCTCTAATTCAAATATAAGATTTTTTGTTATCGAAAAAGTCGGTAAAGATGTGATTATAAGAACCAATTTACCAGGGGTAAATGTTGCTAAAGCAAATCTTAATGATTTAAAAAACGGGGTTTTAAAAGAGTGTAACAAATATATATATTTGGACGGACTTAACCATGTATATGAAACAAATACAATGATTGAAGAATCAACGGTATATACGCTTTTTAATAATTCGTCA
>JAZUIS010000011.1:0-4419 GCA_045642345.1 Lachnospiraceae bacterium
TAAAATACTAAATCTTTTTCTAACACAAGTAACTTATAACCCTGTCTTTTGACCTTGTAATACACATTCTGCAAGTAATATAATACTGGTACCTTGCCGCATATAACCATTATTAAGAGTATTATTCCGTACTTCTTTCTATGGTTAGAAATACAAGATATGCAATTGTAGAATACAATAATGTCAGAATCGCAATTGAAAGATTCGGCCCAAGCTTACTTAGATCATTCATATTCCACAATATCCCCACAGCCTGTACCAATGCGCTTACCACACCGGCCGGAACAATTGATTTCCTAAGCGTATAAATAACTTCTCGCTTTTCTCTACGAGAACTGATAAGTACAATACCGACACAAATAAGTGCGGGAATAAGCAAAGAAAAAATATCCAGATATTTTATTATTTGAACCTGCATTGTAATACTCATAAGAATCATAGCCGCCAAAAGCAGGGCAACCCCAATGATATTCTGCAACATATTGTTCTTACGTACCGATTGATTATCCTTCAAAAGACTAATCATATTATTTTCAGCATTCTCCGAATAATCTTCGGGTGGGAGTCTTTTCCCGCTGAGAAGTTCATTTACGCTTATATCAAGGAGATTGCATAAAGGCTTTAACAAGGTGGTATCCGGCACGCTGTTTCCGTTTTCCCATTTTGATACTGTTTTATCGCTGACTCCTATTGCATCTGCCAAATCCTTTTGCGTCAGGTTTTTCTCTTTTCGGACGCTCTGAATAAACTCCCCAATGCCGTTCTGATTCATCAATCGTTCTCCTTAATAGTTTTCCTTTTTCTCCCATTACAAATTGTCCTAAAAATAAGTTGAAGTACCACACCGTAAACCACAGGAAGGAAATTAATAATTATATTCGTAGCAATATACTGATGTGACATAATAAGTTGTATTGAATAAAAAATAAAAACCGGAATATACGCCGAATAAAAGTACTTGCCAAGATAATCAAGAAAACTCATTTTCTGCTTCTTCTTAATTCTTGATACCAGCCTTATTATCCCCCAGATTATTAATGCAAGCACAAAGATATAAATTACCGTATCCAAATCCAAAAGCACCGATATACTGTCAATATAGTGATACGGTTTGTTATATGTCATCTCGTTCATTTTAATCCCTCCTATATACAACTGCTCAAATAGTCTTTAGGCGCCCAGCGTTGCTGTCTTTCCTTAAGAATAGAATTCCTTAATAACTTAATCAACTCTCTTCTCGTAGAATCACTCTACATTTTGTAGAAAAAAGATTCCTGTCCGCAACGAATAGGAATCCCTTTAACTCTAATGTAAATTATTTAATTTTATTCAAATATGCTTCAACGGAATTAACCGCATTGGCACCGTCAGCTACTGCGGTAATAATCTGACGAAGTTTCTTGGTACGAAGATCTCCTGCAACGAATAGTCCCGGCGTTCTTGTTATACACTGATCGCCACTCATAACGTATCCCTTTTCGTCAAGGTCAACCATACCCTTAATAAGTGATGACTGCGGCACTATACCGATTGCGATAAATACACCATCCAGCCCTATAGATGAAGTCTCGTTAGTTTTTACATTCTTAATTGATACGCTTTCGACCTGATCCTCACCGTTAATCGATTCAACAACCGAGTCCCAAATCATATGCACATTAGGTAAAGACAGTAGTTTGTCCTGAAGCATCTTAGCCGCACGAAGAGAATCTCTTCTGTGAATCACATACACTTCTTCACATGCTCTTGCCAAATAGATAGCATCTTCAACCGCAACATCACCGCCGCCTACTACAGCAACTTTCTTGCCTTTAAAGAATGCTCCGTCACATGTAGCACAATAGGAAACACCCATTCCTGCCAGGTCATCTTCCCCGGGTACATTAAGCTTTGAATGTTCTGTTCCCATTGCCATAATAATGCTAAGGGTCTTGTAAGAACCGTTCTCGCCTTCAAGAATATATCCACCTTCAAGTTTATTTATTTTAACAATAGTATCCGTTTTTATCTCACAAGCCAGGGCATCGGCATGCTCCCTGAATTTATTGCTAAGGTCCATTCCGCTTATACCCTGAAGTCCCAGATAATTATCAACTTCATAGGTGTTCATAACCTGGCCGCCACATATCGGTTTGCTTTCGATTGTTATTGCTGACAATCCCGCTCTTTTGGCATAAACCGCTGCCGATAAACCTGCAGGGCCCGCACCGATTATTACTACATCATACATAATTCTTCATTCCCTTCTTATATTCAAGCCGCATCTTATTTTGCGGTAATCTCTCCTCTACTCCACACTTATCCTCCGCGGTAACCTTCTTTGCTCCGTCCCGCAGCCTCTTAGGTAATCTTTCATATAAATTCATCTCGTCAGTTGCTTAAACTTCTCAACCTCTTCAACCGAATCCGTCCATCCCAAATGGTACGCGGTAAGAGGTGAAACTTCCGAGGATATTCTACCGTTTTGATATTTGGTTTTTAGCATTATTTCATTCGGATATTTTTTCTTAATATATAATACCACATCTTCGGTATATTCTGCTCCCTCATAATAATCATGTGCGCCAAAAAGATGAAGCATCTCATGGGCCAAAACCGCAGGGTTTGCATCTGTATATGCAATCAGCGATTCATTCCACGAATCTATTCCGTCCAAAGATATGGCATAACTTCTTCCGTCATGATTAAAAAACACTATCATAAAAACATTATCCGCACCGTACACTTCCATCATCGCCTCATACGAAGGCAGGTAAGTAACCCAGCGGGCAATATATTCATCAAGCCTGTCTTCCGATTCTTCACTTTCATCCGTAACAAAGGGTATCTTGGCTCTGTGATACAGTCGTCTTAAATCTCCGCCCCTGCTCCAGTCGTATATCATTTCTACTTGGGAACCGTACTTTGCCGCAGCATCTTCCAGATATTCACAGGCTATGTGCATATCGTCAATCGTTGCATCAATTTCCGCCGTACTCCAACTGCTCTCCGGCGTATCCACATAAAAAGATATAATAAGACATCTTCCCTCAAGTATGCTTGAAGAACCCAAATCATAAGAAGACCTGGGTTCCCCCAAGTCTCCTAATTGTGCATACGCAAATATCGGCAATAAATAATACACGCCTATTGCCGTGATTACTACAGTTATTATTAACAGTAAAATCGAATACCTATAACGTTGGTTCATTAATTTGCTCATAACAATATAGTAACCATATCGTTATATAGCGTCAATTATTCATTTATAATAACCATTAAGGTCCTGCCGCATATATAGCCATATCAACTTCCCACTTTTCTCACACAAGATACCTGTCAATCAATAAATCGATTTGTTTCGGATTAATTGGTTTTAAATTAGATTCAAATGTTGCCAGTAATTTTTCGCCAAGCATTATCTCATTCTCTTCATATAAATCAATTTTTTCCAATGCACGTTTACAATATTCCGGCGTATCCATCATTCCAAAATGCTCCAAATAGAATTCCTCCTTTGTTCGCACATTGAGTGCCACAAAATCCGGAAAAACTACTGACGCATCGTCAAATCGACATTCCGGTTCGTATATATAAGGCACGTTTCTAAGGAACAGCTTGTCTGCCAATATTTTCTCTGACTTGGTTCTGACAAGTTCGCCTCGCTCCGTCAATATTCCACTATTGATCGGATAAGAATTTTGATTCCCTTCATGTGAGCAAATCCATTTTTCCACATATTCTTCATCCGTAAGCACATATGGTTCTATCAAGATTTGTTTAGCTAACGGCATTCTTCTGTATACGTCTCTTATATTGGCCAATGGTTCCTCATTAACAGATAATAATAGATTAATTTCTCTTTCCCGCTTGTTTATTTCTTTTAGAATTTTCCGATCATACTCCTGTTGGGCAAGTGCCTTTGCCAATTGGATTTCATCTCGTCGCAAATATCTTCCGTTTGGATGTGTTTCGCAAAATTCAGAATCCATAATATAGTATTGCGGGTACTTTCCCTTAGACATTTCACAACGTAATCGCCCTTTTGTACTAATTCGTTGCGACTTATTAATTAATTTGCGAATTTCTCGAATATCATCAAGTTCTTTAATATAACTATTTGCATTTTTACTAATTTGCATATTTCTCTCTCTATACTTTCTTATTTATTTTGCACAAAAAAGCTGGTATTTAAGCCATTTGTGCAATGGTTTATAAAGTTACAAACAATGATAAGCATTCATTAATGGGCGAAAACTCTGTCATTTCAGTTACAATGCACGTATGTTACCAGTCAGTAAGGTACACGAAATAAAACGTCATCCTTTTTTATGAAGGCGAATATGTGTCCCATTCTTCCCTATGGCTGCTAACCTCTCATGTCTAACAGGATCATCTTTCATCGAAGAGTCCTAAATTCCTTCGTCCAGCCTACCCATA
>JAZUIS010000012.1:0-5686 GCA_045642345.1 Lachnospiraceae bacterium
TGAATTGCTTAATATTAAGGGAATCAAGGCAAGCTTTATTCTTACAGAGTATCAGAACCAGATTTTCTTTTCGGCCAGATCTATTGATGAGGTCAATGTACAGATTATTATGGAGAAGATGGGCGGCGGCGGTCATTTAAATGTAGCCGGATGTCAGCTTGAAGGTATATCTTTGGAAGAGGGTATCGGCGAACTTAAGAGAACTCTTGATGAGATGATTGAAAATGAAGAATTGAAAATTTGATAAGAGGTTTAATATATGAAAGTTATTTTATTACAGGATGTTAAGGCACTTGGAAAAGCGGGTCAGACAGTTGAGGTTTCAGACGGCTACGCACGTAATGCACTGCTTCCAAAGAAACTTGGAGTTGAAGCTAACAGTAAGAATCTTAATGATTTAAAATTAAAAAAGGCAAATGAAGAAAAGGTTGCAAAGGAAATTCTTGACGCTGCCAGGGAATTTGCAAAAGGTATGGAAAATGATTCCGTAACCGTTCATATTAAAGCCGGGGAAAACGGAAAGACATTCGGTTCCGTATCAAGCAAAGAAATAGCGGAAGCATACAAGGAACAGTGTAAAAAGGATATAGATAAGAAAAAGATACAGTTACCTGAACCTATTAGGAGTTTTGGAACATTTGAGGTTGCGGTTAAACTTCATCCACAGGTTACAGGAACATTAAGAGTTAAAGTTACCGAAAAGAACTGATTAATTAATACATAGAAGGTTAACATGGCAGTAGAAGAAGCTACATTAAAAAGGGTACTTCCTCATAGTATAGAAGCGGAAATGTCCGTTATAGGTTCGATGATTATGGACAAAGAGGCCATAACTGTTGCGTCTGAAATCATACGTGGTGATGATTTCTATTCGAAACAGTATGGTGTTATTTTTGATGCCATGGTAGAGCTTAATGATGCAAGTAAGCCCGTCGACCCTGTAACGCTGCAGGCTAAACTTATCGAAAAAGATGTATCTCCCGAGGTAAGTTCTTTAGAATATCTAAAAGAGATACTTGATACGGTGCCTTCTTCGGCAAACGTAAAGCATTATGCGCAGATAGTTGCGGATAAGGCTACAGCGCGTAAACTTATCAGATTAAATGATGAGATTTCCAACGATTGTTATGCGGGCAAAGAAAGCCTTGAAGATATTTTGGAAGAAACCGAAAAGAAGGTATTCCAGATTGTTCAGAACAGAAATGTGGGTGATTACGTTCCGATTGACAGAATCGTAATGAACGTAATGGATAAAATCGAAAGCGTATACAAGGCAAAGGGAACGGTTACCGGCATTGCAACGAGATTTGCAGACCTTGATTATAAGACCGCAGGAATGCAGCCTTCCGATTTGATTCTTATTGCGGCCCGTCCTTCAATGGGTAAGACGGCTTTTGTTCTTAATATGGCTGAGCACATGGCATTTTGGGACAAAAAGACCGTTGCCATTTTTTCACTGGAAATGAGTAAGGAGCAGCTTGTTAACAGATTATTCTCTTTGGAATCAAAGGTAGATGCTCAAAAAATCAGAACAGGAAATTTAACTGATGCAGACTGGAAGGCGCTTATTGAAACTGCCGGTGAAATAGGACAGTCACATCTTATTATAGACGATACGCCCAGTATCAGTATTTCGGAGCTTAGATCCAAGTGCCGTAAGTACAAGCTGGAGCATGGACTTGATATTGTTATGATTGACTATCTTCAATTAATGAGCGGTTCGGGTAAATCTTCCGAATCACGTCAGCAGGAGATTTCGGAAATATCACGTTCCCTTAAGGCTCTGGCAAGAGAATTGAATGTTCCTGTTATAGCTTTGTCACAGTTATCCCGTGCGGTTGAGAGCCGACCGGACAAGCGCCCGATGTTATCTGACCTTCGTGAATCAGGAGCTATTGAGCAGGATGCCGATGTTGTAATGTTTATTTACAGAGATGAGTATTACAATAAGGATTCCGACAGAAAGGGAATAGCGGAAATTATTCTTGCTAAACAAAGAAACGGCCCCATAGGTACGGTAGAACTGGGATGGGTGCCGGAACTTACCAGATTCAGAGATTTGGAAAGAGACAGATATTAAGCAAAAAAATAGGGATCGGCCCAAGGGCCGGTCCCTTTTTATGTCTTGATATCTTAGCCTTCTGCAATAGCTCCAACAGGGCACTGACCAGCGCAAGAACCGCAGTCAATACACTTATCAGCATCGATTTCCATCTTGCCGTCTCCTTCAGAGATAGCTCCTACAGGACACTGACCTGCACAAGCGCCGCAAGCGATACAAGAATCACCAATTACGTATGCCATAGTATATTACCTCCTTAACATCATAATTATTAACCAAAGACATTGTAATATAAATCTAATATTAGTACAAGTAATTATTTGCACCACTATATGATGGATTAAAGCTTTTTGTTTCTTAAAAAGTACACGCTAAACCCTTGCTTTAAGGCTTTTTCTAACTTATAATAACTCTTGCGAACTTAGCATGGAAGTAGGCTTTATAGCCGTATTCGCATGCAAAAATAAATATTATTATTTCATAGGAGGGTTACTTAAATGAGACCAGAATGGAACAATTTCGTAGCCGGAAAGTGGGAGAACGAAGTTAACGTACGTGACTTCATTCAGAAGAACTATCATCCTTATGATGGTGATGACACATTCCTTGCAGGCGCTACACAGAACACTAAAGATTTATGGAACATGGTATTAGACCTTCAGAAGAAGGAAAGAGAAGCCGGCGGCGTTCTTGATATGGACACAAAGGTTGTTTCTACTATTACATCACATGGTCCCGGATACTTAGATAAGTCTAAGGAGACTATCGTTGGTTTCCAGACAGACGCACCTTTCAAGCGTTCATTACAGCCTTACGGCGGTATCAGAATGGCTGAGAAGGCTTGCTCTGATAACGGATATGAAGTAGATCCTGAGATTTCAGAGTTCTTCTCTACACACAGAAAGACACACAACGCAGGTTGTTTCGATGCTTACAACGCTGAGATGAGAGCTTGCCGTACATCACATATCATCACAGGTCTTCCTGATGCATACGGACGTGGACGTATCATCGGTGACTACAGAAGAGTTGCTTTATACGGTATTGACTTCCTTATCGAAGACAAGCAGAAGCAGAAGGATTCTACAGGACGTGTTATGACAGATGATGTTATCCGTCTTCGCGAAGAAATTTCCGAGCAGATCGTTGCTCTTAAGATGATGAAGGAAATGGCAGCTTCTTACGGTTGCGATATTTCAAGACCTGCACAGAACGTACAGGAAGCTATCCAGGCTACATACTTCGGATATCTTTGTGCAGTTAAGGAGCAGAACGGTGCCGCTATGTCACTTGGCCGTACTTCTACATTCCTTGATTGTTATGCTGAAAGAGACTTGGCTAACGGAACATTCACTGAAGAGCAGATTCAGGAATTCGTTGATCACTTCATCATGAAGTTACGTTGCGTTAAGTTCGCTCGTACACCTGAGTACAACCAGATTTTCGCAGGTGATCCGGTTTGGGTTACTGAGTCATTAGGCGGTTGCGGTGTTGATGGTCGTCACATGGTTACAAAGATGAGCTTCAGATACTTACATACATTAACTAACTTAGGTGCAGCTCCTGAACCTAACATGACAGTTCTTTGGTCTGTAAGACTTCCTGAGAACTTCAAGAAGTACTGTGCTAAGATGTCTATCCAGACTTCTTCAATCCAGTACGAGAACGATGATATGATGAGACCTGAGCACGGTGATGACTACGGTATCGCTTGCTGTGTATCTTCAATGGTTATCGGTAAGGAAATGCAGTTCTTCGGAGCAAGAGCTAACCTTGCTAAGTGCTTATTATACGCTATCAACGGTGGTGTTGATGAAGTTACTAAGAAGCAGGTTGGTCCTAAGTATCGTCCTGTTGAAGGTGACTACCTTGACTACGATGATGTTATGGCTAAGTTCGAAGACATGATGGAGTGGCAGGCTGACGTTTATGTTAATACATTAAACATCATCCACTACATGCATGATAAGTACTGCTATGAGAGAGCAGAGATGGCTCTTCATGACAGAGACGTTAAGAGATACTTCGCAACAGGTATCGCAGGACTTTCAATCATCGCTGACTCATTCTCAGCTATGAAGTACGCTAAGGTTAAATGTATCCGTGACGAGGACGGTATTGTTACTGACTTCGAAATCACAGGAGACTTCCCTAAGTACGGTAATGATGATGACAGAGTTGACTCAATCGCTACAGCATTAGTTTCAAGATTCATGACAGCTGTTAGACGTCATCATACATACAGAAACGGTATTCCTACAACTTCTATCTTAACAATTACTTCTAACGTTACTTATGGTAAGGCTACAGGTAATACTCCTGATGGACGTCGTAAGGGACAGCCTTTCGCTCCCGGTGCTAACCCGATGCACGGCCGTGATAAGAACGGTGCTGTTGCTTCATTGGCATCTGTAGCTAAGATTCCTTTCAAGGATGCACAGGATGGTATTTCTAATACCTTCACAATTATCCCCGGTGCTCTTGGTAAGGAAGATCAGATTTTCGCTGGTGACATCGAAATTGATCTTAATAAATAATATCAGTATTAAATAATTACAAGGAGGTAGATTCCATGGAAAACGATGAAAAGATGATTGACGATTTGGTAAAGATGCTGGACGGCGGTTTTTCGAATGGCGTAGGTCATGTAAATGTCGGACAGGATGTTGCCGAAGAAGCACTTCTTACGGTACAGACCATGGGATGTACCGATTGTTCAAGAACTCCGCTTGCATGTAGCGTTCCTACATTGCATGATGGATTAGACGATTTTAAATAGGAGGAAATTACTATGGCAGCAAGTGCACAGCAGGTTGATAACCTTGTTAATTTACTTGATGGATATGTAACAAAAGGTGGTTATCACCTTAACGTAAATGTATTAAACAGAGATACTCTTTTAGACGCTCAGGCTCATCCTGAGAACTATCCTCAGCTTACAATCCGTGTTTCAGGATACGCTGTTAACTTCATTAAGTTAACTCCTGAACAGCAGGCTGATGTTATCTCTCGTACATTCCACGAGGCTATCTAATCTATAATTGATTGATTAAGGGTCGGGACAACAGTCCCGACCTTTTTTGTTGAAAAAAAGATGCTGCTGCATTACAATATTTTTATCTTTTTATAATGGGAGGGGTTATTAATGATAGGTACATTTTGGGCGTTGGTGCCGCCGATTGTTGCCATTGCACTGGCGCTGATTACGAAGGAAGTATATTCTTCTTTGTTTGTAGGTATTTTGGTAGGAGGACTGTTCTTTGCGGGAGGCAGTTTCGTAGGAACATTTAACCACATTTTATCTGACGGATTCATTAGTGTATTATCAGATTCCTATAATGTCGGAATTCTTATTTTCCTGGTAGTATTGGGAACTTTGGTTGCTTTAATGAATAAAGCCGGCGGTTCGGCCGCTTTTGGTAACTGGGCTAAAACCCATATCAAAACAAGGACAGGAGCTATGCTTGCTACAATAGCTTTGGGCGTTCTTATTTTTATCGATGATTATTTCAATTGCTTAACGGTTGGTTCTGTTATGCGCCCTGTTACGGACGAACATAAGATTTCAAGAGCTAAACTGGCATATTTGATTGATGCTACGGCAGCTCCTGTATGTATTATAGC
>JAZUIS010000013.1:0-2599 GCA_045642345.1 Lachnospiraceae bacterium
TAAGCTACAAGGAAGTAGTGCTAACTTACACATCAAAACTATTAACTTAAAAGGTAATATTACTAAATATAAGGATAATCTAATTAATAAATAGAGTATAAACATATCTGCGTCCTTTCTGCCTTATCTAAGGCTTGGGAATCGGTTTTTGTTGTTTCTATGATATAAAAATAGCACCATGTAAGTCCGTTTATGCGGACTATGGTGCCATTCCATCATTCCATTATTCAATTCTATATTTACCCTAATCTATTTATAATAATCCATTTAATACATTATGGTATCTGCTATTGTCTCAGCTGCCAAAACAGATCCTGTAATATTCAGCAGCTTATTATGCGCGGTGAAACTGTTTCTTAACATTAGTATTCGCACATGTTTCAATTACTTCCGCATCGTTATCTGGCATCCGAACCGCAACACTTAATGTCCTGCTCAGCACTACCTATACCCGTGCTCTTCCGCACCTGCAAATAAATCTTTTCAATTTCATCAATTGGGAACTTGGGAAATGCTTTGCATAATCCTTCAAGTTCAATTCCGCATCTTGCCATGCCTTCTACAGCACGCTTGTCTTGATCGTTCATTGATATTAGTACTCCTTTGTTATTACTGCGACATCATACATTTTTATTCGTCCATTTCTTCAACAGCAGAATAATAGTTTTCCATAAACGCTGTCATATTGGAAGCCTTATCCGCCTCTGCTTCGATTGCATCAACATCATCCGGCCATTCGTCGCCTTCATTAATGCCCTGTTCTATAAGCCACTTATCCTCTGCCTCAAACTGCATCATTCTTCCATCATCAGATTCAAGTGTTACTAATACCATAAGAGGCTCATTTTCAGCACGCTCTTCGCAGCCAAAATCAGCCTCCATAATATGTTTTACTGTCCACATTAGAAATACTCACACCCGCTTCGCGTCGGTGCCTCCTCGCCGGAAATATATCCGCGTCTGAATTCCATATTTATATCTTTAAGTTCCTTCTTGCCGTCGATATAGTCCTGATACATCTCTGCAAGACCTGCAGCACACCCATCGCAGGAACCCTCAATATTACCCAAAGATTCTGCAACAATAGCTTCGCGTTCTTCTCTTGTTGTATCTTTAATAAGATATCCCATTTTCTCCGTTAACCCTCCAAAACTCTTCTCCCAGTCTTGCTCCGAAAGAGCACCAGTCTCTAAAAAGTTATTCAGCATTTTTACTTGCTTTACATATAATTCAATGTTGTTCATATGAATACGATTAGCGTCTCCTACGCTTCCGGGGCTTACTCTGAATCCAGGGCTTGCTGTCACACATCATTTTAATGATCATAATTGGGAAAAATATTAAATATAGTAGGCATCCGGGAGAAGATGATTTTTTTCGTCTACGAGCCATATATACCCCTTTCGTAATTAATCCTATCGTGCATCGGAACCGCAGCACTTAATGTCCTGTTCTGCGCCACATATGCCATTACTCTTACGTACCTGCATACAAATCTTTTCAATTTCATCAATCGGGAATTTAGGGAAGGCTTTGCAAAGTCCTTCAAATTCAATTCCGCATCTTGCCATGCCCTCTACGGCACGCTTTCCGTTAGGATCATCTCCGCCTTAATGAGCAATAGAAAAGCACTTATATTTCTAAATACTTTTATAATTATATAAATTTCAAATTGCCATATTCCTTTTATACAAGTATTCCAAAAATTGGTCATTCATATATATATCTGGAACCCGCTCAACTTCTGTAATCTTCTTCATGTATGTGATATGTTTTACCTCAGAAATAGCATACTGAATATGCCCTGAATTGCTTATTCTAATTATATTTCTATCAAACAACTTATGATGGTTCTCGCATAACCATAATCCATTATTACCATCTGTTGCATATTTTAATTTGTTCTCATATGTCAACGGTTGTTTCTTTATATCAGCAACAGGCCACACATGTGCTCCTTGAATAATATCTGGTATCTCACAATCACAAAATGCACATTTTTTCCTTCCACCAACTTTATCAAGAAGATTGTAAATATATCTCGGTGAACGTAAACTGTCGCCTTCCTCGAATGCTTTCTTTTCAAGTTGAAGGTCGGTTTTAATCACATCAATATTTCCCATTTTCATGATTACATCTAAACTCGATTTGGGAAGTTCTTTTAAATCTTGTTCAATAATTTCATATAATCTTATCTTCTGCGAAGGGGAAGCTAATAATGCTATAGCATAAGTTATCATGCTCGTTGCATATTTATTGGCTCCATAAGTCTTTCCATATATTTCAATTTGATCACCCGACGTTGTTATATATGTTGAGTTATTTGAACTATTTTTACCCGATACTTCTTTTCTTGAATTGGCTACATCCTGAACAGTATTAAATGCTGAAATTCCACTTGATAGTACTTCTGGATTCAAAAAATTAAATCCTATAGTTTCCATCAAACGATACATATTCATATAATAATCGGTTTCAGGATTACCCACGATATTATTCAAAAAATAGTAACATAACTTTTTCTTCGGATAAGGATTAGAATAAAATAGATTATATGCCGTAGGAACACTTTGGACTCCTGAATTTCGGCCCTCTATTA
>JAZUIS010000014.1:0-6814 GCA_045642345.1 Lachnospiraceae bacterium
CGGTAAATATTTTTTCGACATCAACGTCTTTAATTCCCTTACCTGTATCGGATACCTTAATAACAAGTTCCACTTCGGTATCTGATGAATTACGGTTATCTATATCGATATCAAGCTTGATTTCGCCATATTCGGTAAAAATCGCAGCATTGTTAAGCAGCTTAATCAAAAACTTCTGTACGAAATCTCCGTCTCCGTAAAGGGCTGTCGGAACACGGGGATTAACGCAATAAGACATGTTTACGCTCGAAGATTTAATATTCTCTGAGGCATACATTATGGCTGTATGAGCTTCGGCATAAATGTCGTATACACTTTCGGCAGGCTTAGCAATTCCCGATTCAATGTTCGAAAGCTCCATTGTGTCATTAACGATATTAAGAAGCATACCTGATGCATTCTCAATCTGATCGGTATATTCTTTGGCCCTGATATTAAGATTCTCGGATTTTAATAAGACACTCATACCGTTTATAACGTTCATGGGCGTTCTTATTTCATTGGAAATGTTGGCCCAGAATATATTCTTAAGTGCATTCTCCTGTTCCTTGGAATCATTAATCTTCTTAAGCTTGGCAAGTGAATTTTCTGCTCCCTGAACAAGAATATACAAATTGACACCTGCAATAATATAGACCAAAACATAGCAAAAATACAAGAACAAATTGGGAACTATTTCAACAATTATATCTTTTGCCGTAAAAACATATAGAATACTAAATACGGTAGATGCTACCCACCATACAAGAATATACCATTTCCTGATAAACATACCGAGGATAATTCCCGACATGGCAAATATCAAAATTCCGTAAGCCAGAGTATGCAGAGAATACCCTATATACGTTACCGTAATCAATACCGACGCCAATATAACATATATGACCGTATCCGTCTTTTGCTGGAATACCTGCGTGAAAAATGCGAGAATTAACAACATACAAACAGACCAAACAACAACACGTCTGGTCTGTAATGAAGAGCAATATAAAATACTATATATTAAGTGATACCCAAGTACCAAAATATATTGAATAAAACATAAAACGATTAGTCGCTTGTTACTAACCATACCTGCCCTCAAATCTATTGTTTACCGGTACTGCCGAAACCTCCTCTGTCTTCACCGCCAAGAAAATCCACTTCATCAAAAACGATCTTAGGTTGATTTTGCATGATACGGAACTGACATATTCTGTCATTAACATGTATTTCGGTATCTCTAACAGCTAAAACCGGCATAAACCATTGGTCATTATCACCGCAATATGAACAGTCAACTACGCCCTGGTGATTGGTCTGAATAATCCCAAAATTCTTAAATGTGGAACTTCTCGGTACAATGTGAGCCTCATAACCTTGAGGTAATTGCATTGCAACACCAAGCGGAATCAACTTAAATTCACCCTTAGATAATTTTACATCTAAAGCCGCACGTAAGTCAATCCAATCGGATTTGCCGTCAATATAAGTAAGTTTTTCGATTTCGTCGCTAAAATATTTGATTTTAATTGTTTCCATTAATAATCCTCACAATGAATCACAGGTACGGATGGGTCTGTCAGCTTAAGTGATTCCTGAACATCGATAACTCTCTGGTTTGATGAACCCTTCCATCGCAGTTTAACATCCTTTAATTCTGTTTTGAACTCGCCGTCAACAAGTACATCCACGTACTGCATGCAGGAATAATGGAGAATATTCTCCCATGAATCTCCCGTATACAACCATATGGTTTTATTTGGATATTTCTGCTTTATTTCAGCCATAAGATTTCTTACATCCAGTCTGTTGGCTGCATGAAGAGGATCTCCGCCGGAAAATGTAATTCCTGAAATATAATCCTTATCCAACTGTTCAAATATTTCGTTTTTAGCTTTTTCGTCAAATTCAAGACCGCCTGCCGGATCCCATGTAAGGGGATTCTGACAATCCTTACAGCAATGAGAACAACCTGCAACCCACAGTACAACACGAAGTCCATCACCGTTAAGCATATCATCTTTAGTTATATTATGATATCTCATGGGTTACATACTCTTCCTCTCTTTTATTTCGGCCATCTTAGCTTCGTTAAGTCTGGTATCACCATGTACTCTCGAGTAAGAAAGATAACCGTTCATACGGTCAATCTTGGTCAAATTTCTTGAACCGCATTTAGGACAAACGTCCATTTCAAGTTCCTGATGACCACAATCATCACAATATGCCAACGACAGATTAACGCCTTCATAGAATCCCATTTCCATGGCACGTCTGATCAGTGTCTTAATTGCTTCCTCATTATAGTCAATAGGATATTTAACATACTGTATCTTACCGCCGTTTGACAGTTCCCAGAAACGATATTCAAGGTCCTGCTTCTGAATCGGGGTAATATCCTCAGTTACATGACAGTGGAATGAGTTTGAAACATATTCCTTGTCTGATACGCCTTCAATTATTCCGTATTTAGCTCTAAACTGCTTAACCTGTAATCCGCAAAGGGATTCTGCAGGAGTTCCGTAAATGGCATATAAATTGCCATCTTCTTCCTTAAACTCATTTATCTTCTTATTGATGTGTTCAAGTACTTCAAGAGCAAACTGACCGTCTTCAACAAGGCTCTTACCGTTATAGAGCTCCTGAAGCTCGTTAAAGGCCGTAATACCGAAAGAAGCTGTTGCTGTCTTTAAAATCGGCTTAATCTTGTCTGTAAGCTTAAGATTTCCTCCAAGGAAACCGCCCTCACAATATGCAAGAGGGTTGGTGGAAGCTCTCATTTCGCCAAGATAAGCATATGTACGAATATGTAACTGTCTGATCAAATTAAGGTAGTAATCAAGTACTTCATAGAAGTCTCTTGATTCCTGTCTCGACTTGGCAAGAATCATGGGCAGGTGAAGTGATACCGCACCGATATTAAATCTTCCCACGAAAATAGGCGAATCATTATCATCTGCAGGATGCATTCCGCCTCTTTCATACCAGGGTGATAAGAACGCTCTGCAGCCCATAGGTGAAATTACTTTTCCGTACTGCTTATACATTGAAGCAATATAGCCCTTACCTGTTAATGAAAGCCAGTCGGGATACATTGTCTTTGCAGAACACTTAACACCTGCCTCAAATACATCCTCAAGCTCACAGCCGGGGCCGTGAAGATTTTCGTCATATAAGAATACAATCTTAGGGAATAATACAGGCTTCTTGCATTCCTTTTTGCCCTGTCCCTTACGACGTACATTAAGCATACAAATAGTAGCTAACTTAGCAAATCTGCCGGTTCCTATTCCTGCAGTAACAGTAATGAAAGGATAGTCACCTCTTGATGATGCAACTGTATTAAACTTATATTCCCATCCCTGGAAGCCCTGTTCAAATTCACGCTTAACATCTGCGTAAGCTTCTGCCTTGGCAGTTTCTTCGTCGATTCCAAGTTTTAAGTATTTGGCAATTGCCTTTTCGTATGTCTTTTCAGCGTAAGGTTCAAGAATTTTATCAACTTCGGGAACCGTAAATCCGCCATACTGCTGTGATGCTGCCGAAAGAACAATATCTCCTATTACATCGAATGCAACATCAAGGCTCTTAGGCTCGTTGTACCAGATATTACCCATTTCAAAACCGCCGGATAATACATTTGCAACGTTAAATAAACAACAGTTCATTGTATCTCGACGAGCCGACATATCATGTACATAAATGTATCCGTCGCGGCAAGCCTGGATTTCTTCCGTTGTCATAAAGAACTTCTGATATAATTCCTTATTAAACTGATTGAAAATAAGTGATCTTTTAGTTGAAACCAAAGCAGAGTCCGTATTGGCATTTTCCTTATCACCAACGTACATAATGGACTGGGATTTCTTGTATACATCATCCATCATACGAACGAAATCCTGCTTATAGTTACGATAATCTCTATATGATTTGGCAACAATCGGTTTTACTTCTTCAAGGGCAGATTCAACGATATTATGCATAATCGGAATCGGAACCTTATCGGTATCAAGTTCGTCTACCTTCTCGATAACATACTGACAAATATGTTCTTTTTCTTCATCGGTAAATTTAGTAAGTGCTCTGTATGCTGATTTTCCGACAGCATCAATAACTTTCTGAACGTTGAATTTCTCTAAAGATCCGTCCTTTTTGATTACTTTAATGTCTTTTGAAGGCTTAAATTTTTCACCGTAATTTATAGCCGCACATTCACTATTGCTCATATTTTCCCTTCCTACAGTCGCCAATATTTAGTATTTTCATGTGCACCAATCACAAGATATAGTGCTCACAAAATTAGTATATAGTTAAACAGAGGGGATGTCAACGAAGGTAATTAGAAAAACTGCATAAAAAAAGAATAGGAACTTTGTTAAAAATTCCTATTCATTTTCACCATATGTTGTTAATATCGACTTAAGGTAATCTATATATTGTATTTTAACGTCTTTCGGCATCGTAATCTTAAAATCCGGTCCGATTCCCGCAAGCCATCCGAAGAACTGATTTGACACAAGAACAGGCACTCTTACGGATACAAGATTCTTTTTTAGGGGTCGTACATCTATATCTTTGCCGAAGCGGTCAAAAATAATACCTATTTTACTTTCCGGAAGCGTAAGGGAAACCATTTCGCTATCCCCCCTGAACATTCCGAAATTCTTGGTGGAATACTCTCCCACGTCAAATGACTCAAATTCTTCTTTACCCTGTCTTAAGGATCTTTGAATGCCTTTGATGTCTTTCATCTTATCTACTCGATAATGACGTATTTCATTTTTCTCACTGTCATAGGCAATAAGATAATAATTATCGTCTTTAATCGTAAGAGCCCAGGGTGATACTCTGTACTGCTTTTTATTCCTTCTGGGGACAAGTTCCTTATTTATGTTCCAGTCAAGGTAAATAAAAGAGATCTCCTGATTCTTAAGCATGGCATTATGCAGAATATCGGCATTATAAAAGATACTCTCGTTCTCTGTTTTAACTCTTCCTGATACAAATACTTCTCTTTCAAGCATTTTCCTGTCGGAAGGTCCAACCAAAGTCTCCAGCTTTCGGATTAATTCCTTTGATTTCTTGGAAGAAATATACTTACTTGACAGTATCGCTTCAACAATGATTTTAAGCTCTGCAAGCTCAAAGTCTCTTGCCAGAACATAATATCCCGATTTGTCCTTTGCTTTTGACACATAAACATCAAGCCCAAATTCTTTAAGTGTTGCTATATCCGAAAATATGGTCTTTCGCTCAACAATTATATCTTTTTGGGCCAGATAATCAATGAGGTCCTGAGCGGAAAGACAGTTGTTTTCGTCTGTCTTACTAAGCAGGACCTCCATTAAGTACAATAATTTAATTTTCTGTTTCGCTTCCTTGGGCATCGATTGTCAATTCCTTATTGTTCTTACTCTTACGTAACTTAATTCCGATAAAAATTGCAACTCCCATGATTGCCGCGCAGCATATTACCGTTACCAGATATGCCTGAAAATATGATAAAAAGCTTAGTAAATTGCTCATATAAATTCTCCCTTCAAAACTCTATTTTTAATATATCAAACCTATATTATAATGTCAAAAGCAAAAACCTATACCCAGACACCGTTTTCCTTAAATTTCATGACTTTTGATGTGGATTCATCAATTATTTCTTCAGGGAAGTCCAGATGAAGCAACAGCTTAATTGCATTGGTGGTTTTGCTTGGGCCTTCCTTCAAAACATATGAAAATCTTATGTCATTTACCTCTATATCTTCGCTAAAATGATAATTGTCGTATTCCTCTTTAAGGATTGCGGTTAATTCAATATCATGGGTTGCTGCAAAGCACATAATCCTATCATCGTTTAAAAACTTAAGAATTGAAGAACTTGATGCAATTCTTTCGATTGTATTTGTTCCCTTTAATACCTCATCAACAACAACCATTATACAATTTTCTTTATTAGCTTCCATAAGCTCCAGAATACGCTTAATCGATTTAATCTCCGCCATATAAAAGCTGTCGCCCTTCGTTACCGAATCCGATAAGGACATGGATGAACAAAGCATATAAAAGGGTGCTTCATATTTCCTGCAAAGACAGGTATTGATACTCTGGGCCAAAAGCGTATTAATCGATACCGTTCTTAAAAAAGTAGATTTGCCTGAGGCATTCGAACCTGTAAGCAATACGGATTTTTCGGTGGCAAGGGAATTAGCCACAGGGTTTTCCAAAAGCGGATGATATGCATCAACTACTTCATAGTGTTTAGAATCCATAAACTCCGGTAAACAGTAATAGGTAAGCCCCTTACGGTATTCCGATACGCTTATATATACATCAATCATGCCCATATGTTCCAGCAAAGCAACGATATCATCCTTATTCTTTTTAACTTTATCTACCATAAAATAGAATCTTAGTATATCAAGATGAAATGCCATTTTAAGCAGATCCAGAATCATATCAAGGGGGGTTCCGGCTCCTCCGTGGGCAGTTGCTCCCGAAAGGCTTCCAAGAATAAAAGAACATCTTTTAATCGAGCTGAATGAATTGTATTCTTTTGAATCTATTTCTTTAATTTTTTCAGCAGTTTTAATTGCTTTAATAATATATGCAAAACATACAATATAAGGTTTGATGTTTTTCATTATCTTAAAGTAAACAATTGTATTAACGCTAAATAATGCAACAAGCAATAATATTGCAACAGTAGCATTTAAATTGAATACTCCCGCAACAAGCAAAAAGCATATAATCGGCAAAAACAGCTTTGCTTTATTCACATCATCAATGTTATTAAGACATTCCAGATATTCAAATACAGAAATTTTATTTAACTTCG